>NZ_CAMEFX010000004.1 GCF_945915845.1 uncultured Actinobacillus sp. | reverse complement strand
AATCAATCAATCAATCAATCAATCAATCAATCAATCAATCAATCAATCAATCAATCAATTCTACAAGAAAATGTAAATATCACAACAATTTATGCTCATGAACACACAAAAGAAATGTTTGCTGATTGTGCATTAGCCATTCATTCTGCATTATGTAAATTAGGGTTTAATGCACAAATCACTTCCAATGTTATTTATTCTGATCCCAACTACACTAATATTATTTTAGTCCCCCATTACTTATACGAGGGGGATTTAATTCGTTTAAATAAAAATTCTATTATTGTGAATGCAGAACAATTACCATCTTGGCAATTTAGTGAGTATCACCAGTTCTTCTTTTTTAAAATTTTATATTTGGCATCGAAATGTCAGGTTTGGGATTATAATAGTAAAAATATTGAATTATTTAATAAATTAGGATTAAATCATGTTCAACATTTACAGTTTGGCTATGTCCCTGAATTAAAACGTATTGATAATAACGTTGAAAAAACTATTGATGTTTTATTTTATGGTTCAATTAATGAAAGAAGACGGACTATATTAGAAAAACTTAAAGAACATGGTTTGAATGTTGTTTCCTTGGCTGGTGTTTATGGCAAAGAGCTTGATCAATATATTGCACAATCTAAACTGGTTATTAACATTCATCATTATGAAGCAGAAATTTTTGAAATAATTCGATGTTTTTATTTAATGAATAATGGTGTTGCCATCGTTTCTGAAGTAAATCCAACTACAACCATTGATCAAAAAGAATTATTAGAAGGAATTGTAGGTGTGCCCTATGATAAGTTAGTTGATACTTGTATTGAGTTAATTCAAAATCCTAAAAAATTGGAGGATTTAAGAGAAAAAGCCTTATCAGTGATTAAACAATATCCTCAGGAAATATTAATACAATCTTTAGTGAAAAAAGCAGAATAAATATTTAGAACTGAAATGACAGTTAGTGAGCTGCCGAACCACGGTTGGTGAGCTTGTCGAACAATAAGGCATTTCAGCGTTACACAAGACTTACGTTTCGACAAGCTCAACGAGCGTCTTGTGCAAAAGATTATTCAATCTGAGCCGCTCTGCGGCTCTTTTATTATTCAAATACGGTCAATATATCCAAAGGATAACCGTCCCCATGCAAATAATCCTGAATCGCTTGTATCACCAAAGGATTACGCGCACATTGCCCATCTTGCGCAATATAAGCATTAAATTCCTCTAAAGTCAGCCACAAACCGCGTGTAATATCACTGTCCAATGGCGTAACCTCAACCCAATCATCCAGTTCCAACGCAAACACGAAACGCAAATAATCCGTTTGACTGCGCGGCGCATGCCATTGATAGATTTTGACCAATTTTTGCATTTCAGCACGAATCCCCGTTTCTTCATAAAGCTCACGGCTCGCCCCTTGCAAATACTTTCATCCTTTTCCAAATGCCCGGCAGGTTGATTCAAGGTGCGATTGCCATATTCGATTTCTTCAACAAATAAAAACTTACCTTTACAATGCACGACACAAGCCATAGTGATATTGGGTTTATGCATAATTTATACCTTTGATTATTATATCTTCATCAATTTAAAAACTCGTTCAATTTCCACCGCGCTTAATTCGCGGTATTTGCCGTTTTCAACGCCATCTATGGTTAAGCCCGCTGTGGCGTAGCGTACTAAGCGCAAAGTGGGGAAGCCAATATGGGCAGTCATACGGCGCACTTGGCGATTTTTGCCTTCGCGGATTTTGATTTCTAGCCAACTTGTGGGAATTTGTTTACGTTCACGGATAGGCGGTATGCGTTGCCATAAATTCGGTTCGGAAATTAACCGCACTTTGGCGGGTTGAGTTAAGCCATCTTTGAGTTCTACGCCTCGGCGTAAAAAATCCAAATCTGATTCTGTCGGAATACCTTCAACTTGTACCCAATAGGTTTTTTCCGTTTTGAATTTTGGATCCGCTAAACGATGTTGTAATGTGCCGTTGTTGGTCAAAATCAACAAGCCTTCACTGTCACGATCAAGGCGACCGGCGGCGTAGATATTGGGAATAGGAATAAAATCTTTGAGTGTAGCGCGCCCATTTTCATCAGTGAATTGCGTTAACACATCAAAGGGTTTATTGAACAAAATAATTTTGGTTTCCGCTAAAGAAAGGGGCGCAGAACGAGATTTGGTCGGTGTTTTTTTATGTTGGCGATAAAATGTTGGCGTTTTCATAATCAAGCTGAATAAGAAATTTAAACGCCAATATAGCAATTATTCGCTGAGTCTGGCAACTGAACTGCGCGAGATAACTTCAGGCTTAAGAATTAAAGTGCGGTTCGTTTTTTCAGGATTTTTGATACGTTCCAATAAAGTTTCCACCGCTAATTTGCCCAATTCTATTTTCGGTTGATGTACGGTGGTTAACGGCGGTGCAAGGTATTGAGCGAGATCGATATTATCATAGCCAATAATGGACATATCTTTTGGCACGCTTAACTGGTGTTTCCAAAGAGTTTGATACGCGCCCACAGCAATAGTATCGCTACAAGCGAATACGGCGGTTGGGCGTTCTTTTTGTTGCAACAATTTTTCCATACCGATAATACCGCCCTCAAAATCAAAATGGCTTTCCACAATCCAATGAGGATTTAAGGGAACTTGCGCTTCGGATAGGGCTTTTTTGTAACCATTGAGACGATTTAAAGCGAGCGGTTTTTGTAGATTTCCTGTGATAATACCGATTTTCCGATGTCCCTGTTCAAGCAAATATTGGGTGGCAAGATAACCGCCCAGCTCAGAATCTTCTAAAATTTTATCCGCACTTAATGCCGTTGGCCACCAATCCATTACCACCGCAGGAATACTTATCTCAAGAGAAAGCTGCTCCGCCAAATGGGTTTCCGTACTCATCAGCAACAAACCGTCCACCTGTTTTTGGATTAACATTTGCAAACTACTTTGCAAACGTTGGCTATCGCCATTGGTATTCGTCAAAATGAGATTGTAATCATTTTGGGCACAATAGCCTTCCACCGCCGCAACGACTTCCGCAAAAAACGGGTTATTGCTAGCTGTGACTAACATACCGATAGTTTGCGTTTTTTTCAGTTTAAAACTACGCGCTAACGCAGAGGGTTGGTAATTTAATTCACGCACCACCGCCATAATTTTTTCACGCATTTCATCACTCACAAACCGCGTCCCATTAATCACATGGGATACGGTTGAGGTGGATACTTGCGCGATACGCGCGATGTCTTTCATTGTTGCCATAAGTTCAAAAATCTAATGTTGCTGAGCCGATAAAAAATCTAAGGTTTCCTGTCTTGACGGAATGGATGGTTGCGCCCCTTTGCGCGTCACGCTAATCGCCGCCGCCGCGTGGGCAAATTTAATGGCATCGATGGTGGTTTTTCCGTCTAAAAGTGCGGTTAAAAATGCACCGTTAAAAGTATCCCCTGCCGCCGTGGTATCCACGGCATTAACCCGAAAACCTGACACAATTTCGCCTTTCCCATTTTCGCTGATATACACCCCCTTTGAACCTAAAGTAATCAGCACCATCGCAATGCCTTTTTGGTGAAAAACTTGCGCCGCGTTCGCCGCACTTTGCTCATCCGTCACGGTAACCCCCGTTAAAATTTCCGTTTCTGTTTCATTCGGGGTAATAATATCGATTTGGCTTAATAATTCATCAGGCAAACTCCGTGCCGGTGCAGGGTTTAATACCACTTTTGTACCATGAGCTTTTGCCAATTTTGCGGCTTTCAAAATTGCTGGCAACGGCGTTTCAAGTTGCATTAACAAGGCATCCGCTTGCGTAATTTCATCGGCAAACTGCGCCACTTGCGCTTCATCCAAACACCCATTGGCACCTGCGGAAATCACAATACTATTTTCACCGCTCGCCGCTACTTGGATCATAGCAATCCCTGTGGTTTGCCCTGTTTTTTCCAAAATAGGCGCAACATGAATTCCGTCATCCGCAAAGGCCTGTTTCATCGTTCGCCCAATGCCATCTGCCCCAATACAACCAATAAAGCTAATAGCTGTTGTCAATTTATCGCACAAGCGCGCCGCCGCCACCGCTTGATTTGCCCCTTTGCCACCATAAGCAATATGGTAATCTGAACCGGTTAGCGTTTCCCCTGGTTTAGCAAAGTGCGGTACAGAAATCACATGATCTGCGTTAATACTGCCTAGGATTGTGAGTTTTTTCATAATGTGACCTCGGTAAAATAGGGCGTAAATATACGCCCTTTGAGTTAAATCATTATTCCGTTACGACTTTTAATGCTACTGGAATTTTCGCCTCAACTTTTTCACCTTTTAAGATTTTATCAGCGGCTTCCACGCCAAGGCTACCAATTAATTCAGGTTGTTGTGCGATAGTCGCTGCAAGTTTGCCACTTTTCACGGCTTTTACGCCATCATCTGTACCATCAAACCCCACAACGAGAACTTTTTTATTTGCCGCGCCAATCGCACGTAATGCACCTAACGCCATTTCATCATTTTGCGCAAAGATAGCTTGAACATCGCCTTTGCTTGCTAACAGATTTTCTGTCACATTCAAACCTTTGGTTCGGTCAAAATCTGCCGGTTGGCTGGCAAGTACAGCAAATTTATGTTCATCAACCGCTTGTTTAAAACCTTCCCCACGTTCACGCGCGGCTGATGTACCGGCTAAACCTTCTAATTGAATCACTTTTGCGCCATTTCCTAATTTTTGCGCAATGAAATTGCCAGCCATTTTACCGCCAGCCACGTTGTCTGACGCAATATGGCTCACCACTTCACCTTTTGCCGCACCACGGTCTAAGGTAATGACAGGGATTTTGTTTCGATTAGCGATCGCCACTGCATTACCTACTGCAGCACTATCTGTTGGATTAATTAATAATACTTTGGCACCACGAACCGTTAAGTCTTCTACATTTGAAAGTTCTTTTGCAGGGTCGTTTTGACTATCTAACACCACTAATTTATAGCCTAATTCGTCCGCTTTTTTCTGCGCGCCATCTTTTAACGACACAAAAAAGGGATTATCAAGGGTTGATACAGTTAATGCGATGGTCTCTTTCGCTAATGCAGCACTGCTTAATGTGAAAGATAATGCTAACGCTGATGCGATTGTTGTTAATTTTTTCATAGGAATCTCCTGTGATGGTTATGCTTTTTTACTACCAAGGTAATTGTCTGCGAGTACCGCCACTAAAATCACTAACGCTTTGGCAATCATTTGGTAATAAGATGAAATATCTAATAAATTTAATGCGTTATTTAGGAAACCAATAATTAAGGCACCGATAAGGGTTCCCATAACGCGCCCTTTACCGCCCATTAAACTTGTTCCGCCAACAACGACTGCAGCAATCGCGTCTAATTCATAAGAAACGCCGGCTGTAGGTTGTGCTGATGATAGACGTGAAGTCACGATCAACCCCGCTAAGGCAGATAAGAAACCGCTGACAGCAAAAACAAATACTTTGATTTTATTGACATTAATCCCTGAAAGTTGCGTTGCAGCTTCATTACCCCCTAAGGCATAAATATAACGTCCAATTCGGGTGTGTTTTAAAATGTACCAAGCCACCGCAAAAACAATGGCCATTAACCAAATTGGCACAGGAATTCCTAATAAATAGCCTGTTCCTAAAAATGCAAACTGATCGGCGGCATCGGAAAAGCCTGTACTAATTGGACGACCATCGGTATAAACCATGGTCACACCACGTAATAATGTCATCGTCACTAAGGTAGCGATAAAGGCTTGAACTTTCCCTTTTGCCACAATGGCGCCACTAATACCGCCGAGTAATGTACCTAGTACTAAAACTGCAGGTATTACCAATAAAATCGGATATTCACTGCCTACAAGTGATGCTGCAATCGCGCCGGTCAATGCCAATACAGAGCCGACAGATAAATCGATCCCTGCAATTAAAATCACGAATGTCATTCCCACCGCAATAATCGCATTCACCGATGTTTGGCGAAGAATATTGAGAATATTATCAATCGAGAAAAAATCAGGGTTGATAAATGAAACAATGGCAATCAGAACCAATAACGCCACAATAGAACGTTGTTCAAGTAAGAATTTGCCTAATTTGAACGTATTTTGCGTACTCATAAAAACTCCGTCAGTTTAAACCGCACTTTTACCAATTGCAGCGGCAAGTAATTTTTCTTGTGTCGCGTCTTCGCGAGAAAATTCACCACTAATTCGCCCTTCGCGCATTACTAATATGCGGTCGGACATTCCCAACACTTCAGGCATTTCTGATGACACAATAATGATACTCAAGCCATCTTGTTTAAATTTATTAATGAGTTGGTAAATTTCTTTTTTTGCCCCCACATCAACGCCACGTGTTGGTTCATCTAAAATTAAAACATTAGGGCGAGTCATTAACCCTTTTGCAATCGCTACTTTCTGTTGGTTTCCCCCTGATAGCAAACCAATTTGCTGATCACGGCTAGGGGTTTTAATATTGAACATGAGAATAAAATCATCTACCACAAGTTGCTCCGAATCATGGCGAATACGGCAAGCTTTTGAAAAATGATCTAAGGCGGTCAATGACATATTTTCTTTTACAGACATGCCTAAAATTAGACCATCACCTTTACGATCTTCTGAAATATAAACAATACCATTATCCAAACCATCTTGTGGACAATGATTTGAAATCGCTTTTCCATTTAACCGCACTTCACCACTTTCTTTAGGCAACGCCCCATAAAGCACTTTCATTAATTCTGTGCGTCCTGCACCCATTAAGCCTGAAATGCCTAAAATTTCGCCCGCACGCAATGTAAAGCTCACGTTGTGCACACCACTACCAGAGAGCTGGTTAACTTCTAAACGGACTTCACCTTCAGGAACATCAACATGAGGATATTGCTCATCAAGACGGCGTCCAACCATCATTTCAATCAAACGATCTTCAGTTAACTCCGCAACGGCCACTTCACCGATAAATTGACCATCGCGTAAAACTGTCACATCATCACAAATTTCAAAAATTTCTTTAATACGATGTGAAATATAAACAATGCCTCGTTTTTCCGCTTTTAGCTCACGAATAACCTTGAATAAGGCTTCAGTTTCTGTATCCGTTAATGCATCCGTTGGTTCATCCATAATGATGACTTTGCTTTCAAAACTTAAGGCTTTGGCAATTTCAACCATTTGCTGTTCACCAATAGATAGTTCTGAACAAAGTTGATGGCTACTATGAGAGACATTTAAGCGCGCTAACAGCTTATCCGCTTCTGCGTGCATTTTTTTCCAATCGATAGAGCCAAAAGGCGTAGTAAATTCACGTCCCAAGAAAATATTCTCTGCAATGGTTAAATTACCCACTAAATTTAATTCTTGGTGAATAATGCTGATGCCTGCTTCTTGTGAGTGTTTCGGACCTTTGAACGCCACTTGATGACCAAGATATTCAATCGTACCAGCATCTTTACTATAAATCCCTGTCAGTACTTTCATTAATGTTGACTTACCTGCACCATTTTCCCCCATTAATGCCATAGCACGCCCTGCATAAACAGATAAACAGGCATGACTTAAAGCTTTCACGCCTGGGAAAGATTTATCGACACCACTAATTTTTAAGAGTGTTTCTCGTTCCATAACATCGTCCTAAAATGGCACACCGGACACTAAAATAACATTCGCATAAGGTGAACATTCCCCAGAACGCACAATCGCTTTGGATTCATGGCTCAGTTTTTTGAATTCTTCATGGGAAATATATTCCACAGGAATGTTATTGCCTTGCGCTTTTTCCAATTCGCTCAAATGCGCTAAAAGTGCGGTCAAAATTTGTGGATTTTTTTGTTTAATCTCATCCGCCAAAATAGCACGTTCTACAAACATTTCGCTGGTGGTGGCATAAAGCGTGTCAAGAAAACAAGGAATACTTTTGGTTAACGCTAAATCAATGCGCTCCACAAATTCAGGAATAGGTAATCCCGCATCACAAATTGTGATCATATCGGTATGCCCAAGGGTCGCAATAGCATGAGAAAGTTGAGCATTTAAAATTGTCGTTTTTTTCACTTTTTACGCTCCTTCATATTATTTTTCTGCTCATCGAAACGTTTCGATAACATTTTTTACGCAAAATAACGGAAAACAATAAAAAATAAAATCGGTTTTTTCTTGTTCTGTGAAGTGGATCACAAAATTTATTTTTAGCGAAGATTACTTGAAGATTATGGGTATATCTTATTTAAGATAATGCTAAAAGTGCGGTCAATTTTCTGTTAGAATACCCCGACTTTTTAATCGCATCATTGACAATTTACGTGACCATTGAAAATTTCCAGCGCGGGTTTGTGTTGCACCGTAAGGCGTATAGTGAAACAAGTTTGTTGGTGGATCTGTTTACGGAAGAAGCAGGGCGGTTGACTGTACTTGCAAAGGGCGCGCGTGCGAAACGTTCGGCGTGGAAAAGTGTGTTGCAACCCTTTACCCCATTGTTGTTGCGCTGGTCGGGAAAAGGCAGTTTAAAGACCTTGACTAAAGCAGAACCTGCGGCGATTACCCTACCTTTGCAACAAACGGCGTTGTTTAGTGGGTTTTATGTGAATGAATTGCTGTGTCGGGTAATCGAGCCTGAAACGCCGAATGGGGCGTTATTTCAAGATTATTTATGTTGTTTGACCCGTTTGGCGGCGGAAGATTTCGTTGAGCCTGCCTTGCGTACCTTTGAATTTCAGTTGTTACAAACCCTAGGTTATGGGGTGAGTTTTACCCATTGTGCCGGTTCGGGGTTGCCTGTAGATAGCGAAATGACTTATCGTTATCGTGAAGAAAAAGGATTTATTGCGTCTTTGATTAAGGATAATTTGACCTTTTATGGTCGCGAGTTGTTGGCTTTTGATGCGCAAGATTTTCGAGAACCTTCGGTTTTACAGGCGGCAAAGCGGTTTACGCGGATTGCGTTAAAGCCTTATTTGGGCAATAAGCCCTTGAAAAGTCGAGAATTATTCACTCAAAACATATTACATTTAAAATAATGGCATTATTCTACACTTCTCAAAAACCAACCCAAAAAGCACCGCACTTTTCTTCACAAAATCAGGTGGTGGACATTGTTGATCTTGATTATCAAGGGTTAGGCGTGGCAAAAATCCAAGGGAAAACGTGGTTTGTGGAAAATGCGTTGCCGACAGAACGGGTTCAAATGCGTGTGACGGAAGAAAAACGTCAATACGGTTTGGCGGTGGCACAAAAGATTTTGTCGGCAAGTGCGGTGCGTCAAACGCCTAAATGTGCTTTTTATGGGGTTTGTGGCGGTTGTCAGTCTCAGCATATTCCCGTTGAAATGCAACGTTTCGCCAAGCAAAAATCCTTATTCCGGCGGCTGCAAAATTTGCAGGCAGATGTTGAGCTGATGCCGATGATTGTGGGAGAACAATGGGGGTATCGCCGCCGTGCTCGCTTGAGTATGTTATTCAATACAAAAACCAAGAAACTTGAGATTGGCTTTCGTCAGAAGGGAGCGTCACAGATTGTGGCGGTTGATCATTGTGATGTGATTGAGCCTGTATTGAATAATTTACTGCCTAAATTAACCGAACTTTTTATGCAATTTGGTCAACCTAAATCCGTGGGACACATGGAACTCGTGTCGGCGGATAATGGGGTGGCGATGTTGTTACGTGTGACACAAAACTTGTCAGAAGCCGACCGCGCTTTGTTAATGGCGTTTGCCGCACAACATGCGTTGAGTTTGTTTGTGCAAGATAATGCGCAAATTCAACATCTTTGTGGTGAGTTGCCCTTTTATCAATTGAATGGGTTGCGTTTAAATTTTGATATTCGTGATTTTATTCAAGTCAACGCGCCGCTTAATCAGAAGATGGTTCAAACGGCCTTGGATTGGTTAGCCTTGACCCCTGAAGATCGGGTGTTGGATTTGTTTTGTGGGATGGGGAATTTTACGCTTCCTTTAAGTCGTTACGTGCAAAGTGCGGTGGGCATTGAGGGTGTTTGGGATATGGTCAAAAAGGCGACTAGAAATGCTGAACAAAATGGGTGTTTGAATGTCGAATTTTATCAGACCGATCTTGATAGCTCTTTTGCTGAACAACCTTGGGCAAAGCAGAAATTTAACAAAATTTTGTTAGATCCACCACGTAGCGGTGCGGCTTTTGCTTTAAGTGCGTTGGTTGAGTTGGCAGCAGAAAAAATACTTTATGTATCCTGTAATCCGGCTACATTGGTGCGTGATGCGGAAATATTGCTGAAATCCGGTTATCGGTTGGCTAAAGTAGCAATGGTTGATATGTTTCCTCATACCGGTCATCTCGAAAGTATCTCATTATTTGAACGAAAAGAATAAGGACGTTTTATGGTTGCTGTGCGCGGTTCTCACCTGTTAAACCCAAAAGATTTTGCTGTGACAGACTGGTGTCAATCTTTGAATTTGCCTGTTGAAACGGAACAAAATTTGGTGCGCGCGTGGAATTACGCTCAAGAAAAAGCGCAACAACTTTTCTTAAATAGCCATTGGTATCTGCGCGATGGTGTGGAAATGGTGGATATTTTGCATAGTCTGAATATGGATGGCGATACGCTGTTAGCGGCGATGCTTTTTCCTGTGGTGAATGCCAAGATTGTGAATATCGAGCAAATCAAAGAAGATTTTGGCCCGAAAATCTGTAAGCTCGTCAAAGGTGTTGTGGTGATGAACAATATTCGCCAATTAAACGCCAGTCAATCAGGCGATAGCTCACAAGTGGACAATATTCGCCGAATGTTATTGGCAATGGTAGATGATTTCCGTTGTGTGATTATCAAACTTGCCGAACGAATTACCTATCTTCGCGATGCGGACAAGCGTTATACGGAAGCGGAAAAAATTGCCGCCGCCAAAGAATGTTCTAATATTTATGCGCCCCTTGCTAATCGTTTGGGTATTGGTCAATTAAAATGGGAATTGGAAGATTATTGTTTCCGTAATTTACAGCCTGACGAATATTTCAATATTGCCAAACAACTGAAAGAACGTCGCCTTGATCGCGAACAATATATTCAAGATTTTGTGTCCGAATTATCGGGCTATCTCAGCGAAAGTATTGCCAATGCCGCGGTTTATGGTCGTCCAAAACATATTTACAGCATTTGGCGTAAAATGCAGAAGAAACATTTGGAATTTAGTGGGTTATACGATATTCGCGCCGTGCGTGTATTAGTGCCGACATTGCAAGATTGCTATACGGCATTGGGCATTATTCATACTAAATACCAACATTTATCCAAAGAATTTGATGATTATATCGCCAATCCAAAACCGAATGGCTATCAATCGATTCATACGGTGGTGTTAGGTAAAGGCGATAAACCTATTGAAGTACAGATTCGTACTCAAAAAATGCACGATGATGCGGAATTGGGTGTGGCGGCACACTGGAAATACAAAGAAGGCTCCACCGGCTCAATGTCTGCCTACGAAGAAAAAATCTCTTGGTTACGTAAACTGTTGGCGTGGCAAGATGATATGGCAAGCAGTACAGAAATGCTGGATGAAATGCGTAGCCAAGTGTTTGATGATCGTGTTTATGTGTTTACGCCAAAAGGTGAAGTGGTTGATTTGCCAACGGGCTCAACACCCTTGGATTTTGCTTACGCTATTCATAGCGATGTGGGGCATCGTTGTATTGGGGCGAAAGTGGCCGGGCGCATTGTACCTTTTACTTATCAGCTACAAATGGGCGATCAATTAGAAATTATCACCCAAAAGAACCCAAATCCAAGCCGCGACTGGCTAAACCCCAATTCAGGCTTTACCCATACCCAAAAAGCGCGGTCAAAAATTGCAGCATTTTTCAAAAAACTCGACCGTGATAAAAATATTCCGCTCGGCAAAGAGCAATTTGATACGGAACTTAACCGCTTGGGGTTAACCTTAAAACAAGCGGAACAATTAGCCTTACCTCGTTATAACTTAAAACATTTGGATGATTTGTATAACGGTATTGGTAGTGGTGATATAAAACTAAATCAGTTAATGAACTTCTTGCAAAGCAAGTTGGTCAAACCAACGGCGCAAGAAGCGGATGATGAAATTTTGCGTCACGTTACGCAGAAAAGTGCTATTTATGCCCAACAAAAAGCCGAAAAGAAAGGCTATATTGTGGTGGAGGGCGTAGATAATTTGATGCACAGCATGGCGCGTTGTTGCCAACCATTGCCCGGGGACCAAATTGTCGGTTATGTCACCCAAGGGCGCGGTATTTCTATTCATCGCGCGGACTGTGAACAGCTTGCTGAACTCGCCAATGCACACCCTGAACGTGTAGTCGAAACCAGTTGGGGTAATCAAGATCATCATACCGCCTATCATGTGATGATTCGCGTTTTGGCAAGCGACCGCAACGGATTATTGCGTGATATTACGACTGTGTTGGCAAATGAAAAAATCAGCGTGACCGGGGTTTCAAGTCGTTCAGACAACAAACGCCAAACCGCCACCATGGATTTAGAGATTCAGTTGAACAACGTAGAAATGCTCAGCAAAATCTTAGCTCGACTTTCCGCGCTGGAAGATGTGATTGATGTAAAACGGTTATAAACCAGAGCCGCAGAGCGGCTCGGATTAAGTAACCCTATACGGCTCGTATAGGGTTTATCAATATTTAGGACTTTTTATGGAATACAAAACCACAGGCTTAACCCATTTAATTAATTCAACCAAATATTCGCTACAAGGTCTGCGTAGCGCATTTAAAAATGAAGCGGCGTTTCGTCACGAAGTGTTGCTCGGGATTTTTCTTGTGCCCTTAGCCTTTATCTTGGCAAGCAATAAAATCGAATTGATTTTAATGATCGGGGCTTATTTAATTGTGCTTATTGCAGAATTGCTCAATAGCGCGGTGGAATGTGCCATTGATCGCATTGGCACAGAACGCCACGAATTATCAGGACGTGCCAAAGATCAAGGCTCGGCAGCCGTTTTTGTCGCCTTGGTGAATTTGGCGATGGTTTGGGCGGCGGTTTTATTCTTTTAAGGAAATGGGATGAAAAAACTCTTTTTAATTTTATTGGCATTGCCGTTGACAGCGTTAGCACAAGAAAAAACGGAAGAACCTAAATTGCCGCGCGTTAATTTTTCCGTCGATGTGGAAAAAGAAGTGACGATGGATATTTTGCAAGTCGGTCTTTTTCTTCAAGAAGAAAATACGGATTTAAAAGCCTTGCACAAAAATATTTCTGAAAAATTAAATCAAGCCTTGACAAAAATTAAGGCGCAAAGTGCGGTGAAAATTCAACAAAATAATCGTCATACTTCGGCGCGTTATAATGAAAAAGGACGTAAAACAGGCTGGATTGAACGTGCGGATTTAGTGTTGGAAAGCAAGGATTTCTTTGCACTTTCGCAGGTAATTGACGACATTTCCGATCTTTTTTCCATTGATTTTGTGCAAGCAAAATTGTCAAAAGAGGTGCAACATCAATTGGAAGATGAAATGACGAAAGCGGTGTTGGAAAAATTCCGTCAAAAAGCACAACTCACAACGGATACACTGCAGGCAAAAGGTTATCGTATCGTCACATTGAATTTCCAAAAAATGAGTGAAGACGTGGGATTTGCCCGAAATTACGCCATGGATAGCGCGCCAATGGTGGCGGCAGCAAAAAGCGCAGAACCGGTGCAATTAGAAAGTGGTACCACACACTTGAAAAGTACGCTCCATGCCACCATTGAGTTAGAGCAGTAAACAATAATGACAGGGCGGTATAGATCCTATACAATACCGCCGATTTTAACTCCCTATAAGGAAACAAAATGAAAGTAGCAAAAAATGTTGTCGTAAGTATCGCTTACCAAGTTCGCACAGAAGACGGTGTATTAGTTGACGAAGCACCGGCGAACCAACCCTTAGAGTATTTACAAGGTCATAACAATTTAGTTGTTGGTTTAGAAAATGCCTTAGAAGGCAAATCTGTTGGTGATAAATTTGAAGTTCGTGTTAAACCTGAAGAAGGTTATGGCGAATACAATGAAAATATGGTTCAACGCGTACCAAAAGATGTGTTTGTGGGCGTAGATGAATTAGAAGTGGGTATGCGTTTTATTGCGGATACGGATATGGGGCCATTACCTGTTATCATCACCGAAGTGTCAGGCGATGAAGTGGTGGTTGACGGTAACCATATGTTAGCCGGTCAAGAATTACACTTTACCGTTGAAGTAGTCGCAACTCGCGAAGCCACGTTAGAAGAAATCGCACACGGCCATCTTCACAGCGAACACGGCTGCGGTTGTGGCGGTCACGATCACGATGAAGAACACGAATGTTGCGGCGGTCATGGTCACCATCATCACGACCACGATCATCACCACGGTCACGGCGGCTGTGGTTGCGGTGGACACCATCACCACTAATGTCTGATTTAAGATAAAAATAAACCGCGCTTTGTCATTGGATAAAGCGCGGTTGTTTTTTTTGGGGAAGAATTATCAGATCGTCATTGCCAATGAAAATCTGACTATCCCCAAAATCCCCCCCCTAAATTTGGTTGCAAAAATTATCTTAATGCATTAATCTTATTGAGAATTAATTTCATTTACACCATATAAATAAAGGAGAACTTATGCGTTTAAAATCCCTCACCCTTGCGATTTCAAGTTTATTTGTTGCCACTTCAGTTTTTGCAACGGATTTATCCAAAGAAACCCAAACTTATAAGGAATTTGTGGTTGGGCAAATTGATCAGTTGGTTGCGGATACTGAAAAATTCGTCGGCTATTTGAAAAGCGGCGATGTGCAAAATGCGAAGCAAATCTATCCGCTTGCACGGATGTATTTTGAGCGTTCAGAGCCGATTGCAGAGAGTTTTGGCGATTTAGACCCTCGTATTGATGCTCGTCTTGCGGATTTAACTGAAGAAGGAAAAACCGAGAAAGATTGGTCGGGTTTCCATAAAATTGAGAAAGTGCTTTGGGAGCAAAATACCACAAAAGGCACAGAAGCAACCGCCGATCAGTTGATCAAAGATGTGAAAGAGCTGCGTGCGAAAATTCCAACGGCGGAAGTCACCCCTGATTTAATGATTACCGGTGCGGTGGATTTGTTAAATGAAGTATCCACCACAAAAGTAACGGGCGAAGAAGAGATTTTCTCAAAAACTGACCTTTATGATTTCAAAGCCAACATTGAAGGGGCGGAAAAAATTTATGAGATCTTTAAGCCAAAATTAGAGCAAAAAGATGCGAAATTGGCAAAAGAGATTGCTGATCGCTTCCAAGATGTGAATGTGTTATTGGCGAAACATAATAAGGCAAAAGACGGCTATGATTATGTGCCTTACACAGATTTAACCGATAAAGAGATTAAAGCACTGGCGGAAGCGGTGAATAAATTGGGCGAGCCTTTAGCGCAAATGGGTATTCTTTTGGGTAAATGAGGGTAAACAATGAGCGAAAAATCAACTGATCGCCGTGTGTTTCTTAAACAAGTTGCCTTAGTGGGGGCGGGCGTAATGGCGTCCCCAGCGTTTGCTTTAGAACCACGTGCCACACCGAAAATTAAAAATCTCTATCCGTTTTATGGTATTCACCAGCAAGGTATCGCTACACCTGCACAAAAAAATATCTATTTTATGGTGCTAGATCTACATTCTACCGATCTTAATAAAATCAAAGAGATGTTTAAAATATGGACGGATTATAGTGCGAAATTAACGCAGGGGCTGAATGTGAAAAGCTACCCTGACAATGCCTATATTCCGCCAACCGATACGGGCGAAGCGGACAGTTTAAATCCGTACAATCTCACCCTAACCTTTGGTGTTACCGCTTCTTTCTTTGATAAGCTGGGCATTGCACAGTTCAAGCCAAAACAGCTTAAAGATCTACCGCACTTTCCACGAGATCAGCTCAAAGAGCATTACACCGGCGGCGACATCTGTATCCAAGCCTGTGCCGACGATCCGCAAGTGGCATTCCACGCTGTTCGTAACTTGGTGCGTGCCGCTCGTGCGAATATTACAATGCGTTGGAGCCAAGCCGGTTTTAATTCCTTTGAAGGGGGCGATACGCCACGCAACCTGTTCGGTTTTAAAGACGGCACGGGTAATCCACAAGGCAAAGCTCTTGATGAAGCCGTTTGGTATCAGGACGATAACTGGTTGAAAAACGGGACATTTTTAGTGGCTCGCCGTATTCAGATGCACTTGGAAACTTGGGATCGCACAAATCTCAACGGGCAAGAAGAAACCTTTGGTCGCCATCGGGATAGCGGTGCGCCGATTGGGAAGAAACAGGAGTTTGATACGGTTAATCTTGAGCAGAAAGATGAAAAAGGCAATCCAGTTATTCCTGAAATTTCCCATTTACATTTGGCGAAAAAGACAGGGTTACAGATGTTAAGACGTTCCTTCTCTTATGCCAGCGGTGTTGATCCGAAAACAGGGCAGTTTGATGCAGGCTTGTTGTTTATCTCATTCCAAAAAGATCCGCAACAATTTATTACCATTCAAAACAGCCTTGGCAATATTGACAAGATGAATGAATACATTACCCATATCGGTAGCGGATTATTTGCGTGCTTTGCAGGAGTTAAAGATGAAAATGATTACTTGGGTAAATCATTGTTTGAACAACTTTAACCGCTTTTCTGTCGTATTTACGCTCAGCTTAACGCTGGGCGTTGCTTATGCAAAGGTGGAAACCAGCCACTTATTTGTGCATTTATCCGATGCAATGGCGGAAGTGAAAAAAGGGGAAAGTGCAAAATCTCAGCCCTATTTGACCGCTTTACAGCAAGATTTTGAAGCGATCCCAAGCCATCAATCGCAAGCAGGACAAGCGGTCAGTTCTTCGCTGAAAATTGCGATTGCTCAACCTGATTTAGCCCATTTTGAGCAACTTTCCAAGGATCTTTATGCTTTTGAGAAAGAGCAAAACCCCGTAGATTACGAACAGAAGCGTCAGCAATTTGCCAAACGAGTGATGCCTGTTTATCAGAAACTGTTGCAAGCGGTACAGCAACAGGATTTAGATGCGGTTCAACAAGCCTATAAACGGTTTAACCAAACCTGGACGCTGAATGAAAAAGTGGTGAGAGAAACCAGTCTTGGACATTACGGGCAGATTGAAACGGCGATGACCTTATTGCGAATTGCGATGTTGTCTGAACCAGCAAATTTCCCTGAAATGCAAACACAAGCGGTCAAATTAGGCGATGCTTTAGCGGATTTTAAATCGGGCAAACAGTTACAACCACAAGCAGTGCAAGCCGATGCGCCTACCACATTGAAAGACGGCATTGCGTTACTGGAAAAAAGTTATCAAGCCTTTAGTGAGAACCTAATTTCGCAAGGACAAGCGAACATTACGCTCTTTATTCAGCAATGGGCAGTCTTTGAAGGGGAAGTGCGAACACGGGACGGTGCGTTATATAATCGGGTGGAAAGCGATTTACCAGTCATTTTGGTGAAGGGCAATCAGGCGGAAAATCTAGTACATTTCAGAACCTTACTTGACGATTTGCAACGGCTCGATCTAGCTTCAAGCTATGGCATTGTTGATGCAATGCTGATTTTATTGCGTGAAGGAACGGAAGCCTTATTGATTATTATGGCATTGCTTACCACCCTAAATGTAGCCAACCAACCCCAAGCAAGACGCTGGGTTTATGTTGGGGCTGGATTGGGCGTTGTAGCAAGTATTGTCGGAGCTATTGCCTTGCAACAACTTTTCCCTGCCATTTCCGCAGGCACAAACCGTGAAATTCTCGAAGGTGCAGTGGGAATTGTGGCAGTTTTGATGATGCTTTTTGTCGGGGCGTGGCTGCATAGCAAGGCTTCGCTCAAAGGTTGGCAAAACTTTATCAATAAACAGGTTGCCCAAGCCCTTGCTACTGGGAGCTTATTCTCAATGTTGGCGTTGAGTTTCTTGTCGGTCTTTCGAGAAGGGGCAGAAACGATTTTATTTTACGCAGGAATGTTGCCGTTAATGACGATGCAAGATTTCTTGCTGGGGATTTTATCTGCCCTTATTTTGTTAGCGATAATGGCGTGGGCGATGCTACGCTTTTCCCACAAATTGCCGATCCATCATCTATTCAAAGTGATGACAGTCTTGATTTACGGGCTTGGCTTTAAAATCCTTGGAGTTAGTATTCAGGCCTTGCAACTGACACAAATGCTACCACGCCATATTATTGACGGGCTACCGAATATTACCGCTATTGGCTTTTATGCTTCAATGGAAGGACTAGCCGCACAGCTGGTTTATTTGGCGTTAATTCCGGTGGTGGTGAAAGTGATGGGAAAATAAATCGCCTCATTTTTCACAATAAATTAACCGCGCTTTGTCATGAAATAAAGCGCGGTTGTTTTTTTCGATATTTTTCAGGAACTAATGTTTTTTCTGCATAATCTGTTGCACTTCCGCCATTAATTCTTGATCCACTTCCAAGGCGATTTTGATTAATTCCGCGTTTTCAAATGGGGCAATTTTCGGGTCATACACTTCCGCCATTACCTTGATAGAATGACGGTCTTTGTCGAAATAGGTTTCGGTAATTTCATTGACCACATCGTCATCCATCCCCAAAGAAAGCAAGGCTTTTTTACCGGCACGCAAGGCGGAATCAAAGGTTTCACGCACTTGAATATCCGCACCGGCATCATACAAATCAAACACGGCAAGACGATCGTAAGCACGCGCAATAATTTTTATTTGCGGGTTCATTTTGCGTGCTAATTCAACAATATGCAGAGCTTGGTGTTTGTCATCAATAGCCACGATTAACAGCTCCGCATGTTCAACACCAGCGGCATGTAAAAGCTCAGGGCGTGTTGCATCGCCGTAATAACTTTTAATACCGCGTTTTTTCATATTGGCAATTAAATGCGCGTCTTTATCAATAATAGTTGGGTGATATCCTGTCATCACGAGCATTTGATTGATAATTTGCCCAAAACGCCCCAAACCAATTAGCACCGTTGGATGTTGTTCTTCAATATGATCAGCCGCTTGCTCTTGCGTATGGGTTAAATGTGGGATGAGATATTTTTTGTGCAAAATAATGAAAACTGGCGTTAAAACCATTGAGAGCACCACAATAGCGGTCATATTGGCTTGGACTTCTGCACTGATCACGCCTTTAGCGGCAGCGGCCGCAAAGAGAACAAAAGCAAATTCGCCACCTTGCGCCATAATAATCATACGATCAATGGCGTTGGCATGGCTGGTGCGCGTAACACGTGCCACAATATAAATACAGAGTGCTTTGACCAACATAAAGCTCAACACGCCTGCGATAATTAAGCCCCAGTTTTCCATAACCACCGTTAAGTTTAGGGACATGCCTACCCCTAAGAAAAACAACCCTAACAATAATCCACGGAAGGGCTCAACGTCTGCTTCAAGTTGATGACGGAAGCTTGATTCGGATAACAATACGCCGGCCACAAACGCCCCCATTGCCATGGATAAACCGCCGCCTTCCATTAGCAATGCGGAACCCAATACTACCAATAATGCGGCTGCCGTCATCACTTCTCGGTTTTTGGTTTTGGCGAGAATTTTAAATAATGGATTTAATAGCCAAAGCCCTGCTGCCACTAATACCGCAATAGATCCCCCTGCCAAAGCAATTTTTTGCCATAAAGGCTCACTGGATTCTACGTGGTTTGGCGATAAGAAAGTGACGATGGCCAGTAAAGGCACAATCAATAAGTCTTCAAATAATAAAATGGAAACAATACTTTGTCCCCTTGGGGTGGCAACATCACCGCGATCGCTGAGCTCTTGCATCACAATCGCTGTTGAAGTTAACACAAAGCCTGCGGCACTGACAAACGCCACGCGCCAATCAAACCCAAATGCCATGGCAAGTCCTGTTAAAGCGGAAGTACATAAGCCAATTTGAAAAGCACCTAAACAGAAAATATGGTTACGCAATCCCCAAATATGAGAGGGTTTCATTTCTAACCCAATGATGAATAAAAACATCACAACACCAAGTTCAGCGAGATGAATGATTCCCTCGGGATCTGTAAACACCCCTAAGCCAAAGGGGCCAATGACTAAACCGGCGGCTAAATAACCTAATACAGACCCCAATCCTAAACGTTTAAATAAAGGGACGGCAATCACTGCGGCAGTTAATAATGTCACCACATTGATGAGTTGATTAGCCCCTTCTGCTGCTGCCATAAATACTCCTTAATACGCAGTTAAATCTTTACAAAATCTTTAGGGTCTGTTTATTTTTCAATAAAAAGCTGCGTTGTCGCCTAAAAAAGTCATCGGCTAGGCGTAAAACGCAGTTAATAGCAGGACTATTTACAAGTTTTACAACAACGACGATGGCTTTTTTAGGCACAACCCGAAGGGGCGGGCTTCTTTTTTGCCCACTCTGTGTTAAAAAAACTTTGTTTAGAATGACTAAACGGCAGTTTTTTTGCCTTGATTGGGCAAAAAATAAGCTCCGCCGCAGCCTTTTATTGAAAGATAAACAGACCCTACACTAAAAATTCGCCTTTTTTGGGGTTCTTCGGTAAAATACGCGTCCGAATAACGTTATTTACTGGAAAGTTCTATTTATGTCTAAAACCCCAAACATTGGCTTTGTTAGTCTTGGTTGTCCCAAAAATTTAGTGGACTCAGAGCGTATTTTGACAGAGTTACGCACCGATGGCTACAACATTATTCCCACTTACGAAAACGCAGATTTAGTGATCGTAAATACCTGTGGTTTTATTGATTCCGCGGTACAAGAATCCCTTGAAGCGATTGGTGAAGCCTTGGAAGCCAATGGTAAGGTATTAGTAACAGGTTGCTTGGGCGCAAAAGAAGATCAAATTCGCGAAGTGCATCCAAAAGTGTTAGAAATTACAGGGCCACATTCTTATGAAGCGGTGATGGAGCACGTACATAAATATGTGCCAAAACCTGAATACAACCCTTATGTTAATCTTGTACCGAGTCAAGGGGTGAAATTAACGCCGAAGCATTACGCCTATTTAAAAATTTCAGAAGGCTGTGATCACAATTGTACTTTCTGCATTATTCCATCTTTACGTGGAAAATTAGACAGCCGACCTATTACACAAGTATTAGATGAAGCCAAACGTCTTGTAGATTCCGGGGTAAAAGAATTATTAGTGGTTTCTCAAGATACCTCGGCCTATTCCCTTGACCAAAGCAAAGAAACTCAAAATAAAACGGTTTTCTGGAATGGAATGCCGATTAAAAATAATTTAATCACCTTGTGCCAAATGTTAGGAACCCTTGGTGCTTGGGTACGTTTGCATTATGTTTATCCTTATCCACATGTAGATGATTTAATTCCATTAATGGCAGAAGGCAAAATTTTGCCTTATTTGGATATTCCATTGCAGCATGCTAGCCCGAAAATTTTGAAGGCCATGAAACGTCCCGGCTCCGTGGAACGTGTATTAGAACGTATCAAAAAATGGCGTGAAATTTGCCCTGAATTGACCTTACGTTCAACCTTTATTGTAGGTTTTCCGGGGGAAACGGAAGAAGATTTCCAAATGCTGTTGGATTTCTTACAAGAAGCACAACTTGATCGCGTAGGTTGCTTTAAATTTAGCCCGGTCGATGGCGCAAAAGCCACAGACATGGACGATCAAGTGCCGGAGGATATCAAAGAAGAACGTTTCCAACGTTTTATGGAATTACAACAACAGATTTCTGCTCAACGTTTACAACAAAAAGTGGGCAAAACACTGAAAGTTATCGTGGATGAAATTGATGAAGAGGGCATTATTGGTCGTTCAATGGCAGATGCCCCTGAAATTGATGGCGTAGTTTATGTAGATAATTTAAGTGAAAGCGCGGTGAAAATTGGTGATGTTTTAGATGTGACGATTACCAATGCCGATGAATATGATTTATGGGGAACTTGTTAATTAAGGAGTATGTGATGACCGAATCTCAAAAGAAACCTAATGTGGAACGCTTTGAACAAGCAGTTGCCGCAAAAAGCTATGAAGAAGCCTGTGTTGAGCTATTAAATATCTTAGGCAAATTAGACAGCAATTTTGGTGCCATTGATGGGATTGAATTTTCAATGCCGACACAACTAAAAGAGCCAACGTTAAAGTACGATATGGTGAAATATTTCTGTACACGTATGGCAACCGCTATTAGCACCTTATTCAGCGATAAAGAATTGGTGATTTCAGATAGTGGTGCGACACGTTTTTTCTCATTCCAACGTTGGATGACGATGATTTTTGCCTCATCACCTTATATCAATGCTGATCACGTGCTACAAGTCTATAATTTGAATGCGGCCAATAACGACCCGACAGATGTGCAATTGGACGGAACAAAAGAAAGTTTGGTGAAGTTCTGTATTCTTTATTTACCTGAATCGAACTTAAATGTGAATTTAGACGTGCTTTGGCAAGTTAGCCCTGAGACTTGTGCCTCACTCTGTTTCGCCTTGCAATCTGCTCGTTTTATTGGCACAAAAGAGGCTTTCTCAAAACGAGGTACCATTTTGCAATGGTTCCCTGAAAAATTAGCCCAAATTCAGAACTTAAATAATGTACCAAGTAGTATTAGTCACGATGTTTATATGCATTGTAGCTATGATATTGCGGCTAATAAGCATTGGGTAAAAAATGCTTTAAACCAAGTGATTCGCCGTCATATCTTAGAGGCGGGTTGGCAAGATAGAGATGTATCGAGTATCGATTATCATAATGGTAAACCGGTGATGGTCGTAGTATTGGAGCATTTCCATTCGGCACACTCAATTTATCGCACACACTCGACCTCAATGATCGCTGCGCGTGAACATTTCCATTTAATTGGTTTGGGTAATTCCAGCGTGGATCAACCGGGGCAAGAGGTATTTGATGAATTCCATTTGTTGGAAGGCGAGTCTATTTTAGACCGTATGAATTTTGTGCGTAATATTTGTGAACAAAATAAAGCGGCAATTTTATATATGCCGTCAATTGGCATGGATCTATTGCCAATTTTCTTAAGCAATACACGCCTTGCACCAATTCAAGCGGTCGCATTAGGTCATCCGGCCACAACCCATTCGCCATTTATCGAGTATGTTGTTGTAGAAGATGATTACGTGGGTTCAGAAGAATGTTTCAGCGAAACCTTATTACGCTTACCGAAAGATGCGTTACCTTATGTGCCATCCGCTTTAGCCCCTACATCGGTCAACTACAAGTTGCGTGAAAACCCTGAGGTCGTCAACATTGGTATTGCCTCAACGACCATGAAATTAAACCCTTATTTCTTAGAAGCGTTAAAAGTTATTCGCGATCGCGCTAAAGTCAAAGTCCATTTCCATTTTGCCTTAGGACAATCCAGCGGCATCACTCACCCTTATGTAGAACGTTTTATTAAATCTTACTTGGGCGATAATGCCACAGCACATCCACATACTCCATATCAGCAATATTTAGAAATATTGCACAATTGCGATATGATGGTCAACCCATTCCCATTCGGCAACACCAACGGCATTATTGATATGGTAACCTTAGGCCTAGTGGGGATTTGTAAAACAGGCCCGGAAGTCCATGAACACATTGACGAGGGCTTATTCAAACGTTTAGGCTTACCGGAATGGCTCATTGCCAATACTGTGGATGAATATGTAGAACGTGCCGTTCGTTTGGCTGAAAACCATGAAGAACGCTTAGCATTACGCCGTCATATTATTGAAAACAATGGGTTACAAACCTTGTTTACGGGAGATCCAAGACCAATGGGACGTATCTTCTTGCAAAAAGTAAAAGAATGGGAAGAGGAAAATTCAACTGAAACGCCTAAAACCCAAAAAGTGAACGGTAAAAAAAACAGAAAATAAAACTGTAACGCGAAAAACTGCGGTTAAAAAAAAGAAAAATTAATCTTTTAAATCTAACCTTTATCAACATGCTGAAGTGCGGTGAGTTTACCGCACTTTTTTTGTTTATTAATTCAGCTCATTCATTTGCTTAATGGGAACGTAAACGCTGTAAAAAGGCTTTGGTACGTTCGTGTTGTGGGTTATCGAATAATTGTTGTGGCGAGCCCTGTTCAACAATTACGCCACCATCCATGACAATCACTAAATCTGCCACATCTAGCGCAAATTTAATTTCGTGCGTCACAACCACCATTGTCCAACCTTCTTTTGCAAGAGATTTCATGGTATCTAAAACATCTTGCACTAATTCAGGATCCAGGGCAGAAGTGGGTTCGTCAAAGAGCATTAACTCAGGTTGTAATGCCAAAGCGCGCGCAATACCTACTCGCTGTTGTTGTCCGCCTGAAAGTTGGAACGGATAGAGATCCGCTTTATCCGCTAACCCTACTTTACTGAGTAACGCTAAAGCCTCTTGTCGTGCTTGTTCTTTGTTTTTTCCCTGTACTTGAACCGGCCCTTCCATTACATTTTCCAAGGCTGTTTTATGAGGAAATAGATTATAATTTTGGAACACCATTCCTGATTTCCGGCGTAAAGCAAGAATATCTTTTTTAGAAGGGTTCGAACCAAAATCAATTTTTAAGGGATTCGCGTTATCAAATTCAATGGTGCCTTGTTCAGGCATTTCAAGGGCATTTAAACAACGTAAAAACGTGGTTTTTCCTGAACCTGAAGGGCCTAAAATGACCACAACTTCGCCTTTGGTAATCTCTAAATCAATACCGCGTAAAATGGTGTTGTCACCAAAAGATTTCTGAATATTGTTTACTTTAATCATAGGATCTCCTAGTGTGCCACAAAACGAGACATTCTTTTTTCAATACGGGCTTGAATAAAGAATAATACCCAGCAGAAACACCAATAGACTAACCCTGCTTCAATATAAACAGGCAGAAAGTCATAAGACATATTAGCCATTTGTTGTGCGACACGGAACATTTCTGTCACGGTGACAACAGAGGCTAAAGAAGTATCTTTAAATAAACCAATAAACGTATTACTCAATGGTGGAACCGCAACCCGAAAGGCTTGAGGGGCGATAATACGGCGAAATGTTTGAAGATAATTCATTCCAATAGTGTAACCTGCTTCCCATTGACCTTTCGGTACAGCAGAAATAGCCGCTCGCACCGTTTCCGAACCGTAAGCACCTATATTGAGTGAAAAACCAATAATCGCAGCCGGAATAGGATCGATAAAAATACCAATGGCAGGTAAGCCGTAAAATACGACGGAAATCTGCACTAACATTGGCGTACCACGAATAATGGAAATATAGATATTCACCAACACCAACGCAATGCGATGAAAAAGACCATTTACAGGGGTAATACGGATAAGTGCTACACCGACTGCAATAATCATCCCAATAATAAATGACGAAATTGCCAATGGAATTGACACTAAAAAAGCGGCTTCAACCATTGGCAAAAAAGCACTAATGACCAACTCCACACGGGACTCGGTCATAAAAGGTAAAGAAAGAAGAAAATTATTTAACACTGATATCTTTTCCGAAGAATTGTTCACCTAATTTTTTCAATGTACCGTCTTTTTGTAATTCCACTACGGCAGCACTGATTTTGGCAAGAGCTTCATCATTGCCTTTATTAACGATAAAACCTGAACCTAATTTATCTTCAGCCGGTGATTCCCAAGCTGTTTTTAAACCTGCATTTGGGTTTTTCTTCAAGTAATCTAAAATCGCCAAACTATCATTTAAAGTTAAATCCGCACGTTTTTGTTGTACAACTAATAATGATTGCGCTAACCCGTCAACAGGCACGATCTTGGCTTGTTTTTCACGAGCAAGTTCACCATAGTTACTGGTTAATGATTGTGCCGCTTTACGTCCTTTAATGTCATCTAAGGTTTTAATACTGTCCTCATCAGAGCGCACCACCATCATTGCACCAGACCAACTATAAGATTCGGATTTGTCAAAGGTCGCACGACGTTCAGGTGTTGTTAATGCGACTTGGTTTGCCACAATATCAAAACGACCTGCTTTCAAACCTGCCATCATTGAATCCCAAACTGTTTCTTTGAATTCCACTTTAACGCCCAATTTTTCTGCCACAGCACGAGTTACTTCCACATCGTAACCGGTTAATTTACCGTTCGCATCATGATAAGTGAAAGGGGCGTATGTCCCTTCTGTTCCCACGGTAATCGTGCCTTTATTATTAATTCGATCGATTAAGCTGTCCGCTGCTAACGCTTGTGTTGAAGTAAAAGCAAAAACAGAGGTCGCTAGTAATAAAAATTTTTTAAACATAATACTTTCCTTTTGAATGAAGTTTTAAACAAAATGGATTTTAGCCATGTTATATCAAATTAAGAAATACAAAAAACATATATCTTATAACTGAAAATTTCAGCGGCTTATTTATAACTTATTTTGCCTTGCAAGAGCAACTATTTAAGTGATCATCCACCAACCCCATGGATTGCATAAAAGCATAACAAGTGGTTTCGCCCACAAAAACAAAACCTCGTTTTTTTAAGGCTTTGGAAAGAGCTTTTGAGGTGTCTGTTTTGGCCGGAATAACGCTCAGCGTTGGCACATCATTAATTTGGGTTTTATGGTTCACAAAAGACCACACAAAATCACTAAAATTTTCACCGCACTTTTGCATTTGAAGATAAGCCTTAGCATTTTTAACAATGGCTTCCAATTTGGCACGATGACGAATTAAGCCTTCATTTTGCATTAATTTATCTATGTCTGCCGCTGTCATTACGGCGATTTTCTCAGGGTTAAATTGATGAAAAGCCGCGCGATAAGCGTCTCTTTTCTTTAACACTGTAATCCACGAAAGCCCGGCCTGTTGTCCTTCAAGACAAATTTTTTCAAATAGCTTTTGACTATCAAATTGCGGCTTTCCCCACTCATTATCATGATAATCAATATAGATTTGGCTGTCGCCAACCCAAGGACATCGCATCATTGTCACTCCTGTAAATCAGCTAAGGTATTAAAATTACGAAAAGCCTCTTTTTGTTGCGAAAAGTCAACACTAACTGCACCTTGTTCGCGTAAAAATGTGAATATTCTCCGTTCACCGCGAGCAAGATATTGTTCAAGCGCGGTCAATAATTGACAAGAAATAAGACAAAATGTCGGGTGATCGCGTTCGCCATCATTGGCATAAGCACATAAAACAGCCTTTTTTTTCACCGCGCTTTTTAGTTTGTCTAACAAATTAAGAGGCAAATAAGGGCAATCACAGGGAACAAATAACACAAAATCAGTCTTCGCTTGACGCAATGCCGTCAACATTCCACTAAGGGGACCTTGGAAATCTGCCATTTCATCAGGAAAAACAGGCACGCCAAATTGTTCATATTCTGTAAGGTGACGATTGGCATTAATAGAAATAACGTTAATTTGAAGTTTTAACCGTGCTAAAACCTGTGCAATAAGCGGTTGATGATGAAAAAGTTGTAAACCTTTATCCACACCGCCCATTCGTCTTGCCAATCCACCTGCTAAAATTACCGCGCTAATAGTGAACATCGTTTGTCAATTGCCCCTAATTCAAGTATCATTCTGCGCTAGCTATTTGCTATGCAATTAAATCTAATTTTAAAGGAAGTTTTTATGAAATGTCATCGTCTAAATGAAGTATTGGAACTTTTGCAGCCTTATTGGTCTAAAAAAGACCCGGAAATGAATTTGGTTCAAATTTTGCAAAGCATTGCAGATGAAGCCGGTTTTGATAAGCCATTGGCTGAATTATCTGATGAAGTGATTATTTATCAATTAAAAATGCGCGATGCAGGAAAATATGATCCCATTCCGGGTATTCAAAAAGATTATGAAGAAGACTTCAAAACCGCGATTTTAAAAGCGCGCGGTATTATTAAATAAGGATTGATAATGAAAAAATTATTAACAACACTAATTATCGCAACGGCGACAATGGCAGGTTTTCAAGCACAAGCCGCTGAATTAAAAGAGGGCGAACAATATATTACCCTAAGCCAAGAACGTTCGGCGCAACCTGAAGTTATCGAATTTTTTTCTTTCTATTGTCCACATTGTTATAGCTTTGAAATGCAGTATAAAATTCCTGCAAAAGTCAAAGAAGGGTTACCAAAAGGAACCACGTTTAAACAATATCACGTTGATTTCTTAGGTCCTCAAGGGGAAAACCTAACACGTGCCTGGGCATTAGCCATGACTTTAGGCGTAGAAGATAAAGTCAAAACGGCTTTATTTGATGGCGCACAAGCGAATGCATTTAAATCAATGGATGATATTCGCCAAAAATTTATCGACAATGGCGTCACCGCAGAACAATTTGACGGTACCATTAATAGTTTCGCTGTGACTACGTTAGTGAAAACACAACAGAACTTAGTGAAACAATTCCAAGTTAATGGTGTGCCAGATTTTTATGTAAATAACAAATTCCGCGTAAATCCTGAAGGTTTATCTCGAGATGATTTCGTGGGCGATTATGTAAAAACAGTGATCGAATTATTGAAAAAATAACCTTATTAAATAGACCCTAGGAGCAAAAAATGGCTGAGAGTTTCAGTGTTGAACGTCGTTTTTTTGACGACAAAAATTATCCACGTGGCTTTTCTCGTCACGGTGATTACACCATCAAAGAATCACAAGCGTTAGAACAATATGGTCAAGCATTTAAAGCCTTGGATTTAGGTGAACGCGAACCAAAAACAGCAGAAGAAAAAGCTTTCGTTGCTGTTTGTAAAGGTGAACGCCAACCTGAAACATTCTTTGAAAAAACATGGAATAAATATCGTACATTAACCAGTAAAACAAAACGTGTTTATACTCTTTCCGGTGTGGTTGCTGATAGTATTGAAGATATGGCAACAGCGGATTAATCTTGTTAAATACTGAAAGAAGGCTTGAGAAATCAAGCCTTTTGTTTTTTTGTATGGTAAAATTTTGCTATTTAGAAAAATAAGTCAATATACCAATGCAATCATTACCCATTGAACAATACGATAACTTATTAGCCCAAAAGCGCGAAAAATTAACCGCGCTTTTATCGCCATTTAATGCGCCGGAATTGGACGTATTTTCTTCGCCTAAACAACATTTCCGCATGCGTGCTGAATTTCGCGTTTGGCATGATAACGGGGATTTGTACCACATTATGTTCGACCAAGAGACAAAACAACGTTATCGAGTGGACAATTTTCCTATTGCAAGCCAACTAATCAATCGAATGATGAGTGCGCTTTTACCTTTATTAAAAGAGCACGATATTTTAACGCGCAAATTATTCCAAATTGATTATCTCAGCACCTTAAGTAATAAAATTATTGTGAGCCTGTTATATCATAAAAAGCTGGACGAACAATGGGAAGCGGCAGCTCGTGCGCTTAAGGTGCGGTTAGAAAAAATGGATTTTGATGTACAACTTATTGGTCGCGCCACAAAACAAAAAATTTGTCTTGAGCAAGATTTTGTAGATGAAATTCTACCTGTTAACGGGAAAAACTACCTATATCGCCAAGTAGAAAATAGCTTTACACAGCCCAATGCGGCGGTAAATAGCAAAATGTTGGAATGGGCAATTGATTGTACGAAAAATTCTACCGGGGATTTACTTGAACTTTATTGTGGTAACGGGAATTTTTCCATTGCTCTGTCGCAGAATTTCCGCCAAGTATTAGCCACAGAAATAGCTAAACCTTCTGTTGCTGCTGCACAATTTAATATTGCGGAAAATGCTGTAAATAATTTACAAATTATTCGTATGTCTGCAGAAGAATTTACTCAAGCAATGAATGGTGTGCGTGAATTTAATCGTCTAAAAGGGATTGATTTAAAAGCTTACGAATGTAATACCATTTTCGTTGACCCTCCACGCGCGGGACTTGATCCTGAAACGGTGAAGCTAGTACAAAATTACGAACGTATTTTGTATATTTCCTGTAATCCATATACCCTGTGTGAGAACTTACAACAATTAACTCAAACCCACCGTATTGAACGCGCTGCATTGTTTGATCAGTTTCCTTACACCGATCACATGGAATCAGGTGTTTGGTTAGTACGCAAATAAGGCATAGTATGATTCAATTAATTTGCGAAACCGAAACGCCTGAAATTTTCGCCGCACTTTGTGCCTCAAAAGGCTTAACACATAATCCGGAAAGTGCCCTTGCATTGGTACAAACTCAAATAAATAATGAAGTGCGGTTAGAATTGCGCAAACTTGATGAGCCAAAATTAGGGGCGGTATTTGTAGATTTTGTAAGTGGTACGATGGCACATCGCCGTAAATTTGGCGGCGGACGCGGCGAAGCGGTAGCGAAAGCCATTGGCATTAAAGGTAGTGAATTACCAACGGTTATTGATGCGACAGCAGGACTAGGGCGCGATGCTTTTGTACTCGCTGCAATTGGTTGCCAAGTCCGTTTAGTAGAACGTCATCCTGTGGTTCGCCTCTTATTGGAAGATGGTTTACGCCGCGCCTATGCAGACAGCGAAATTGGTGACATGATGCAACAAAATATGCAGTTACTTGATGTGGCACATATTAATGCCTTAAACCCTGAAACAGATTTTGCTGATGTGGTTTACCTTGATCCCATGTATCCCCATAAACAAAAATCCGCTTTGGTTAAAAAAGAAATGCGTGTATTTCAGCATTTAGTGGGGGCGGATTTAGATGCAGATACATTGCTTGAGCCCGCCTTGCAATTAGCCAAAAAGCGCGTAGTAGTTAAACGCCCCGATTATGCGGAATTTCTTGGAAAAATCGCACCGCACTTTAGCCGAGAAACAAAGAATCATCGGTTTGATATTTATTTATAATAATTATGGGGTAAATGCTATATAAACAATGCAATGCCCCAAAACCGTTAAAACTCTCTTTCTAATACCAACGCAATACCGTCTTCATTATTGTTTGCTGTCACTTCTTTTGCCACTTGTTGTATTTCATCAGGGGCATTGCCCATGGCAACACTTAAACCTGCGTATTCCAACATATCAAGATCGTTGAAATTATCGCCAAAGGCGATGACGTCATCCGCACTTACGTGCAAATAATGTTCCATAAAACGAATGGCTTTCGCTTTTGTTGCGGCTTTATTCATAATTTCTAAATATTCAGGTTTAGAACGATGAATACTTAAATGTGGTAATGCGCACTTTAAAAGTTGCTCCACGTCTAAAATCGCATCAGCATTTCCCATAATAAGGATTTTATGCACATTTTGGATGTTTTCAGGTGTTTTTTGTGCCTGTAATCCTGTTATTTCCGTTTCTTGCTGTGCCCAATAGTCATGTTGGTTAACAAACCAATTTAAACCTGAATAATGGCTAATGGATAAATGCGCGTAAGGCGTAAGCAATGTGGTTAATTTATTTAAATCCGCCGTATCAATTAACACACTATAAAGTTCATTTAACTCTTTATCTAAAATCAACGCACCGCTATAGCAAATAATCGGGGCATTTGTTTGTAATTGATTTGTATAAGGTGTTATGGCATAAGGCGGACGGGCTGAGACAGGAATAAAGGGGATTCCTTTACGGATAACGGATTTAATGGCTTGCTCAGTTCTAGGGCTGATTTTATGTTGACTATTTAATAGCGTACCGTCCATATCGCTGAAAATGGCTTTGTATTTCATTTTATACTCCCTATAAGTACATTGCGTTCCGACATGATTTGGCTCAAATAATAAAAAAGTCGTTCCCATAATAGGAACGACTTAAAGTGCGGTTATTTTAGCGTTTGTTTTTCACTAATTTTTCCGTTAATTCGTAAGCACGAAGTTTTGCAAGTTCTCTTGAAAGTTTTGCTGTTAACAATTCATGATTTGTATCAGCGGATTTTGCTACGATATTTTCTTCAGCTTTTTTCTTCGCTGCTAAAATACGTTCTTCATCAAGTTCAGAACCGCGGATCGCCACGTCTGCAAGTACGGTAACAACATTCGGTTGAACTTCTAAGAATCCACCCGATACGTAAACCACTTCTTCGATACCATCATTATAAGTAAATTTTACAATACCCGGTTTAATGGCGGTAAGTAATGGTGTGTGACCGGCTAAAATACCCAATTCACCTTCGATACCTGTAGCTTGTACACTTTTTACTTCGCCTTCGAAGATTTTATTTTCTGCACTTACGATTGTTAAAGTAAATGTTGACATATGTTTCCTCCAATCTGGTAATCAGTTGAAGTGATTACATATTTTTCGCTTTTTCAATAACTTCTTCGATTGAACCTACCATATAGAACGCCTGTTCCGGGATATGGTCATATTCACCGTTAAGAATACCTTTGAAACCACGAATCGTATCTTTTAATGATACATATTTACCTGGTGAACCTGTAAAGACTTCCGCAACGAAGAACGGTTGTGATAAGAAACGTTCAATTTTACGCGCACGTGCTACCACAAGTTTATCGTCTTCTGAAAGTTCATCCATACCAAGAATGGCAATGATATCTTTCAATTCTTTATAACGTTGCAAAATACCTTGTACACCACGCGCTACATCATAATGCTCTTGACCAACCACTTGTGGGTCTAACTGACGTGACGTTGAATCTAATGGGTCAACCGCAGGATAAATACCTAATGACGCAATGTTACGACTTAATACAACTGTTGAGTCTAAGTGCGCAAAGGTTGTGGCCGGTGATGGGTCAGTTAAGTCATCGGCTGGTACGTAAACCGCTTGAACAGAGGTGATAGAACCAGTTTTGGTTGAGGTAATACGTTCTTGTAACACCCCCATTTCTTCTGCCAATGTAGGTTGGTAACCTACCGCTGATGGCATACGACCTAACAATGCCGATACTTCTGTCCCTGCAAGGGTATAACGATAGATGTTATCCACGAAGAATAATACATCGCGACCTTCATCACGGAATTTCTCCGCCATAGTTAAACCGGTTAATGCAACACGTAAACGGTTACCCGGTGGCTCATTCATTTGACCATAAACCAAAGATACTTTATCTAAAACATTAGATTCCGTCATTTCATGGTAGAAGTCGTTACCTTCACGAGTACGCTCACCCACCCCTGCGAATACAGAGAAACCTGAGTGTTCGATAGCGATGTTACGGATTAATTCCATCATATTAACGGTTTTACCTACACCCGCACCACCAAATAAACCCACTTTACCCCCTTTCGCAAATGGGCAAATTAAGTCGATAACTTTGATACCTGTTTCTAATAATTCGGTACTATTGGATTGTTCCTCATAACTTGGTGCCGCACGATGGATTGCCCAAGTTTCTTCCGCACCAATATCACCTTTTTGGTCAATAGGCTCACCCAATACGTTCATAATACGACCAAGGGTTTTAGTGCCCACTGGTACTGAAATAGGACGACCTGTATTTGTAACGTTTAAACCACGTTTTAAACCATCAGACGAACCTAATGCAATACAACGCACTACACCGCCACCGAGTTGTTGTTGAACTTCAAGTGTTAAACTTGCACCTTCAACTTTTAATGCATCGTAAACTTTTGGTACTGCATCCTGTGGGAATTCAACATCGATTACCGCACCGATAATCTGTACAATTTTTCCTGCTGACATTACCGCTTTTCTCCATTAAATTGCTGCAGCGCCTGCAACAATTTCATTTAATTCATTTGTGATACTTGCTTGACGGGCTTTGTTATACACCAACTGCAAGTCGCCAATTAAGTTACCTGCATTATCTGTTGCTGCTTTCATTGCGACCATTCGAGCTGCCTGCTCTGAAGCTAAGTTATCAACCACTGATTGATAAACTTGAGATTCTAAATAACGAATCAATAAACTATCCAATAACACTTTTGGATCCGGTTCGTAAATATAATCCCAAGATTGTTGTCTTTCGCCTAACTGATCTGAATCAAGTTCTGGCAATGGAACTAACTGCTCAAAACATGGTTTTTGCGACATTGTGTTAACAAATTTGTTATAAGCAATGTATAACGCATCAAATTCACCATTTTTATAGGCAGTAAACATACCGTTTGCAATGCCTAACAACTCTTCTACGGAGGGATTATCCCCCATCCCGGAATGTTGCGCGCGAATAGTTAATCCCACTGAACGGAAAAAGGCGATACCTTTTGAGCCAATAACGCCCACTTCAACGGTGACACCTTTTTCTTTCCATTGTTTGATTTCAGTTAACACGGTTTTAAACAGGTTAATGTTCAAACCGCCACACATACCGCGGTCAGTTGAAACAATTAACACACCCACTTTTTTAATTTCACGTTCTACTAAAAATGGGTGTTTATAACCTATGCTGGCTTTAGACACGTGGCTAATAACGTTTCTAATGGTTTCAGAGTAAGGACGAGATGCTGCCATACGATCCTGCGTTTTACGCATTTTCGAGGTGGCAACCATTTCCATTGCCTTAGTAATTTTTTGCGTACTTTGTACGCTGGCAATTTTGGTTTTTATCTCTTTTCCACTAGCCATTGTCTTTCTCCGAACTTATTACCACGTATTATTTGCTTTAAAGTTATCTAAGATAGCTTGCAACTGAGCTTTAATCTCATCGTTGTAGTTACCTGATTTGCTTAACTCTTGCATAAATTCGGTGTGAGTACGGTTGGCGTAATCTAAAAGTGCGGTCTCAAAATCAGCAATTTTGTTAAGTTCCACATCATCTAAATAACCAAATTCAACCGCAAATAAAAGCACTGCTTGTTCTGCGACATTTAATGGCGCATATTGTTTTTGTTTCAACAGTTCAGTAACTTTTTCACCGTGTGATAATTGTTTACGTGTTGCATCATCTAAGTCTGACGCAAATTGCGAGAATGCCGCTAACTCTCGATATTGAGCTAAAGCCGTACGAATACCACCCGCTAATTTTTTCACCACTTTAGTTTGTGCCGCACCACCTACACGAGATACGGAAATCCCCGGGTTTACCGCAGGGCGCACACCCGCATTGAATAAGTTAGATTCTAAGAAAATCTGACCATCGGTAATCGAAATTACGTTTGTCGGAACGAATGCCGAAACGTCACCCGCTTGGGTTTCGATAATCGGTAATGCGGTTAAAGAACCTGTTTTGCCTTTTACTGCACCATTAGTGAAACGTTCTACATATTCTTCGTTAACACGTGCTGCACGTTCAAGTAAGCGTGAGTGCAAATAGAATACGTCACCCGGGAAAGCTTCACGACCCGGCGGACGGCGAAGTAATAATGAAATTTGGCGATAAGCAACCGCTTGTTTTGAAAGGTCATCATAAATGATTAACGCATCTTCACCACGGTCACGGAAATATTCGCCCATTGCACAACCGGCATAAGGTGCCAAATATTGTAATGCCGCTGATTCAGAGGCTGAAGCCACAACCACGATAGTGTTTGCTAACGCGCCATTTTCTTCTAATTTACGTACTACGTTAGCAATGGTTGATGCTTTTTGACCAATCGCAACGTAAATACATTTAATGCCTGAGTCTTTTTGGTTAATGATTGCGTCAATCGCTAATGCGGTTTTACCTGTTTGACGGTCACCGATAATCAACTCACGTTGACCACGACCGATTGGCACCATGGCATCCACACCTTTATAACCGGTTTGAACAGGTTGGTCTACAGATTTACGATCGATTACACCTGGGGCAATCACTTCAACCGGCGAGAAACCGTCATGTTGAATTTCACCTTTACCATCGATTGGCTCACCTAAGGTATTCACCACGCGACCTAATAAACCACGACCAACCGGAACTTCAAGGATACGACCTGTACATTGTACTTCCATACCTTCCGCTAAATCAGCGTAAGGCCCCATAACTACCGCACCCACAGAATCACGTTCAAGGTTTAATGCCATCGCGAAACGGTTGCCCGGTAAAGCAATCATTTCACCTTGCATTACTTCGCTTAAACCGTGGATACGAATAATACCATCGCTCACAGAAACAATTGTCCCTGTATTACGCGCTTCGCTAACCACATCAAATTGTGCAATGCGTTTTTTAATTAATTCACTAATTTCTGTTGAATTTAGTTGCATCTTAAATTCCTCTTATCATTGCAATTCGTTTGCCAAACGAGCAAGTTGTCCACGGCTTGAACCGTCAATAACAAAATCGTCTGTACGAATGATAACCCCTGCGATGAGAGAATTATCCACGCTGCAATTTAATTTAACTTTACGAGCAAGTCTTTTTTCCATTGCGGCTGCAATTTTTTGTTCTTGTGTTGCATTTAATGGTTGTGCTGAAACCACTTCCACTTCTGCTGTCGCGTTATGTTCTTCCATATAATGTTGGAATAACTCAAAAACAGCAGGAAGAACCGTTAAACGCTTATTTTCAGCCATTAACCGAATCAGATTTTGCCCATATTGATCAAGTTGTTCGCCACAAATTGAAATTACCGTATCAGCGGCCTTTTGAGCAGAAAAGGTATTTTTCAAGAAATCTTGGATTTGTTCGTTTTCTGCCACTTGAGCAGCAAACGCCAACATTTCTTCCCATTTTTCCACCGCACTTTGTTCTACGGCAAAATCAAATGCTGCTTTGGCATAAGGGCGAGCTATCGTAGTTAATTCTGACATAAGCCCAACCTTCTTATAGTTCTGCAACTAATTTATCAATAATATCGTTGTTCGCTGCTTCATCCACAGTACGACCAACAATTTTTTCAGCACCTGCAATCGCAAGTGATGCCACTTCCACGCGTAATTCTTCTTGAACACGTTTACGTTCAGATTCCACTTCCGCATAGCCTTGTTCAATGATTTTGGCTTTTAATGCTTCCGCTTCTACTTTCACTTCTTCAAGAATATCGTTACGGCGTTTATTGGCTAACTCAATAATTTTTTGTGCTTCTTCTTTAGCAGCAATAATTTCTTGTTCTACTGCTGCTTTAGAGTCTGCTTGCTCTTGTTTCGCTTTTTCAGCCGAAGCTAACGCGTTGGCAATATTTGCTTGGCGATCTTCAATGGCTTTAATAAGCGGTGGCCAAACAAATTTCATGCAGAACCATACGAAAATGGCAAATGCAATCAGTTGACCAATTAGTGTTGCATTAATATTCACAACGCCCTCCTAAAAGTCGGTTAGGTTATTCGATGAATAACGGTTAAAAAAGCCCGACTTATTTCAATAAATCAATGAACGGGTTCGCGAAAATGAAAAGTAATGAAATACCTACAGCGATCATTGCGATAGCATCTAAAAGACCTGCCACGATGAACATTTTAGTTTGTAAGCTTGATGCAAGTTCAGGCTGACGAGCTGAAGACTCTAAGAATTTACCACCTAAAATAGCAAAGCCAATTGCTGTACCTAAAGCTGCGAAAGCTAAAAGGATTGCTGCACCAATGATTGTTGCTGTAATTACAGATTCCATAATAATCTCCATTAAGTTAAGGAATGTTGTAGCCCGAAGGCTGGTTTAGTTTAAAAATAGTCGTGTGCATAACCGCACTTTTATTGTGTTGAATGTATAAAACATCCGACAAAATTCATTAATGATCCGCTTTATTATAAGCAATACTCAAATACACAATGGTTAACATCATAAAGATAAAGGCTTGTAATGTGATAACCAAAATATGGAAGATTGCCCATGCTAAATGTAACGGAATACCCAATGCTTGTAATAAGAAATTATCCGCCATGTACATTACAGCAATTAAGATAAAGATTAATTCACCCGCGTACATATTACCGAATAAACGGAATGCCAATGAAATAGGTTTAGCTAATAATGTGACGGTTTCAAGCACAAAGTTCACTGGAATAAATGCCCAATGATTGAAAGGATGAAGCGTATATTCTTTCACCAAACCGCTAAAACCTTTTGATTTTACGGTATAGAACAAAATTAAGAAGAATACACAGATTGACATACCAAGGGTTGCGCTAATATCTGCACTCGGTACGGCACGAAGATAATGAATACCAAAAAGATTCGCAAATTGTGGTAGGAAATCCACCGGAATTAAGTCAATGGCATTCATTAAGAATACCCAGCAGAATACGGTTAAGGCAAGCGGTGCAATAAAATCACGAGAACCATGGAAGTTATCTTTCACTAAGCCATTCACCCATTCTACGATCATTTCGATAAAGCACTGCAATTTACCCGGTACGCCAGAAGTCGCCTTTTTTGCCACTTTACGAAAGACAAAGAGAAAAATGAGCGCAGAAAGGATAGAAAAGAACAGCGTATCTAAATGCACTGACCAAAAACCATTGCCTGACGATAAGAACGTCAAATGGTGACTGATATATTCTGCAGTTGTTCCAGCCATAATAATAGTCCTTTAAATTTTGACCTTTGAAAGTACAAAGGGGATGAGATTATTGAACACTAACATCATGATATAGCCTATAAAAAAAGCTAACACATTTAAATTCATCATCAGTTTGAAACTTGCAACCACAAGCACAATGGTTAATAACCATTTTAGACCTTCACCACGATAAAGTGCGGTCATTTTTGACTGATTTTTAGGGGTAAATCTAAAAAAAATCCAATATACAAATAAGCAAAAAGGTAAGAAACTTGATAATAGGCCCGATAAAAAGGACATTGTTACATCAAATCTAAATACTGACACTATCAACGTAGCAAAAATGATTATACCCAATTCTATTAACAACGCTTTGCGATAGTGTTGTTTTGCTTGATTTATCACAAAAGACACAGACTTTTCCCATCAACAAAAACATTTTGATTATACGCCTTGAACTGTCGATTGCAACCGTTCACCTACTCAAAATAGGTAAAAGTAAATGTTTTTTGATTTAAGCTAAATTTTACCGCCAGAATTGTAATTAGTTTACAAAAATTTAACAAGATGCAACGGCTTGTTTTTTCATTATTTTTAGCTTAATCAATTCAGTAAAAAATAACCGCACTTTAACGAATTAAAGCACGGTTTCTCTTATTTAATTAAGACTAAATGACGTTCGCCTTCTAATTCAGGCACACTTAATTTTATTACTTGCTGAACCTGAAAGTCGGCGTGCAATTCTTGTACTTCGTCTGCATGATATTGCCCTTTCAAGGCATAAAATAGCCCCGATTCACTCGGTAGATGATGACACCAATCTGTCATATCTTTTAGACTTGCAAAAGCACGGCTTAATACACCATCAAATTGATGATCGGGTTTAAATTCTTCCACCCGACTTAATACAGGCTCTACATTGGTTAGCCCTAACTCACGTACTGCATTTTTAATAAAATTAATACGTTTACCCAAGCTATCCAGCAGGAAAAATTGTTTATTAGGATTCATAATTGCCAACGGCAACCCTGGTAAACCCGGCCCCGTTCCCACATCAATAAAACGCGTACCTTGTAAATACGGACTTACAACAAGACTGTCCATAATATGTTTGACCAACATTTCCCTAGGATCACGCACAGAAGTTAAATTATAGGCTTTGTTCCATTTGTTTAGTAACAACACCAATTTCACTAATTGTGATTTTTGCTGATCGGTCAACGAAAGTGCGGTCTGTTTTAGCAATATTTCGAGCTTTTGACTTAAATCCGCTTCTAAATTATTCACCACGTTTAAGCATCCCTTGTTTTTTCAAATTCACCAACAAAATTGAAATCGCCGCCGGGGTAATGCCTGAAATACGGCTGGCTTGTCCGATAGACACCGGTCGGTGTTGCATTAGCTTCGCACGCACTTCGTTAGACAGGCTTTCCACTTTGTCGTAATCAAATTCAGGTGGAATTTGCGTATTTTCGTGACGTTTTTGTTTTTCGATTTCATCTTGTTGATGTTCGATATAACCTTGATATTTAATGGAAATTTCCACTTGCTCCGCAGCTTCTTTATCTTCAATTGCTGGGGCAAAAGGCTCAATTTGGGTTAAAGCATCATAAGTGACTTCAGGACGGCGAATTAAATCTTCACCACTTGCTTCACGGGCTAATGGTGTTTTTAACAATGCATTCAGCTCGGCAAGGTTCGCCATTTGTAAATGTGCCCAAGTTTGTTTTAAACGCGCTCTTTCTTTTTCAATGTTATCCATTTTTTCATTAAAACGCGCCCAACGTGTATCATCAATTAAACCCAATTGATGGGCAATCGGTGTTAAACGAATATCCGCATTGTCTTCACGCAACAACAAACGGTATTCTGCTCGGGATGTAAAGACACGGTAAGGTTCTTTGGTGCCTAATGTACAAAGATCGTCCACCAATACCCCCACATAAGCCTGATCACGGCGCGGGAACCATTGCTCTTTTTCTTGTACAAATAAACCTGCATTAATCCCCGCTAACAAACCTTGTGCCGCCGCTTCTTCATAACCGGTTGTACCGTTAATTTGACCCGCGAAGAACAAACCGCGAATCGCTTTGGTTTCTAAAGTAGGTTTCAAATCGCGCGGATCGAAATAATCATATTCAATGGCGTAACCCGGTTTAATAATTCGGGTTTTTTCTAACCCTTTCATGGAATTCACAATGCCCATTTGTACATCAAAAGGCAAGCTGGTTGAAATTCCATTCGGGTAAACTTCATTTGAAGTTAATCCTTCCGGTTCAAGATAAATTTGATGAGAATTACGTTCAGCAAAACGCATGACTTTATCTTCGATCGATGGGCAATAACGTGGGCCGATCCCTTCAATGATACCGGTATACATAGGACTACGATCCAAATTATTGCGGATCACTTCGTGAGTTTGTTCATTGGTATGTGTAATAAAACAAGGAATTTGGCGCGGATGTTGATCTACCGATCCCATAAAAGAAAATACCGGTAATTGTGCATCGCCGTGTTGTTTTGCCAATACATCAAAATTGATCGTACGCGCATCTAAACGTGGTGGCGTACCTGTTTTTAAACGATCTACGCGCAAACCAAGATCGCGCAGACGAGCAGAAAGCATCACGGAAGCGGGATCCCCTGCGCGTCCACCTTCATAATTTTGTAAGCCAATATGAATTTTTCCCGCTAAAAATGTTCCTGCGGTTAAAATCACGGATTTCGCACGGAATTTTAAGCCCATTTTAGTCGCCACACCTGTCACTTGATCCTGTTCGATCAATACATCGGTGACTTCTTGTTGGAAAATATCTAAATTAGGTTGATTTTCAAGAGCTATACGCACCGCTTGACGATAAAGAACACGGTCTGCTTGCGCTCGAGTAGCACGAACTGCAGGGCCTTTAGAGCTGTTTAAAGTACGAAATTGGATCCCTGCTTTGTCTGTGGCGGTTGCCATTAAGCCGCCCATGGCATCAATTTCTTTGACTAAATGGCCTTTGCCGATCCCACCAATTGCTGGATTACAAGACATTTGTCCAAGGGTATCTACATTGTGTGTTAAAAGTAAGGTTTTTAAACCCATACGCGCCGGCGCAAGAGCTGCTTCGGTTCCAGCGTGACCACCACCGATGACGATCACATCGTAATTTTCTGTGTAAAACATAATTGCCTTATAAAGTTAAAAGGAAGTCAGGATCGCTTTCACCGATCACCGCTTAAAGATAGCCGTACATTCTACCGAAAATTAATCAGCCCTGAAAGAAAGAATTACGAAAATGGCTAAAATAGATCGGATTCGATCTTAAATTGGATCGGCGCCTAATAAAAAGAGATCTTATTTATATATAAAGATCTGATTATTATTGTTATTAGGATCCACTGTTCCTTGTGAAAAAAAGCCTTTTCTCGTTTTAAATAAATAAGTTAGATCAAAAAGGATCTTGTATATAAAACCGATCTTTACAGGGATAAAACTTGTTGATAAAACCTTGAGTTATCCACAGACTTTAGATTTTATTATTTTATACCAGTGAAAAACACAGTTTATAAAGGCTTTTTTAGATAAGTTATTCACAGGTTTGATAATAAAAAATGAGATAATATAAAAAAAGCGATAATGTCATCACTTTTTTTCTTTAATTTGAAGGCGTTGAATAGAGATTAATGATGAATACGCCAGCTAAGATCAATCCAATTCCAATAAATCCTGCGAGATCTAACTTTTGTCCAAAAACAAAATAGCCAATTATGGCGGTCAGTATAATACCTGCACCAGACCATACCGCATAAACAATACCAATAGGCAAGGTTTTAGAAATAATTGAAAGTAAATAAAGAGCGCAAACAAAGGCGATGATCGCAATCAACGTAGGTAAAGGTTTGGTAAAACCTTCGCTGGCTTTAATGCAATTTGTGCCTGTGACTTCAATTATAATTGCGAAAGCCAATAAGACCCATGGGTTCATTCTTGTACTCCTAAAATTTGTTCCAATTGATCCTGTGTATCAAGCCAATCCATTTCAACTTGTTCCAAAGCTTGTTTCGTTTTTACTTGATCTGCTAAAAGTGCGGTTAATTTTTCTTTATTTTCTACTTCATAAATATGGTTATCGGAAAGCTTATTTTCAATTTCTGTTAATTGCGCAGACAGGGTTTCCATTTGTTTTTCAAATTGTGTAATCTGCTTACGTAATGGTGCAGTTTGTTGGCGTAATTCTGCTTCACGGCGTTTTTGTTCTTTCCTATTTTGGCTTGAATTTTCATTTTCTGTTTTCAAACCATCCTCATTTTTTACCGCACTTTTTTCTTGCCCATTGATGTCATTCAACCATTTGGCGTAATCCTCTAAATCTCCACGGAATTCTTCTACTTGCTTATCGTGCACAAGATAAAATTCTTCTACGGTATTGCGCAATAAATGGCGATCATGGGAAACCACCACCAAGGATCCTTGATAATCCACTAAAGCTTCCGTTAAAGCTTGGCGCATATCCAAATCTAAATGGTTAGTGGGTTCATCGAGTAACAGTAAATTTGGGCGTTGCCAAACGATCAAGGCCAATACCAAACGGGCTTTTTCGCCCCCTGAAAATTGCTTCACCGGATCTTTCACTTTATCGCCGTGAAAATCAAAACTGCCTAAATAATTGCGTAATTCTTGTTCCGTTTGCTGGGGGGCCAGTTTTTGTAAATGCCAAAGGGCACTTTCTTCAGCGCGTAAGGTTTCTAATTGATGTTGTGCAAAATAACCCAATTGAACCCCTTTCGCCAATTGAACGGTTCCCGAAAGTGCGGTCAATTCTTGGGCTAAAAGTTTGATTAATGTGGATTTACCCGCGCCATTTTTACCTAACAACCCAATGCGCGAACCGGGCACTAAATTGAGTTTGATTTTAGATAAAATTTCCACCGCACTTTCGCCTGTTCCATAACCCGCGCTGGCTTTGTCGATCATCACCAAGGGATTTGGCAAAGATAAGGGCTCACGGAAAGAAAAGGTAAACGGATTATCCACGTGAGCAGGGGCGATGAGCTCCATTCGTTCTAAGGCTTTCATACGACTTTGCGCTTGTTTCGCTTTGGTGGCTTTGGCTTTAAAACGGTCGATATATTTTTGCAAATGGGCTATTTTTTCTTGTTGTTGACGGAAAAGTGCGGTCTGTTGTGACAATTTTTCCGCCCGTTGCAGCTCAAAACTTGAATAATCGCCGGTGTATTCATTCAATTTTTGATTTTCAATATGAATAATTTTATTCACGATAGGATCAAGAAAATCGAGGTCGTGGGAAATTAATACCAATGTCCCTTGATATTGCACCAACCAGCGTTCCAACCAAATTACCGCGTCTAAATCCAAATGGTTAGTGGGTTCGTCCAACAATAATAAATCCGAAGGGCAAAGCAATGCTTGCGCTAAATTTAACCGCATTCGCCAACCGCCCGAAAAGGATTTCACCGGGCGCGAAAGTTCTTCTTGCGAAAAACCTAAGCCATTTAATAATGCTGCGGCGCGAGATTGAATGGTCCAAGCATCAATGACATCCAGTTGTCCGTGAATTCGCGCAATAGCATTACCGTCATTTTGTTGATTTGCTTGTGCTAATTCTTGTTGCAAACGGGTATAAGTGCGGTCGCCTTCAATGACATAATCTAGGGCAGACATATCTAGCGCAGGGGTTTCTTGATTTACCCAAGACACTGCCCAATTTAAGGGATAGCTGACTTCGCCCCCTTCAGGTTGCATTTCTTTTTTGAGTAAGGAAAACAGAGAGGATTTACCACAACCATTTTTTCCCACCAAACCCACTTTTTGTTTTGGGTTAATGGTGGCATTGGCATTATCAAGTAGCAAATTTTGCCCACGTTTTAGGGATAAATTAGAAAATAAAATCATAATAATCAGAGTTTATACAGAAAATGAGCGTTATTTTCCTTGTTTGTGGGGGATTTTGCAAGTGTATTAGATCAAAGGAAAATCAATGTAAATATTCCTTGAGTAAAGAGTAAAATAAGAATAGACTAACTATATGGACTAAGTTTAAAAAGAAGGCTTTATGTTGATACAATCTGCTGAGAATGTAAATATTCACGAAGCAAAAACTCATTTTTCACGCCTTGTTGACGAAGTGAAGCGTTTTGGTAAGCCGATTGTTATTGCTAAATCAGGCAAACCACAAGTGAAAATTGTGCCGTTGGATAATGTGCCAAATGGAAGTCGTTTTGGTTTTATGAAAAATCAATCGGTAAATATTCCTGAAAATTTTGACCGCTTATATGAAGATGAAATCGCGGCGATGTTTGAAGGAAAAAGTGAATGAAGTTGTTATTAGATAGCCATATTTTGCTTTGGCTTGCTTGGGATAAAAAAGAGTTTTTGTCACCGCAAGCAGTGGAGTTGTTGGATGATACTAACAATGAACTTTATTTTAGTTTAGCGAGTTTATGGGAAATTGCGATTAAATCTGGCTTGGGTAAACCTGATTTTGATATTGATGTAGCGGCATTGGAGCGCGGGTTAGTTGATGTAGGCTGTCGAGCCGTAGCCATTGATGTACCACATATTTTAAAACAATCTCAATTGCCCTTTATTCATAAAGATCCTTTTGATCGTTTATTGATAGCGCAAGCAGAAGTGGAAAATTTGTTTTTTATTACTGCGGATACGATGATTTTGAAATATCAAAAACCATATATTCTTGATGCAAGAAAAATGGCTTAGTTTTTGAACTTTCTATTGAAAGATAAACAAATTCTATTTAAGAAAATTTATCCCATATTTTAACTTTGGAGAACGATTTGTATGATGAGAATAATGCTTTTCCTTGCGACAAACTTTGCCGTAATGATTGTATTAGGGATTATTTTAAGCGTAACAGGTATTGCTGGTAATAGTACTGGCGGTATTTTAATTATGTCTATGCTTTTCGGTTTTGCCGGTTCATTGATTTCATTATTTATGTCAAAAACGCTCGCGTTGAAATCTGTAGGTGCTGAAATTATTACCACTCCGCGTAATGATGCTGAACGTTGGTTAGTTGAAACTGTTACACGCCAATCCAAACAAGCCGGTATTCCTATGCCTGATGTGGCAATTTATTATTCTGCTGATGTAAATGCTTTTGCCACAGGTGCGACAAAAAATAATTCCTTAGTGGCTGTTAGTAGTGGTTTATTGAATGTCATGACAAAAGATGAAGCAGAAGCGGTGTTAGCTCATGAAGTCTCTCATATTGCAAATGGTGATATGGTGACAATGACTTTATTACAGGGGGTATTAAATACCTTTGTGATCTTTTTATCTCGCATTATTGCTAGCGTAGTAGCCAATGGGCGAAATAGTGATAACGAAGAAAGTCAACATTCGGGAACTTATTTCTTAGTCTCTATGGTGCTTGAAATTGTATTTGGCGTATTAGCGACCATTATTGCAATGTGGTTCTCTCGTTATCGTGAATTCCGTGCCGATGCAGGTTCTGCCCAATTAGTGGGTAAAGAAAAAATGATTGCAGCTTTGGAACGTTTACAACGCGTTCATTCGCCAGAAGAATTACCGGGTTCATTAAATGCCATGATGATTAATGGTAAAGCTAAAGAGTTTTTTATGAGTCATCCACCATTAGAAAAACGTATCGCTGTATTGAGAAACTTATAAAGTTTAGGTGGTTTGGTCATGTTTGATTCATTAATGGTGCAATTTGTCGTACTTTGGGCTGTGATCGATCCCATTGGTTCGATTCCTGTTTATTTAACAAAGACAATTCGTCTGTCGGAAGAAGATCGGCGGAAAGTTGCCTTAAAATCGGTCATTATTGCCGGTGGTATTTTGCTGTTTTTCTTGGTGGTAGCGCAGGGATTATTTGAAGCCATGCAAATTCCCTTGAGTGCCTTCCAAATTGCGGGCGGTTTGGTCTTGTTTATTTTTGCCTTAACCATGATTTTTGGCGAAAGTAAACCTGAGCATGAGATTAAAATGAGTACCAATCTAAATGAACTGGCGGTTTATCCGCTTGCCGTCCCGTCCATTGCTTCACCCGGTGCGATGATGGCTATTGTGTTGTTAACGGATAATCATCGTTTTAGTTTTACTGATCAGGTTATTACCACTTTGATTATGTTATCGGTATTGTTGATCACCTATTTGTTATTTTTAGTCGCAAACCGAATTCAGCGGCTTATCGGGATGACGGGAGCGGCGGTCATTAGTCGGGTTATGGGATTAATTTTGGCTGCTGTGGCGGTGAATAATGTGCTGGTAGGCTTCCACGATTATTTTATTCAACAGTAAATAGCATTTAGATAAAAGATTAAAGCGCGGTCAAAAAGATAATAAATTTTGACCGCACTTTATTTTTATTTGTGACGCACTTCACAATTCTTGATAAATGAAGTTTGTGAAAGTTTTATTTTGAACTATATTACCCCGCAGCAAACACAGCGGTTTGGGTTTTTCGCATAAAAAAGACCCGAGTGTTAAATTTATGAACTAGGAGTTTATTATGTTTGGTCCATTTAAACCGGCTCCACATATCGCGGAGCTACCTGCAGACAAAGTTGATGCAAGGTATAAATTTTTACGTTGGCAAGTTTTTGCAGGGATTTTCTTTGGTTATGCCGCTTATTACTTTGTGCGTGCAAACTTCGATTTGGCGCAAAAAGGGTTAATTGAAGCGGGTATGTATAATAAAGCTGAGCTTGGTATTATCGGTACCGGTGCAGGTTTGGCTTATGGTTTATCTAAATTCGTGATGGCAGGGATGTCTGACCGTTCTAACCCGAAAGTTTTCTTACCATTCGGTTTGTTACTTTCAGGTCTTTGTATGACCATGATGGGGTTAATGCCTTGGGCAACGTCCGGTATTGCGGTTATGTTCGTGATGATTTTCTTAAACGGTTGGTTCCAAGGTATGGGATGGCCACCGTGCGGACGTACCATGGTTCACTGGTGGTCTAAATCTGAACGCGGTACTATCGTGTCTATTTGGAACTGTGCGCACAATGTGGGTGGTATGGTTCCAGGTGCGATGGTGTTATTAGCTTCTGCCATTTATTTCAGTGAAACAGGTGTTCACGCTACAGCGAAAGATGTATGGCAACAAGCCTTATACTATCCGGGTATCGCTGCTATGGTGGCTGCAATTCCTGTGTATTTCGTGATGAAAGATACACCGCAATCTTGTGGTTTACCGCCGGTTGAAAAATGGCGTAACGATTATCCAGATGACTATAACGAAAAAACCTACGAACACGATTTATCTACAAAAGAAATTTTTGTGACTTATGTGTTAAAAAACAAATTGTTATGGTACATCGCGATTGCTAACGTATTCGTTTACTTAATCCGTTATGGCGTATTGAAATGGTCACCGGTTTATCTTGGCGAAGTGAAACACTTCAACATCAAAGGTACTGCTTGGGCATATACCATTTATGAATTAGCGGCAATTCCGGGTACATTATTATGTGGTTGGGTATCAGATAAAGTATTCAAAGGTAAACGTGGTTTAACCGGTTTCATCTTCATGATTTTAACTACGATTGCTGTAGTAGCGTTATGGAAAAACCCGGCAACACCTGAAGCGGAATTGGCACAATATGCCGGTCATGCTTGGTATGAAAACCCATATCAATTAACCGACTTTATCTTAATGACCACAATCGGTTTCTTAATCTATGGTCCTGTTATGTTAATCGGTTTACATGCTCTTGAGTTAGCACCGAAAAAAGCGGCAGGTACATCAGCAGGTTTTACCGGTTTATTTGGTTATCTTGGTGGTACGGTTTCTGCATCAGCAGTTGTTGGTTGGGCAGCAGAATACTACGGCTGGGATGGCGGTTTCTATGTGATGATTGCCGGTGGTGTATTAGCCGTATTGCTCATGCTTATCGTTATGCTTGAAGAAGGCAAACATAAAGCGAAATTAGGCGATCATTACGGTAAATAGTATTGATATCCGTAAAGGTGGGTTTTATGCCCACCTTTTATTTCAATAAGTCAATGACATTTCATGTTAAAAGGATATGGTATGAAATTAAAAACGGTATTTTCACTCGTTGCATTAGCAACAATAACCGCTTGTTCTAATCAGGCACAAGTACAGCAAATGAGTAATAAAGATAAATTGGTGATCGCTCATCGTGGTGCGAGTGGTTATTTGCCAGAACATACTTTAGAAAGTAAAGCCCTTGCGTTTGGTCAAAAAGCCGATTATTTAGAACAAGATTTAGCTATGACGAAAGATAACAAATTAATTGTTATCCATGATCATTTTTTAGATGGTTTAACCGATGTGGCGAAGAAATTTCCAAATCGTGCACGTAAAGATGGACGTTTCTATGTGACTGATTTTACTTTAAAAGAAATTAAAACCCTTGAAATGACAGAAAACTTTAAGGTGGAAAAGGGTAAACAAGTTCAGGTTTATCCAAACCGTTTCCCAATGTGGAAATCACATTTTACGATCCATACTTTTGAAGAAGAACTTGAGTTTATTCAGGGATTAGAAAAATCAACAGGTAAAAAAATTGGTATTTATCCTGAAATCAAAGCCCCTTGGTTACATCATCAAGAAGGCAAAGATATTGCATTAGAAACCTTAAAAGTATTGAAAAAATACGGTTATGATAGTAAAGATGATTTAGTTTATTTACAAACCTTTGATTTCAATGAATTAAAACGCATTAAAACAGAATTATTGCCTAAATTGGGTATGGATTTGAAATTAGTTCAACTTGTAGCATATACTGATTGGCATGAAACGGAAGAAAAAAATGCGCAGGGTAAATGGGTCAACTATGATTATGACTGGATGCACAAAACAGGTGCAATGGCTGAAATTGCTAAATATGCTGATGGCGTAGGCCCAGGTTGGTATATGTTGGTGGATGATAAAAATTCTAAGTTAGGTGATATTAAATACACGCCAATGGCACAGGATATTGCTCAAAACAAATTAGAATTACATCCATACACCGTGCGTAAAGATGCCTTACCTACATTCTTTACCGATGTAAATCAAATGTATGATGCGTTATTTAACAAAGCGGGGGCAACGGGGATTTTCACAGACTTCCCTGATACCGCTGTAGAGTTTTTGAAAAAATAGCAACCTAATTTAATGATTAGGGTCTATTTATTGAAAAATAAACAGACCCTAAAGTGCGGTGGAAAAATTCATTATTTTTAACCGCACTTTTTTCATTTATTGTTTATCAAACAAACATTTATTTCAAAATTTCGTGACCTTGTTCACAAAAATTTATTAAATTTAACAGTGATTTTTATTCTAAGTGTAAAATATGCCTAATGATTTTGTCGTAACTTTATTTCTCGTGGGGGCATTATGGTAATGTCATCTCTTTATAAAAATGCGGGTGATTTTTCGCCAATGAGCACAGATATCATCATTATTGGTGGCGGTGCTACAGGGGCGGGGATTGCTCGTGACTGCGCATTGCGTGGTTTAAAATGTATTTTATTAGAACGCCGTGATATTGCGACTGGGGCGACTGGGCGTAATCACGGGTTATTGCATAGTGGCGGACGTTATGCTGTGAATGACCGTGAGTCGGCTGAAGAATGTATCAAAGAAAATCTTATCTTAAAAAATATTGCACGCCATTGTATTGACGATACAAAAGGTTTGTTTATTACCTTGCCTGAAGACGATTTAGATTATCAGAAGAAATTTATTCAAGCCTGTACGGATTCGGGTATCGAAGCCGTTGCCATTGATCCTGATTTAGCTCGTTATATGGAACCTTCCGTTAACCCTGATTTAGTAGGGGCGGTGGTTGTGCCTGATGGTTCTATTGATCCATTCCGTTTAACGGCTGCGAATATGATTGATGCGACTGAACATGGCGCACAAGTTTTCACTTATTGCGAAGTCGTAGGACTAATTCGCGAAGGCGATAAAGTGATTGGCGTTAAGGTGTTCGATCACAAAAATAGTGTTCAACGTGAATTTTTTGCTCCGATTGTGGTGAATGCGGGCGGTATTTGGGGACAAGGTATTGCGGAATATGCGGATCTAAAAATTCGGATGTTCCCTGCCAAAGGCGCGTTATTGGTGATGGGACACCGTATTAATAAAATGGTGATTAACCGTTGTCGTAAACCTGCAGATGCAGATATTTTAGTGCCAGGCGATACCATTTGTGTGATTGGGACGACTTCCGATCGAATTCCTTATGATCAAATCGATAATATGGAAATTACCCCTGAAGAAGTGGATATTTTATTCCGTGAAGGGGAAAAATTGGCACCAAGTTTGCGTCATACGCGCGTATTGCGTGCTTATGCGGGTGTGCGTCCATTAGTGGCAACGGATGATGACCCATCAGGTCGTAATGTAAGCCGTGGTATTGTGTTACTGGATCATGCTGAACGCGACGGATTAGATGGCTTTATTACTATTACCGGTGGTAAATTAATGACTTACCGTTTAATGGCTGAATGGGCAACAGATTTAGTGTGTAAAAAACTGAATATCAGCAAAAAATGTGAAACCGCTGACCGCACTTTACCGGGTTCAGATGAAAGCCGCGATGAAGTGAATAAAAAAATCGTTAATATTCCGAAAACCATCAGTAGTTCAGCGGTTTATCGCCACGGAACACGCGCCAAACCGATGCTTGAAAATGAACGTCTAGACCGTTCATTAGTGTGCGAGTGTGAAGCGGTGACTGCCGGCGAAGTGCGTTATGCCGTGGATAATTTGGATATTAATAATCTGGTGGATTTACGCCGTCGTACCCGTGTGGGAATGGGAACTTGCCAAGCAGAACTTTGTGCTTGTCGTGCCGCAGGGTTGATGGCACGTTTTGAGGTGGCCACACCACGCCAATCAACGATGCAACTGAATTCTTTTATGGAAGAACGTTGGCGTGGTATTCAACCTATTGCCTGGGGCGAAGCTATGCGCGAAGCGGAATTTACTAGCTGGATTTATCAAAGCTTACTTGGCTTAAATGATGTTCAACCGCAAGCTGTAGAAGGAGTGAACAACAATGAATTTTGATGTGGTGATTATTGGCGGTGGTCTTGCAGGGTTAACTTGCGGCATCGCTTTACAAGAACAAGGGAAACGTTGCGCAATCGTGAATAATGGACAAGCAGCTATTGATTTTGCAACAGGTTCTATGGATTTACTTGCCCGTTTGCCAACCGGCGAAAATGTCATAAATTTTCACCGCGCTTTTGATGATTTAAAAGCGCAAATGCCTACGCATCCTTACAGTTTAATCGGTAAAGCACGCGTGATTGAAAAAGCCAAAGCCTTTGAATTATTGGCGCAAAAACTAAAATTGGGCTTACTCGGTTCTGTTGAGCAAAATCATCATCGTGTAACGCCATTGGGCGGCTTGCGAGCTACTTGGCTTTCGCCAAATAGTGTACCCACGGTGATTGCGGAAAAACCGTTAAGTTATAACAGTATTGCTATTTTAGGCATTGAAGGTTATCACGATTTTCAACCGCAATTGTTGGCGGATAACTTACTGCAGCAACCGCAATTTGCACATATGTACATTCATACGGGCTTTTTACGTTTGCCGGAGTTAGACTTTTTACGCCAACAATCTCGCGAGTTTCGTAGCGTGCATATTGCCCAATCCCTTGAACAAAAAGTGGATTTTAAAGCCTTGATTCAAGAAATTAAACAAGCGGCAGGTAATGTGGATGCGGTATTCTTGCCGGCTTGTTTTGGCTCAGACAGTCAAGAGTTTTTTAACCGTTTGCAAGACAGTACCAGTTTGCAACTCTTTGAATTACCAACCCTTCCACCATCATTATTAGGTGGTCGTCAACATAAAATCTTGCGTCATCGTTTTGAAACCTTAGGCGGAACCATGATGAATGGCGACCGCGCTTTACGTGCGGAATTTGATGGCAATCGGGTTAAACAAATTTTTACTCAAATTCATGAAAATGAACCGATTGGTGCGGAACATTTTGTATTGGCTTCGGGGAGCTTTTTCAGTAATGGTTTAGTCGCTGAATTTGATGAAATTTATGAACCGATTTTCCGCGTGGATATGGTGAAATCGGAAACTTTCAATCCGACAGATCGTTTCTCTTGGACACACAAACGTTTTGCTTCACCACAGCCGTATCAATCCGCAGGTGTGGTGATTAACGAACATTGTCAAACCCAAAAGGGCGGTCAGGTTTTAGAAAATTTATATGCGGTGGGTATGGTTGTTGGTGGTTATAACGGCATTGAAATGGGCTGTGGCTCAGGGGTGGCTGTGGTTTCAGCCTTAACTGTTGCCGATGAAATTTTGGCGCGTTCAGCGTAATAAGGAGGCGATAATGAATATTCAAGAACTTATTGCTAAAGCGCAAAAAGAATTACAAACCGCCGTTCATCAGCATGAACATGCCGATGAAAGTTTTGAGCAATGTTTAAAATGTACTGCTTGTACTGCAGTTTGCCCTGTGACAAAAGTTAACCCATTTTATCCGGGTCCAAAACAATCCGGACCTGATGGTGAGCGTTTACGTTTGAAATCCGCTGATTTTTTTGATGACGCATTAAAATACTGCTTAAATTGCAAACGTTGTGAAGTGGCTTGTCCGTCGGATGTAAAAATTGGGGATATTATTGTTCGCGCGCGAAATAAACATATTGATCGCCAACATAAACCGGCATTACACAAATTGCGCGATGCGATTTTAAGTAATACGGATATTATGGGATCGCTCAACACCCCTTTAGCACCAATTGTTAATAAAATTACAGGGTTAAAAGCCACTAAATTCTTATTGGAAAAAACCATTGGCGTTAGCCAACATCGTCAATTACCAAAATATGCTTTTGGCACATTCCGTAACTGGTATTTGAAAAAAATGGCCGCGCAACAAGCTAAATTTGAACGCAAAATTGCCTATTATCACGGTTGTTATGTGAACTATAACAACCCACAATTAGGCAAAGAATTGATTGATGTGTTTAATGCGCTCGATATTGGTGTGGTGTTGCTGGAAAAAGAAAAATGCTGTGGTTTACCGTTAATGGTCAATAGTTTTCCTGAACGTGCGAAAAAAATTGCCCAATTCAACACCGATTATATTGAAAAAATGGTGGATGAAAACGGCTTAGATGTGATTGGTGAAGCTTCAAGTTGTACCTTGAATTTACGGGATGAATATCATCATATTTTAGGTATCGACAACGTTAAGGTGCGTCCACATATTCACATGGTAACCCCCTATTTGTTCAAGCTTTTTGAGCAAGGTAAAAAATTGCCATTGAAACCGTTGAAATTGCGTGTGGCATATCATACCGCTTGCCATGTAGAAAAAGCAGGTTGGGCCCCTTATACTTTGGAAGTGCTCAAACAAATTCCAGAACTTGAAGTGGTGATGTTGCCAAGTCAATGTTGTGGTATTGCAGGGACTTACGGGTTTAAAGCGGAAAACTACGAAAGCTCTCAAGCCATTGGTAAAACATTATTTGAAAACATTAATGAGGGTGGTTTTGACTACGTCATTTCTGAGTGTCAAACCTGTAAATGGCAAATTGATATGTCGAGTAATGTCACCTGTATTCATCCAATTACCTTGCTGGCAATGGCATTAGAACGGTAAAAAAACGGCGTAAAGGCGGATGTTTATTCCGCCTTTTTTATTGAACCTCTTGCGCAACTACTACATCATAATCGCTGCATACGTTCTAGTTATTTGTCACTTGCAACAAAACTCAAGTGCGGTCAAAATACACAAAGATTTTTTTAACCGCACATTGAGTTAATTTTATGAATATTTTAATCATCGGCCCTTCTTGGGTTGGCGATATGATGATGTCGCACAGCCTATATCAAGCTCTCAAAAAACAATACCCCCATTGTGAAATAGATGTTCTGGCACCAAATTGGTGTAAACCCTTATTGGCGCGTATGCCCGAAGTGCGTCACGCCATTGAAATGCCCCTTGGTCACGGCGTGTTTAATTTAGCGGAACGTTATAAAATCGGAAAATCTTTGCGTCATCAATATGATATGGCAATCGTTTTGCCTAATTCCTTAAAATCCGCTTTTATACCTTTTTTTGCCAAAATTGCAGTTCGCCGGGGTTGGAAAGGGGAAAGTCGCTATTTCTTTTTAAATGATTTGCGTAGCAATAAAACTGACTATCCCATGATGGTGCAACGCTATGTGGCGCTTGCCTATGAAAAAGGCTCTATTCCCAAAGCCGAAGCCTTGCCTATTGCTAAACCTTATTTAACGGTTAATGACAAAGATGTCGCGCAAACCTTAAAAATCTTTGAAAAACAGACCGCGCTTGCGGAAAATCGCCCTGCTATCGGTTTTTGCCCTGGCGCAGAATTTGGCCCGGCAAAACGTTGGCCTCATTATCATTACGCCAAATTAGCACAAATGTTGATTGAAAAAGGCTACAGCGTTCGTTTATTTGGTTCTGCAAAAGATACGGAAGTAGGAGAACAAATTCGCAACGCTTTGCCTGAAACACTTCGTCATTATTGCGTGAATTTAGCCGGACAAACACAATTAAACCAAGCGGTTGATTTAATTTACGATTGTGTCGCCATGGTTACCAACGACAGCGGTTTAATGCACATCGCTGCCGCCGTCAATCGTCCTTTAGTGGCCGTTTACGGCCCAACCAGCCCACAATACACCCCTCCATTATCAGATAAAGCAATTATCATTCGTTTAATAGAAGGTGGCTTAATTAAAATCCGCAAAGGCACAGACAGTGCTGAAGGTTACCACCAAAGTTTAATTGATATCACGCCAGAGATGGTGTGGGAAAAATTAGATAGTTTGTTAAATTCATAAACCAAGAGTGGTCAAAAATATTTCTTTTGACCACTCTTTTTTTAGCTATTGTATTCCAATTTAGTTTCTTCACTCACCCGTTGGCGAAATCTAGCCGCGGCAAAGTGATAAAACGGTTTTGGCATAATTTGGCGTGAGACAAAAGAGGCGATTAGGGCGCCGATGAGCGACCAAATTAATGCGGGTTGGGTGCCGGTCATTTCCATGACGACTACGCTGGCGGTTAATGGCGATTGGGTAGCACCGGCAAGAAAAGCGGTCATACATAATAATACAAGCAAGCGTTGATCGACTAATCCCCCTGTTAAGCTGTGAATGTGCGCGCCAATGCCTGCGCCAACGGTTAAGGATGGGGTGAAGATACCGCCTGCAATGCCTGTCCAGTAGGTGCCTACGGTGGCAAAGAGTTTGGCGATGCCTACCGCTTCGGGGGAAATAGGTTGTCCGTCTAGGGCGTTGGCAACAACATGGTAACCTGTGCCGTAGGTTTGTCCGTTGGTATAAGCACCAAGTGCGGCGAGAATTAAGCCTAAAATACCGGCGATATAAATGGGATGACGGCGAACCCAGCCGCGAATGAATGATGGGCAAACACCTGCGGCACCTTTGGCTAAGAGTTTGGCGAAAAGTCCGCCAAAAATACCGCAAATTACGCCGCAAATTAAAATCCACATTAACATATTCGGGATATGATAAGCCCCTTGATATTGTGGAAAATAAGGGCTGTTTCCTTGAATGGCAACTAAGATAAAACCCGCGGCTAAAACACCTAACAACACGCGTCTTTCCCAACGTAATAACACGCCACGACCGATTTCTTCAATGGCAAATATTACGCCGGCTAATGGTGCATTGAAAGCGGCAGCTAATCCCCCTCCGGCACCGGTTGCCATTAATTCATTTGCACTCAAGCCGGTAAAAGCTATGCCATAGCGGCGACACAAATTTCCCCACGCGAGCATAACTGCTGCCCCCACTTGCACGGATGGCCCTTCGCGTCCAACAGATGCGCCGATACACATAGCAAAAAACGTTAGGGGAATTTTCCATAATGTTTGTACAAATTGTAGTAAGCGATTTTTTTGTGCGCCATAAGGCAAACTTAAGGAGGCGATAACTTGTGGAATACCGCTACCCGATACATAGGGCGTGTATTTTGGTGTAAACCAAGCCAATAACATTAAACCTAAAGGTAATACAATCCAAGGTGCGAGGGGATATTGGGTTGACCAGTGGGCATTCCATTCCAAGCCCCAATCCGCTAATTTTGCGAAACTAAGGGAAGATAACGCTACTAATGCTGCACCAATTAATAAGCAACCAAATTCAATAGATTTGCGAGAAATTCGGTTACTTTGGCGTAGTTTTTTGTGAATAAAAAAGCGCGCTTTGGCGCGGAATGTTATATTTTTATGCTGTGTGGTCATTTAAGTGCTATACCTGTTAGATACATACCAATAAACGTACAAATTAAGCTGCCTAGTAAATGTAGCCCGATAATCCATAGACTTTCTATTATTTTTCCTGCCATGATATTTTCCATGACTTCCGCTGAAAAAGAAGAAAAGGTGGTTAAACTACCGAGAAAACCTGTAATCAGAAAAAGTTTAGTTGATGGGGAAATGGCGGGATATTGCAAAAAAAATGCGGTGAAAATCCCAATAATAAAGCAGCCGATATAGTTGGCAGCAAGCGTGCCGAAAGCCAGTGTGTGGAACAATGGGTTGAGCCAAAGTCCTAAAAACCAACGTAGCGATGCCCCTAGGGCTGCACCGCTACTGATGATCAAAAGAGATTGCCACATTCATCAATACTCATATTAATAAATGCCAAATACCGCACGTACATAACTTGCTACGGATTCGTGGGTATTTAAACCGATTTGTTCAAGATCAGGCAAAATGCTTTTTAAGCGAGGATCGGCATTACCCATTACCAAACCTTTACCCACTTCGCTTAACATTTCAATGTCATTTAAGCCGTCTCCAAAGGCGATACAATCGCTTAAATCATAATCTTTATGCGTCACCAGTTCTGCAAGCGCACTGGCTTTTGATACGTTTTTATTCATGACTTCAAGGCATTGTGGTGTTGAGTAAATAATTGATGTGCGGTCGCCGTATTTTTCTTTTAGACGTTGTTCCAAAGGTAATAAATCTTCCAAGGTTTTGCCGATAAAAAAGATTTTTTGGGTGTGGCGTCCGTGGTGTTGACTGAAATCTACGACTTGATAGCTAAAACCGGAATCTTTGTGATATTTAGCCATACTGGGTACATCTGTGCTAATAAACCAATCATTATCCTGATAACTATTTAAAAAAATAGTTTGTTCATCAAATTTTTCTTGCATAATTTCAAAGGCAAGATCTTCGGGTAAGTAATTGCTATAAAGGAGGTTTCCTTTAAGATCGTGAACTTCGGCACCATTAGAGGTGACCATGGCGGCATTTTCAATATTCATCATATTAAGTTGTGCTAGGACATCTGCGTAACCACGTCCCGTTGCTAAGATAATATCCACGCCTTTATGTGCTAATTTTTCTAAGGTTTCTCGTGTAAATTCACCGATAACATGATTGCCGTTTAAAAGTGTGCCATCCATGTCGGAAACAAAGGCACGGAAAGGTAACATCGTCATAATATTTTCCTATGATTTAAAATTGTTTGAATTATATCAAAACTCATTGAGATTTAACCGCACTTAGATCAATAAATAGTAGGAATAAGGCGAAATATCGCTATAATGAAAACTTTCAGTTTCGCAAACGATTAACAGGATTTGAAATGAACGGAGCAAGATTAGTGACAGAATGCTTGAAGGCGCATGGCGTAACGACAGTATTCGGCTATCCGGGTGGCGCCATTATGCCGGTGTATGATGCTTTATATGACAGTGGTATTGAACATTTTCTCTGTCGCAATGAGCAAGGTGCGGCAATGGAAGCTATTGGTTATGCGCGTGCTAAAGCGGATGGTACAGTGGGTGTTTGTATTGCCACCTCTGGACCTGGTGCAACCAATTTAGTCACAGGGTTAGGTGATGCTTTAATGGATAGTGTGCCTATCGTTGCTATCACAGGGCAAGTGGGCAGTTCATTAATTGGCACTGACGCATTCCAAGAAGCCGATGTGTTAGGTTTATCGCTAGCTTGTACTAAGCATAGTTTTATTGTGCAACATATAGATGAGTTACCTGAAATTTTTGCTCAAGCCTTCCAAATTGCTCGTAGTGGTCGCCCAGGACCTGTGTTGATTGATATTCCAAAAGATGTGCAATTTGCTGAAACGAATTTAATGCCTATCGTTAAAACAGAGGAAAAACCGACCGCACTTAAACCTGAATTATTGGAAAGTGCGGTGAGATTATTAAAAGAATCGAAACGCCCGGTGGTGTATGTAGGTGGTGGGGTAGGCATGGCAAATGCTGTACCTGCGTTGCGAACTTTCCTTGAAACAGCAAAAGTGCCAAGTATGGCAACCTTAAAAGGCTTAGGTGCAATTTTGCCTGAAACCCCTTATTACATGGGAATGATTGGTATGCACGGTACTAAAGCGGCTAACTATGCGACACAAGAAGCGGATTTATTGATTGTGTTAGGTGCGCGTTTTGATGATCGCGTAACAGGTCATTTAGCGAGTTTTGCTGCTGGAGCAAAAGTGATTCATGCGGATATTGATGCGGCTGAATTAGGAAAGTTGCGTCAGCCTGATATTGCTCTTAAAGGAGATTTGAATCAAGTTTTACAAGCATTGACTGTTTCGTTAGATATTGATCCTTGGCGCGAAGATGTGCAACGTTTAATGGATGATTTTGCTTTGGTTTATGAAGAAAATGAAGGCGATGGCGATATTAATCCTGCTTGGTTATTGCGCACCTTATCTAATAAAAAAGCAGAGAATGCGATTGTGGTGACGGATGTGGGACAACATCAAATGTGGTCGGCACAACATATTCAACATAATGCACCTGAAAATTTTATTAATTCTGCCGGTTTCGGCACGATGGGTTTTGGTTTACCTGCTGCCATTGGGGCAAAAAAAGCACGTCCACAAGATGAGGTGATTTTGGTCACAGGTGATGGCTCAATTATGATGAATATTCAAGAATTGGGTGCAGTGAAATCAGGCAAAGTGCCCGTGAAAATTTTGTTGTTGGATAACCAGCGTTTAGGTATGGTGCGTCAATGGCAATCGCTGTTTTTCAAAGGTCGCTATAGTGCAACAATTTTAGATGATAACCCGGATTTTGTGACACTTGCTAAAGCCTTTGATATTCAAGGGGAGCGTATTGAAAAAGCCAGCGAAGTGAATGCGGCGTTGGATCGTTTGTTGGCGGCAGAAAATGCTTATTTCTTACATGTTTGTATTCATGAAGATGAAAATGTCTGGCCGCTTGTACCGGCAGGCGCACCGAATACTGAAATGTTAGAAAGTCTGTAAAGTGCGGTTATTTTTGGAGAGATTTTATGACTAAGACAGAATTAACCATTGTGGCCAATTTCCGCCCTGAAGTATTGGAACGTATTTTGCGCGTGGTGCGTCATCGTGGTTATCAAGTGACAGAAATGAAAATGTTGCTTGAAAATAAAAAAGTTTGGGTGGATTTGACGGTGGAGAGCCAACGTGATGTGTGTTTATTGGTTCCCCAACTGAAAAAACTTTTTGATGTGATTGATGTGACTTGCGAGAGTTGTGACTAAATAACCTTGAGGCTGTTTATTGATTATTGAAAGATAAACAGCCCCTATACAAAAGGGCAAAAACTGATATACTTTTGCCCGATTTTACAACCTATGAATAAAAGGAAAAGACAATGGCTGATTTTAACCAAATCTTAACTCCAGGCGATGTTGATGCAGGTATTATCAACGTAGTAAACGAAATTTCTGAAGGCAGCTGCCACAAAATTGAATGGAACCGTAAAGTGGCGGCATTCCAATTAGACCGTGTAGAGCCAAAAATCTTTGCTAAACCAACGAACTATGGTTTTATTCCACAAACCTTAGACGAAGATGGCGATGAATTAGATGTGCTTTTAATTACGCGTGAACCGCTTGCAACAGGTGTATTTTTAGAAGCACGTGTTATCGGTGTGATGAAATTTGTGGATGATGGTGAAGTGGATGACAAAATTGTTTGTGTACCGGCAGATGACCGTGATACAGGCAATGCTTACAAAACATTAGCGGATTTACCTGAGCAATTAATCAAACAAATCGAATTCCATTTCAACAACTATAAAGCGTTGAAAAAACCGGGTTCAACGAAAGTGACTCACTGGGGCGATATTGAAGAAGCGAAAGAAGTGATTCGTGAATCAATCAAACGCTGGAACGAGCAAAAATAATTTGTGATAAACAGACCCTAGGCAATTTAGCAATAAATTGCCTTTTTTATTACCCGAGTTTCAGTGTATTTCAGAATAAAATAGGGGAGATATAGCATCTCCCCGAAAATAAGTCCCTACCAAAATAATTAGTCATTAAATGGTTTGACGTATGGCAGCATCCCTTTATCCAACATATCCACTAAACCGCTATGGTGATCATTACGACCTAACCCAGTGAGTTTAATCGTGAAATTAATGCTGTTGTCATAAAGCGTGTCTTTTTCGTTTTTATAACGTCTTTTTGTGCTTTCGTTTACCAAATAACGGCGTGCGCCAATGCCGGCAGACCAACAACAGGTGTTGTATTGTACGCCTACATATTGTTCAACAGCTTTATTTAACGCAAGGTCTTGATAATAACGTCCAACAATCGCCCATTTATCGCCTAACTCCCAAGCGACTGTTCCACCAAGTTGTTGAATATCTTGATTATAACGGTTTACGCTAGAGGTGAGATTTTGGTCAATATAATCTTTGCTGGCATAACGATAATTTAATTGAACAAGGTTATTGCCTGAAAGATTATATTCCAAGCTGGTATTCGCTAAAGACGTGTGATCTAAACGTGTGTCGTATTGGTAACTTGCACGCCAATTCCATTGGTCATTGATTTTCCAGTTGCTTTCTAATGACCAAGAAGATGAGCGTCCTGTGGTGCTATTTTCTGTTGAATCATCAATACGAGAATTATTGAGATAAACAATTTGCCCAAGGGATAAATTAAAACGCTCTTCGGCATTAGCATCATAAAAACGTGTTGTACCGCCTAAGGTAAATTGATTTGCCGAGGCAATTCGGTCTAAACCGCTATAACGGCGATCACGGAAAAGCGAGAAGTAATCCTGTTGTAATAAAACAGAGTCGTAGCCTAAACCAAGATAGTCAGTATGTTGTTGTGAACCGATATTGCTTTGATCGCGATATGGGCGATATAAATATTGAATATGTGGTTCAATGGTTTGTGTATAGCCATCGATGAAGTGTTCATTACTTGCCAAAACAGATTGAAAATCAACTTTAACTTGTGGAATGACTCGATTGACAGAATGTTCAATATCTCTATCGACCCCTGTCCCTGCTTTTTGTTGATAATGTGTCGCATAAAGTTTGGTTTCAATATTTAGGCTACCGTAACGGTTTGCTAAAGGCACAGTCAAACTTGGCTCTAAATGATAGCGCCATGCAGTTGGCATGCTTTTACTTGTATTGTCAAAGTGTACCGCTTGAGCAAAGAGTTTAAAATCACCCCAACCATTGGCTAAACCATTTTTGTAGTAATTGAAATCAATTTGCGGCAAGGCTTTATAAGGTCCAATATTGACCTCATCAAAAATCTGATATTGTTTTGCTGAAATCGCTAAATTCCAGTTTGGTTGGTAATAACTTAAACGGGTAGATTGCGTGGCGTAACCGTCTGTGCTACTTCCATAAACAGAATCAAAATCACTAAAATAACGTTTATCACTTACACGTGTGTAATCAATGTTAAAACGCCAATCACCAAATAGACTCGCATTGTGCAACCAACGGAACAAATGACGAGAACGATTTTCTTCAGTAAAATTATCGTAACGATCTTTACCTATGTATTCGTTAGCAAGTAAACCTGTACCAAATGGGGTTAAATAACGAAATTCAGAATTAAGCTGCCAACCACGGCTAGACATATATTTAGGCGTGAAGGTGGCATCATAATTCGGTGCAATATTCCAATAAATCGGTTGCTCGTACCAAGTGCCATCTCGGCTTGAAATACCGGCATTAGGCATTAATAATCCTGAACGGCGGCGATCACCAATGGGCATTTGCATATAAGGCATATAAAATACAGGGACACCTGCGATTTTAAAACGCGTATGCCACATTTCTGCATATTCTTCTTGAATATATTGTTTCATTTCATTGGCAACTATAGACCAAGAGTCATCATTTTGCAGACAAGAGGTAAAAGTCGCATTTTTCAGCAAACGGTAATTTTCGCGCATTTCAGATGTTTCAGCTGTACCGCGACCTTGACGCCCCACAAATTGATAATCAGCGTTAGCCACATCGGTATCTTTGCTATTTAAGTGAACTTTTGCATCGTTCCCTTTCAGGTAGATTTGTTCATCTTGATAATCAAAGGCACCCTTTGCAAAAGCAAAACGTTGTGCGTTATCGCCATCACCTTCTTGAGTTACTTCGATTTCCGGTGCGTTTAAATGGCGATTTCCTTGTTTTAAATCCACATTACCGCTATAGGTCGCACGAGATGGATTGATGATATCTGCACTGTCTGCTTCAATATAAACGGGTTGTTCATTGGGATCGCCTGTAATAGGTTCACCTGTAAATTGTGGTACGCCATTTAAGCATTGTAAATGCAAGTCGCGATTATCCGCTACGCTTACCCCACTATAAAGCGCGGTCAAAATAGCGAGCGAAATTAAGCTATAAACATTCTTTTTCATTGAGTAACCATTAAGTTATGAAAATCAAGCCGATTATACTTGAAAAAGCTAGCGAAAGGGAAAATAAAATACGGTCAAAATTGACCGCACTTTTGTGTTTAGAATGACTAAACGGCAGTTTTTTTTGCCTTGATTGGGCAAAAAATAAGCTCCGCCGCAGCCTTTTATTGAAAGATAAACAGACCCTAAAGTTAACTCTTACAAGATGCGCCTTTTTTCATCACTTTCCCAAAATCATTTTTGGCATCCGGTTTGCTCATATTATGGGGTGCGCCTTTTTGAACAGGGAATTTAGAATCCATTTGCCATGCATTCCAACCCCCATCATAAATGTAGGTATTGTTCCAGCCGGCCAATTGCGTCATAAACCAAGGCACGCCTGCACGCCAACCTGTGCCGCAATAAAAAGCTAATTTATCGCCTTTTTTAATCCCTTGGGTTTCCCATAAGGCAAAGATTTCATTCGGGTTGCGCAAGGTGTTGTCGGGGTCGTAATAATCAGCCATATTGGACGAATCGGTTCCCGCGAAGCCCCAAATTGCCCCTTGTGGCTCGCCTTTTCCGGGGATGTAGTCATAACCACTGATTTTGCCTTGATATTCATCCCAAGACCGATTACTAATGAGTTTCGTGCCGGTTTGTTGTGCTTGAATGGCATCTTGTGGCATCGAAATATTGATTTCCGGGTGTGCAGGAATGGTTACACCAAAAGCCGTTTCAGGCTGTGGAATATTCACTTGGGTTTCCGTTGGTAAGTTGGCGTCCATCCAAGTACTGAGATTGCCATTGAGTACACGAACATCTTCTACGCCTGCCCATTTAAGTGCCCAGAATAAACGATATGCGGCCAGTTGATTATCCGAATATAAAATAATGGTTTTGTCTTTCGTGATACCATTTTTGAGCAAATTGGCTTCAATGATTTTCGGATCGGATAAATTCCAAATAGGGTCATTTTCAATCCAATCCGTATTAAAGTGATATGCACCGACAATATGTTGTGTATAAGCTTTAGCCTGTTCTAACGGTCCCCAAGATACCTCGAAAATCATAAATTTATCATTGTTGTAACTTTCAGGTTTTTCACCTTTCATTACCGCATCGACCCATTGTGGTGATACGCTATATTGGAAATGGGGGAACTGTTCAAGTGGATAATCCGTTGCATTGACGTAGTTTAAATAATCATTAAATACGCGAACCTTGTAACCTTTTGCGGCGAATTCCGCTGAAACTCGCTCTAAATTGTCGGGATTACTATCATAAAACACCAAAGTTTTTTCCTTTGTAATACCTTTCCCTGCGGCAAAACTTTCAAATTTATCTTCAGCAATGCCATCTAGCCATTCGGTAGTAAATTGAATGGCACCTTTAATATGTCCGCCACGTGTGGCATTTTTATCTTTGAAACCGTTGTAGAGACTATCTTGGCGCGTATCGATAAGTACATAATCGGGGTTGTTTATGTTTTTGAGTAAGGTTTCGGTATCGATTTTTTTCACGCTACGATCGTCGCAGGCTGTTAATGCTAATGCGATAGTGCTTGTTAAAAGTGCGGTTAAGAATTTCATTGTTTTTTCCTTTTTTAAGAACGTTTGAAAACGAAGGTGGCTGTCCAGCTTCCGATGAAAATCATGAAAGTGGCAAGCCAGCCTTGCCAAGAAAAGTAGGCCGTGGCGACAAGTGTATTGGTTACTGTACAGCCACCAGCAAGTGCTGCGCCGATTCCCATCAGCACGCCGCCTATAATGCGACGTAAAAAATCTTGGGGTTCAGGAACGCGCAAGGTGAAATTGCCGGTGAGTTTTGCTGATAGGAGTGACCCCAAAATAATGCCTAGAACAAACAAACTTCCCCAGTTCAAATAGCGTTGTTGTCCGGTCACTAAATATTGCACTACGTTTGCAGACGGCACAGCGATGCCAAAGCCGTAATTTCGCCCTGCTTGTGCGCTGAAATACCAAGCTACAATGCCGAGCAAACCGATGAATGTACCTGTCATTAATGGCGTTAAATAAGCTGTATGAGGGATTTTTTGTGCCATGTATTTCTTGATTAAAACTAAAGTAATCAGCAATAAAAGGGCAATCAACACCCAGGGAGAAATGCCTAATGTCAGATAAATATTGTCGATTTCTATTGGGTTGGTAGTAAGTCTATTAGTGATATTTTTCAATGAACCTGTTTGTGTCGATGCCATGGTGATGGCAAAAGTGATTAAGGCAATAAAACTGCCTAATGCCCCTTCGCCCGAGCGAAACCATGCGCCACTTCCACAACAGTTTGCGAACACCATGCCAAAACCAAAAATAAATCCGCCGAGTAAGGTGGCAAGAAGAGGAAGTTGCGATGTGGGAATGGTGATTACACCCCATTCAGCGAGCGCAAAGAACCCCATCGATTGAATACTGATTGCGATAAAAAGTGCGGTGAGAAAACGGATGCTTTTTTGTTGATAAATTTGGCGGAATCCTGAAACGAAACAGAATTGCCCACGTTGAAGTAAGATGCCGAAAAGCATCCCTATGATAAGACCTGAATACATCGATTAAACCTTAATACGATAATAAGTTTAGCTATTAAAACATAAAAAGTCGTTAAAACAAAACTATTCGTTATAAATGTGATTTAGATCAATGAATTGAAATATCTCTCTATTTACGATTAATTCTCATTTGTTATCATAATGCGAGTTATTTTTATTTAAAATAAGAGGTGCAAAATGTCAGTGATTTCACTTTCTTCTCTGGAAAAAAATGTATCGGCTCAAATTCATGAAATTGTGAGCAGTGATATTTTTGGTGAGATTGATCATATTGTGAGCCGCCGTTTAGCAGATTTAGGATTTTATAAAGGCATGTCGCTCAAAGTGATTGCAAAAGGACCGTTAGGTCAAGGGCCTTATGCGGTACGTTTAGGTAATAAATCGCAATTTGCCTTACGTGCTACTGAGGCGGATAAGATTTTATGTCGCATTGTAGGTGAATAAAATGAGTTGCTATTTTTCGCTTTTAGGTGCGCCGAACTGTGGTAAAACCGCACTTTTCAATCGTCTAACAGGTTCTAATGCAAAAGTGGCTAATTATGTTGGTGTCACGGTTGATAAATTAGAAGGAACATTTATTGATGATGCGAATATTCGTATTGTTGATTTACCTGGAACCTACAGTTTACGTACAACTACATTAGATGAGGCCGTCGCGCGCGATGTGGTGTTAGGCAAAATGGGGCAGCGTCCGGATGGCATTATTGCCGTTGCCGATGCAACAAATTTACGTATGACATTACGTATGGTGCTTGAAATTAAGCGTCTTGGCTTGCCGATTGTGGTGGCACTCAATTTAAGTGATGTGGCGCGTTCGCGTGGTTTGTTAATTGATACACAAAAATTGAGTGAATTGCTTGATGTACCTGTTTTTGAAACCGTTGCGATTAAAAAAGACGGCGCAAAAGCGTTATGTGAAGCGATTAAAACCTTATCTCTTCAAGCCTCCTCTCCGTTAGATTCTGAGGCGGCTGAAAAAATGCTTGAGCAAATAGATAGTCAGCAACTTTATCAAGAAGTGGAGCATATTCTTTCTCAAGCAGTAACAAGAGAACTCGAGCTTCCTTCATGGCATCAACGATTAGATAATGTGGTGATGCATCCTGTTTTTGGTGTGAGCCTGTTATTAGTTATTCTTCTTTTAGTGTTTCAAGCGGTGTATTCATGGGCAGAGCCTGTTATGTCGCTAATAGAAGATAGTTTTACATGGCTAGGTGAGTGGGTGACAACGCAATTACCAGAAGGCTTGTTAGCTGATTTATTAGTTAATGGCGTGATTGCTGGTGTGGGTGGGGTACTTGTTTTTCTTCCACAAATTACCATTTTGTTTGCGTTTATTTTGTTATTGGAAGATTCAGGTTATTTGCCTCGAGCTGCATTTTTATTAGATAACTTGCTGGCTAAAAGTGGTTTGTCAGGCCGTGCCTTTATTCCGTTGCTTTCAAGTTTTGCTTGTGCCGTTCCTGCAGTGATGTCTGCCAGAACCATTCAAGATCCGCGTGAACGGTTGGTGACGATTGCCATTGCACCAATGTTGACTTGCTCTGCACGATTGCCTGTTTATGCGTTGATTATTGGGGCGATTATTCCTGATCAAACAGTCTGGGGGATTTTTAATTTACAAGGTTTAGTGCTTTTTGCTTTGTACTTTATTGGTATTTTATCTGCAGGATTGGTTGCTTATGTCACCAAGCGTTTTGCTTTACGAAAAGGCAAAATCCAGCAATTCCCGTTGTTAATGGAATTGCCAACTTATCGCATGCCAAACTTTAGACATATTTGTTTGACTTTATGGGAACGTGTGAGTACATTCTTAAAACGAGCAGGTACAGTCATTTTTGCGTTAAGTGTGATTTTGTGGTTCTTAGTCAGCTTCCCGTCCGCCCCAGAAAGTGCGACAGCACCAGCGATTGATTATACTTTTGCCGGGATGTTAGGGCATATTATTGAGCCGATTTTTGCGCCATTAGGTTTTACATGGCAAATGTGTATCGCGATGATTCCGGGTATTGCGGCGCGTGAAGTTGTTGTTGCAGCATTGGGAACAGTATATGCCATGAGCGGTTCTGAAGATCAAATTATGGAATCTCTCACACCTGTAGTTACAAATGACTGGGGGCTACCAACAGCTCTTGCCTTTATCACTTGGTATATTTATGCGCCAATGTGCATGGCAACTCTTGCGGTGATTAAACGTGAAACAAAATCGACCAAACAAACTTTCTTAATTACTGCTTATTTGTTTGCGTTGGCTTATTTCTTTGCGCTCGTGGTTTATCATATTGCATCGGGGGTTTTATGATTCAAAATATTATTGTAGGAATAATTGGTATGGCTTGCGTGGGTTATATTGTTTGGAAGTTTGTACTTAATCGCAAGCGTGGTGTTTGTAATGGTTGTGATAAATGCTGTGGTAAAAAAGGTGGTGGTTGTCATTAACTGAGCAAACACATAAAAGGTCGTAAAATTTAACCGCACTTAAGAAATCTCTTAAAGTGCGGTTAATTTTTTTATTCTTTTGGCAAATGGAAAATGGATAGAATCAATCCACCCCAGATGATGACTAATGCCGATATCATCATAATTATTGCGCTTGTTGACATTGTTATTCTCCTTTATGTTCCGCTAAAGTTTCGCTTTTCCATTTTAAGCGAGAGAGCAAGAATGCAACAACAACGAGGCTGCCTGCCATTCCCCAGCCAAAAATGTTAATAAACCAACTTGGATATCCTTCATAGCCATCTGTAAAGACTTTTGCCCCTTCACTAAAGAGCATAAAGGCTAAAATCCCTGTTGTGACAACAATACATAAACGCCAGAAGAAGCCCACTTTAAATGAGGACGTTTCATTGATATGCTCGCCCAATAAACCGAGTTTTTCATTGGCAACAATCACCATGAGTGAAACAAAGGCTACGGCAACAATACCGAAATAGTTGACGAATTTATCGAGAACATCGAGCATTGGTAAGCCTGTTGTGGTTCCAAATAATACAACGGACACAAACATCATTGGTAAACCCACGATAAAGGTCACTTTTGAACGGCGAATACGAAGTTTATCTTGGACTGCCGAAATAATTACTTCAATCACAGAGATAAAAGAGGTTAATGCTGCAAAGGTTAATGAACCAAAGAATAATACACCAATGATTTCACCAAATGGGGTGATTTCATTGATAATAGTTGGGAAAGCAAAGAATGCTAAACCAATACCGCCTTTAGCGACCTCGCTGACTTCTACACCTTGTGCAGTAGCCATGAAACCTAGCGCTGAGAATACACCGATACCAGCCAAAACTTCAAAACTTGAGTTGGCAAAACCTACCACTAAGCCTGTACCTGTTAAATCGGAATCTTTTTTCAAGTAGGAAGCATAGGTTACCATGATGCCGAAACAGATTGATAGTGAGAAGAAAATTTGCCCGTAAGCAGCAATCCATACACTTGGGTCGGAAAGTTTGTCCCAGTCTGGTGTAAAGAGTGCATTTAAGCCTTTTGCCGCGCCATCTAAGGTTAGAGAATAGATAACTAAAGATAAGAACATGATAATGAGCAATGGCATAAGAATACTTGAGGATTTTGAAATTCCTTTTTGAACACCAAGGGCTAATACTGCCAATGCAATGATCCAGACTGCAATTAATGGTCCCACGACCATACCAACAAACTCTAAGCTAATACCTTGTGCAATATCGCCCATTTTGAGGAAGTTGCCAATAAAGAAATCGACAGGTTTGTCCCCCCAGGCTTTACTGAAAGAAAAATAGGTATAAGTGGCAGCCCAACCTAATACCACGGCATAATACAAGCCAATGATAACGTTCACCATCACCTGCCACCAACCGAAAGTCTCAAAATGACGGTTGAAACGACGGTAAGACAATGGTGCACCTCCACGGTGACGGTGACCAATGGCGTAGTCTAAGAATAACAAGGGAATACCCGCGGTTAATAACGCGATGATATAAGGAATGATAAAGGCACCACCGCCGTTTTCGTAAGTGGTATAAGGGAAACGCCAAATGTTTCCGAGACCGACTGCAGAACCAATAGCAGCCATAATAAAGGCTTTACGCCCGGAGAATGTTTCGCGTTTTGAATTGCTCATTCAGACGCTCCTGTTTTTTTGATTGTTAAGTGAAAGTAAACTATGAAATATAAAGGAATTTTGTGCTCAGTCAAGAAAAACACCGATAAATACGGCAAAATCTGTTATATTTTTCGCAAAATTTAAGGAGAATTGAGATGCAACAACGAGTTTTTATTACCCATGGTTATACCGCCAATTCACAAAAACATTGGTTTCCCTGGTTAAAAGCGCGGTTAGAGAATCAAGGGTTTTATGTTGAAGTCTTTGATATGCCGAATTCCGCTCACCCCCATCCACAAGAATGGCTTGCTTATCATCAATCAGAAATCCCTGAAATTCGAGAAACAGATATTTTTGTTGGGCATAGTTTGGGATGTATTGCGACATTACGTTTTTTAGCAAGCCAAAATCAGAAAATCAACAAGCTTATTCTCGTGGCCGGTTTTGATCAGCATTTACCCAATTTGCCTGAATTAGAGGAATTTACTCAAGAAACGTTAAATTACTCTCAACTTATTGCCAATATTCCTCAACGTACAGCGATTGCTTCAGCTGATGATCATGTGGTGAATCCTCAATTTACCGCTCAACTAGCGGAACAGTTGGAGGCGAAGTATTTGTTGTTAAATGGCTATAAGCATTTTACGGAGAGTGCAGGGGTGACGGAATTGCCTGTGGTGTTGGAGGAAATCCTTCCGTGTTAAAGTGCGGTTAAACCATGGCAAGATTTTTAAAAAATGAATCAACTAAAAATTTAGTGTGATCTTGATCAAACTTTAGAAAAAAATTGTTTGACTATTTTTAGGCAAAAAATACACTAGGACAGCATTTTTCGAGCAAACGTTTGCTTTTTTATTTGATGCTTTGCTGAAACGTGAAACCCAAATTTTTTACTTAAAATGGAGATCTGAAATGACTCATATTATCGTTGCGACACACGGTAAATTTTCAGAAGAAATCGTAAACTCAGCTGCAATGGTTTTCGGTGAAGATGAAAATACCCATGTTGTTACATTCTTACCTGGTGAAGGTGGTGATGATTTAGTTGCCAAATATAACGCAATTATTGAAAAACTCCCTGAAAATGAACCAGTTCTGTTCCTTGTGGATTTATTTGGTGGTAGCCCATATAACGCGGCAGCGCGTGTTGCGGCAAACCGAGACAATACGGATATTGTAACAGGCATTAGTCTTCCAATGTTGCTAGAGGTGTTGGATGCAAAAGACAGTGCAGATCTTGAAGAATTAGCTGAAACGGCCAAAGAAGTGGGTGTGATGGCGGTGAAATCATTCCGTAATCCAGAGCCTAAAGCGGCACCTGCGCCAAAAGCAGAGCCGGTACCTGTTACAGCACCGGCTCCGCGCAATCCTAACCTAAAAGGTAATATGAATATTACGTTGTTGCGTATCGATGACCGTTTGATTCATGGTCAAGTCGCAACCTCTTGGGCAAAAGCGGTGAAATGTGAAGCAATTTTTGCGATTAGCGATGAAGTTGCCAACGATAAATTACGTAGTGAATTATTGCTACAAATTGTACCACCTGGTTTAAAAGGTTATGTCATCCCTGTAGAAAAAGCGATTAAGGTTTACCACAATCCACAATATACGGGCAAAAACATTTTATGGTTAGTGACTAAACCTGCAGATGTTTTACGTTTAATCGAGGGCGGTGTGAAAATCGACAAAGTGAACGTGGGCGGTATGACGTATAAAGATGGCAATAAAATGTTATCTGATGCGGTGACTGTGGGCAAAGCTGATGTGGAAGCTTTCCATAAATTATTAGATTTAGGGGTTGATTTAACTATGCAAAAAGTGGCAAGCAACCCGAAAGTCGAAATTACAAAAGCAAAATTAGATGCTCTCCAATTCTAAGGAAACTAACTTATGACAACATTAGAAATTATCTTAGTCACATTGGTGGCTGCAATTTGCGGTATGGGTTCTGTGCTTGATGAACGTCAAACACATCGTCCGTTGGTCGCTTGTACCTTAATCGGTTTAGTGCTTGGCGATTTGCAATCCGGCATTATCGTAGGCGGTATGCTTGAAATGTTAGCGCTTGGCTGGATGAACGTAGGTGCGGCAATGGCACCGGATGCGGCATTAGCCTCTGTTATCGCGGCTATCCTTGTTATCAAAGGCGGTCAAGACAAAACGACAGCTATCGCGGTAGCCATTCCGGTAGCAGCAGCAGGTCAAGTATTGACGATCTTTGTACGTACTTTAACCATTTTCTTACAACACAAAGCGGACGATTATGCGACACAAGCCAACTTCCGTGGTATCGAACTTTGTCACTTCACAGGCTTGGCGTTACAAGCGTTACGTGTGGCAATCCCGACATTTGCAGTGGCTTTAGTGGCAGGTACAGATACAGTTACTAACGCCTTAAATGCAATTCCTGAAGTGGTAACACGTGGTTTACAAATCGCAGGTGGATTTATCGTGGTCGTAGGTTATGCGATGGTGATCAATATGATGCGCGCAGGTGCGTTAATGCCATTCTTCTTCTTGGGTTTCGTTATCGCGTCATTCTCTGACTACAACTTAGTGGGTTTAGGTTTCTTAGGCGCATGCTTAGCATTAATCTATATCCAATTAAACCCACAATTTAACCAAAACGCGCAAGTGGCAACGCAAGCAAAACGTGAACTTGCAGATGATGAACTTGAAGGTCTATAAGAAGGAATTTGAAAATGTCTGAGAAAAAACAATTAACTGCAGCGGATATTCGCTCAACTTACTGGCGTTCAACCTTTTTATTAGGTTCTTTCAACTTTGAACGTATGCAATCTATGGGTTTTGCGGTATCAATGATTCCTGCAATCAAACGTCTTTACTCAAGCAAAGAAGATCAAGCGGCAGCCTTAAAACGTCACCTTGAGTTCTTCAACACACAACCTTGGGTGGGTTCTGCCATTATGGGCGTTACTGCCGCGATGGAAGAAGAGCGCGCCAATGGTGCGGACATTGATGATGCGGCAATCAGCGGTGTGAAAGTGGGTCTTATGGGGCCTTTAGCCGGTGTGGGTGACCCGATTTTCTGGGGAACATTACGCCCGGTTTTAGCCGCACTTGGTGCCGGTCTTGCGATTAGCGGTAGCTTACTTGGCCCATTATTGTTCTTTATCGGTATCAATATTTTCCGTGCCTTAACCCGTTGGTATGGTTTCAAATACGGTTACCAAAAAGGGACGGAAATCGTGGGTGATATGGGTGGCGGCCGTTTACAAAAAGTGACTCAAGGGGCGTCAATTCTTGGTCTCTTTGTCATGGGCTCCTTGGTGTCCAAATGGACAAGCATCAATATCCCACTTGAACTTTCACGCTATGTTAACCAAGAAGGTCAAGAAGTAGTAACAACTGTTCAAAGCGTGTTAGATTCTTTATTACCGGGCCTAATGGCGTTATTGTTAACATTCGTTTGTATGGCATTATTACGCCGTAAAGTAAACGCCATGTACATTATCTTTGCATTATTCGGTGTGGGGATTTTAGGTTATTGGTTAGGTATTTTGGCGTAATTTCGTTGAAATAATGATATGATTTAGGGCAGCTTTCGGGCTGCCTTTGTTTTTGTGTGTGAAAAGAGAAAAGTGCGGTCAGAAAAAACAATATTTTGAGGATGTGAATATGAATTTAAAAGAATTAATCAAAGCACCACCGGCAGAAACCTACGTTAAAAATTCATCGCCATTAGTCACCGCACTTTTAGTTATTGCCGGATTGCTTTGGTATGTTTCGCAATATGCGTCAATTGTGGCATTGATTTTGGCGTTGTTTGTGTTGATGGGGCAAAAAATGTTATTGGCACAGGCGAATAAAGATTTTAATGAAATGTATGCGGCAAAAGCGCAATTTGAACACACAAAAAATGGCGATTATTTGAAATATATTCAGCTACGTAGCGAACAAATGCTACGAGAGAATAAAGTGCTTTCAGATAAGGCGAAACGTGAAATTGCACAATTACAAAAATTTGTGGCGAATAACTTAAAAGAAGACAAAGAATGATTCCATTATTGGGTATTACCGGTTACAGCGGTAGCGGCAAAACCACTTTGCTTGAAAAAATCGTGCCGGAATTAACCGCACTTGGATTGCGTGTGGCGGTGATTAAACATAGCCATCATAATGCAACGGTGGATAAAGAAGGCAAAGATAGCTGGCGCATGAAAGAAGCGGGGGCAAGTCAGGTGATTATGGCTTGTGATACTCGTTGGGCATTAATGACGGAAACGCCTGTGGCACCTGTTTCTTTAACCTATTTGGCAACGCAATTTGACCCCGCTTTAACGGATTTGATTTTGGTGGAAGGATTTAAGCAAGAACCGATTCCCAAAATTTTGCTTCATCGTCAGTCGATGACAAAACCTTTTCCTGAATTGGATCAAGATGTGCTTGCTGTTGCAACGGATTATGAAGTGCAAACAGATAAAGTGTGGTTAAATCTTAATGAAATTTCGGAAATAACTTCTTTTATTATGGATTATTATCAGCAGCAAGTGAAAATAGGATGAGCGTGATGATCAATGCTGAAGGCAAAGTCGAGAATTATCGCCCCTTGGCGTGGATTGCGGCAATGGCGTTATTTATGCAGTCTTTGGATGCGACTATTTTAAATACGGCGTTGCCGGCTATTTCGGCGAGTTTGGGTGAGTCGCCCTTAGAAATGCAAATGGCGGTAATTAGTTATAGTTTGACGGTAGCGGCCATTATTCCGTTGAGTGGTTGGATCGCCGATCGTTTTGGTACACGCCAAACCTTTCAAGCTGCGGTATTGGTTTTTGGATTGGGATCCTTGGCTTGTTCGATGTCTTCGAGTTTGAATGTATTAATTGCGTCTCGGATTTTACAAGGGGTTGGTGGGGCGTTGATGATGCCCGTGGCACGGCTGGCAATTATTCGGAATGTGCAAAAATCTCATTTAATTTCGGCTTGGAATTTAATGGCCATGGCGGGCTTGATTGGGCCTGTACTTGGGCCGATTCTGGGCGGTTGGTTTGTGATGCATATGACGTGGCATTGGATTTTCTTCATTAATATTCCGATTGCTGTAGTCGGTATTGGTGTGGCGAATCAATATATGAAGAATGATTACGGTACATCATCGCGCTTAGATTGGGTGGGATTTCTTTTATTTGCTTCGGGATTGGTGGCATTAACTTTCGGCTTAGATGTGATTGCGGAAGATATTCATCAAAAAGCGAAAGCGCTGATACTGATCTCAAGTGGTGTTGGATTGCTTTTGATTTATGTGATTTATGCTTCACGTATTGAGAATGCGTTAATTCCGCTTTCGCTGTGGAAAATTCGTACCTTTAGATTGGGGCTTTTAGGGAATTTATTTGTGCGAATATCGGGATCGGGCGTACCGTTTTTGTTACCTTTGATGTTGCAAATTACGTTTCATTATGATGCGCAAACCGCAGGATTGATGATTGCCCCCATTGCGTTAAGTTCTATATTGGTAAAAACTTCCACGACTAAGTTATTGATGAAATTTGGCTATAAAAGAGCATTGATTGTTGATGCGATTTTAATGACTTGTGCCATTGCGACAATGTCTTGTTTGAATGAAAGTACGCCTTTATGGATTTATGTCCCCGTTGTGATGTGGTATGGCGGCTGTATGTCTTTGATGTTTACCGCAGTTAATACCTTAACCATTAGTGACTTAAATGATAAGCAAGCCAGTGCGGGATCAACGGTGTTAAGTATGATGCAACAAGTGGGGATTGGATTTGGGATTGCGGTTTCTTCTGTAATTTTGGCGTTGTGGCGCGCACACTTGGGAAATGAACAGCTTGAATTGGCAAAGGCGTTTAGCAATACCTTTTTAATTTCTGCTAGTTTTGGCCTTGTTTTAGCCTTGCTAATGGCTTGTTTGCATAAAAATGATGGTGATAATTTGCGCAAAAAAGCAAAATAATACAGATTTTGACCGCACTTTGTATGCAAAATCATCGCTTGTAAATTAATTTCAACTTTTTTGAAAAAAAGTGCTTGCAAAGGATTTTGAAATCCCTATAATACGCCCCACACAACGACGCGCTGTTGTGAAAACTTGAAAAAT
>NZ_CAMEFX010000003.1 GCF_945915845.1 uncultured Actinobacillus sp. | reverse complement strand
TAACCCTTGCGTTAGATGTGATGGGCGGGGACATTGGTCCCCGTATTACTATCCCAGCATCCCTAAAAGCGTTGGAAGCTGATCCAGCGTTGTCTTTGTTATTATTTGGCGATAGCCAAAAAATCCAATCTGAATTAGAACGTTCCCTAAAAAACTTTCCGCCAAATTTACGTGATCGTTTAGAAATTCACCATTGTTCACGAGTGATTGGTAACAATCAACATCTTGCAGAAGCATTGCGTCATAGCAAAGGGACATCGATGCGTTTAGCGATTGAAGCGGTTCAAAATGGTGATGCACAGGGTTGTGTGAGTGCCGGAAATACAGGGGCGTTAATGGGGTTGGCAAAAGTCATTCTTCAGCCGCTAAAAGGTATTCAACGTCCTGCTCTTATTTCTCTATTACCCACGATGGATGGACGTCATTCCGTGATGTTGGATTTAGGAGCTAATCTGGAATGTAGTGCAGAAAATCTCTATCAATTTGCGTTAATGGGTGCAATTTTCGCAGAAAATCGGCTAAACTTGGTGTTTCCACGGGTTGCCTTATTGAATATTGGCGTGGAAGAAATCAAAGGACATAAATCTATTCGCGAAGCCGCAGAAATGCTCTCAAAAGACACCGCACTTAATTATATCGGTTTTATTGAAGGCGATTTGTTGCTTAACGGCAAAGCAGATGTCATCGTCAGCGAAGGGTTTGCCGGCAATGTGGCATTAAAAACCCTTGAAGGGGCAGCGAAAAATGTGATTGGATTGCTAAAAGGGAAATCGCGTAATTATTTACTCAAACCTTTGTTTGGTCGTTTAATGAAAGTCTTGTTTAAAGACAGTTATCAGCGTTTAAAAGATATTAACCCTGATCAATATAATGGGGCATCTTTAATTGGATTAACCGCCGTTGTGGTGAAAAGCCACGGTAGTGCAAATGTGGATGCTTTTGCCAATGCAATTAAAGATGCGGCATTTCAAGCTCGTCAGAACATACCGCAGAAAATTTTAGACGGATTAGAGAAATATTAAGTATGAATAGCAAAATTTTATCAACAGGAAGTTATTTGCCTTCTCAAGTTCGTACCAACGCGGATTTAGAGAAAATGGTAGACACTTCAGATGAATGGATTTATACCCGTTCAGGTATGAAAGAACGCCGTATTGCTGCTGCCGATGAAACTGTGGCAACAATGGGCGCACAAGCGGCGCGCCATGCTTTAGAGATGGCAGGTATTGATGCGCAAGAGATTGATTTAATTGTTGTAGGGACAACGACAAATTCTCATGCTTATCCAAGTGCTGCATGCCAAATTCAAGGGATTTTAGGTATTAAAAATGCGATTTCCTTTGATGTGGCAGCTGCTTGCACAGGTTTTGTATACGCACTTTCCGTTGCAGATCAATTTGTTCGCACGGGACAAGTTAAAAAAGCCTTGGTCATCGGTTCAGATTTAAATTCTCGCCATCTTGACGAAACAGATCGTGGAACAGTCGTGTTATTTGGTGATGGTGCTGGTGCAGTAATTCTGGAAGCAAGCGATGAAGCTGGCATTATTTCAACACATTTACATGCTTCTGCTGATACAGAAAATATGCTTTCATTACCGCAATCTGAACGGGGTAATGCACAATCCGGTTATATTTCGATGCAAGGCAATGCCACCTTTAAATTGGCAGTAGGCCAGCTTTCAAGTGTGGTCGAAGAAACCCTTGAGAAAAATAATTTGCAAAAAACAGATTTAGATTGGCTAGTACCACATCAAGCCAATATTCGTATTATTGCAGCAACCGCAAAAAAATTAGATATGGATATGTCGCAAGTGGTTTTAACGGTAGAAAAATATGGCAATAACAGTGCGGCAACAGTGCCTGTGGCATTGGATGAAGCAGTACGTGATGGTCGTATTAAACGTGGTCAGCTTTTATTATTAGAGGCATTTGGTGGTGGTTGGACTTGGGGTTCAGCTCTTGTGCGATTCTAGTATAATAAGCGCGGTCAATGTTTAGAAAGTTTTAAAAGGTGCGTTTAACGCGCCCTTTTCATCATTAAAAAAGGACGAAAAATGAAAAAATTTGCAATGGTTTTCCCGGGTCAAGGTTCACAAACCGTAGGAATGTTAGCAGAATTAGCGGAACAATTCCCTGTTGTCATTGAAACCTTTAAACAAGCATCAGATGTGTTAGGTTATGATTTATGGGCATTAACACAACAAGGCCCGGCGGAAGAACTTAATAAAACATGGCAAACTCAGCCCGCACTTTTAGCCGCCTCTGTCGCCATTTATCGTGTATGGCAACAGCAATACCCAAATTTAAAACCTGAAGTGATGGCCGGTCATAGTTTGGGCGAATATTCTGCTTTAGTTTGTGCAGGCGCAATGGATTTCCAAGACGCGATTAAGTTAGTGGAGTTACGTGGTAAGTTAATGCAACAAGCGGTGCCGGAAGGCACAGGTGCAATGTATGCGATTATCGGTTTAGATAATGAAAGCATCATTAAAGCATGTAACGAGGCCGCACAAGGCGAAGTCGTTTCAGCGGTTAACTTTAACTCACCGGGTCAAGTGGTCATTGCTGGTGCAAAAGCAGCGGTAGAACGTGCGGCAGCCGCTTGTAAAGAAGCTGGTGCTAAACGCGCTTTACCATTAGCTGTAAGTGTTCCGTCACATTGTGCGTTAATGAAACCGGCAGCGGATCAATTGGCCGTTTCATTAGAAAGTATTGCGGTGAAAACACCGGAAACCGCCGTAATCAACAATGTGGATGTGAAAACAGAAAATGAGGCAGAAGCGATTCGTCACGCCCTTGTTCGTCAGCTTTATAGCCCGGTTCGTTGGACGGAAACGGTAGAAAAAATGGCAACTAGCGGTGTTGAAATATTGGTAGAAATCGGCCCGGGTAAAGTCTTAACCGGTTTAACTAGCCGTATTGTTAAAGAGCTTTCTGCTGCAGCAGTCAATGATGTGAAATCATTGGAAGCAGTAAAAGACTTATTGGCTTAATCATTGTCAGGTGCTCAATGCACTTTACGCAGAAAACAGAAATAGGAATATAACATGCAAGGTAAAATCGCATTAGTGACAGGCGCAACTCGTGGTATTGGCAAAGCCATCGCGGAAGAATTAGTTTCTAAAGGCGCGACAGTAATCGGTACAGCGACATCAGAAAAAGGGGCAGAAGCGATTTCTGCTTATTTGGGCGAAAAGGGTAAAGGTTTTGTATTAAATGTGACTGATGAAGAATCAATTGATACATTATTAAAACAAATTAAAGCAGAATTTGGCGATGTGGATATTTTAGTAAACAATGCGGGTATCACACGTGATGGTTTATTAATGCGTATGAAAGACAGTGATTGGTTTGATATTATCCAAACAAACTTAACATCCGTTTATCGTTTATCTAAAGCGGTACTTCGCCCAATGATGAAAAAAGGCGGTCGTATTATTACTATCGGTTCTGTGGTGGGTTCAATGGGCAATCCGGGTCAAACAAACTATTGTGCTGCAAAAGCAGGTTTAATCGGCTTTTCTAAATCACTGGCTAAAGAAGTAGCTTCACGTGGTATCACGGTTAATGTGGTTGCACCGGGCTTTATTGCCACAGATATGACAGATGAACTTAACGAAGATCAAAAAAATGCCATTTTGAGCCAAATCCCGGCAGGTGAATTAGGTTTACCGAAAGATATCGCAAAAGCAGTGGCATTTTTAGCATCAGATGACGCACGTTACATCAATGGTGAAACATTGCATGTAAACGGTGGGTTGTATATGAGCTAATTTTCGTTTGATATAAGATCATTCCCTTAGAATAAGGAGAAATACTATGCTTCCCTCTCAATTAGTTAAAGCTAAACAAGCGGAAATTTTGGCAATTAGCCATCAATTTGCTCTTGGAAACTTGCGGATTTTTGGCTCGGTTGCCAAAGGAATTGATCGAGAAGGGAGTGATCTTGATATTTTGGTGGATCCAACCCCTAAAACCACCCTGTTTGATTTGTGTGGTTTACAAGTAGAGCTTGAAGATTTATTGGGTATAAAAGTCGATGTACTCACCCCTCGTAGTTTACCTGAGAAGTTTCGTGAGCAAGTACTAAGAGAGGCGAAACCATTATGAGTGCTGATTTTCGTTTAGTTGATTATCTTGAAAAATTACACCAACTTTGTTTGGATATTCAGGTATTTGTAGAAGGTGTTTCTTTGGAAGATTTTCTTGATGATAAACGGACCGAAAATGCCGTTGCAATGAGTTTAATTGCGTTAGGCGAAATTGCAACAGTAATTCATCATAAGTATCCGGATTTTCCTGAATTACATAAACAGATTCCATGGCGTTATATCCGGGGGATGCGCAATATTATTGCCCATGGTTATTTTGAGTTAGATTTTGAAGTCGTTTATGAAACGGCGATTGATTCTATACCAGAGTTACAAGAACAGATAGAAGCGTTACTGGCAAATTTCCACAAAAATCAGATTTAAATCGTGGTTAAAAATTAAAGGATTTGTTAGAATTCCTACGGATTGCATCTAATTCTGGTTAGACCAGTAAAAAAAATGGCTTGCAACTTCGGAAAAAATACATACACTATTACCCCAATCGCATTGTGCGAGAACTACAAGGAAACAAAAATGAGCATTGAAGAACGCGTAAAAAAAATCATTGTTGAACAATTAGGTGTTAAAGAAGAAGAAGTAAAATCTGAAGCTTCATTTATCGAAGATTTAGGTGCAGACTCTTTAGACACAGTTGAATTAGTAATGGCTTTAGAAGAAGAATTCGATATCGAAATTCCGGATGAAGAAGCTGAAAAAATTACTACAGTTCAATCAGCGATTGATTACGTACAAAACAATCAATAATTCTTAGTTAGGCGGTTTTTAAACCGCCTAATTTTTTGTCTGTCATCATTAGGGTCTGTTTATCTTTCAATAAAAGGCTGCGGCGGAGCTTTTTATTGAAAGATAAACAGACCCTAAATCACTTAAGTTTTCACCGCACTTCTTAACAAATAAGACTTACCCAATCTCTCATCCCCAATTATTTTGATCCAAAATAAACTTTTCTTAAATTTTTTTAGAAATTTTAATAAAAAAGATTGTGCTATTTCTTAGTTCCAGTATGATCGCCACGGTTTTTTTTTATTAACTCTTTATGGTGATAGCTTATGCTTTATTTAGAATTTTTATTTCTATTATTAATGCTCTACACCGGTAGCCGCTTTGGGGGTATCGGGTTAGGGGTGATTTCCGGTATCGGTCTTGCGATCGAAGTCTTTGTATTACGCATGCCTTTAGGTAAGGCCCCTATTGACGTCATGCTTGTGATCTTAGCCGTAGTAACCTGTGCGTCTGTGCTTGAAGCAGCAGGTGGTTTAAAATATATGTTACAAATTGCAGAACGTATTTTACGTAGCAACCCAAAACGCGTAACCATCCTTGGTCCAATCGTTACCTATGTTATGACCTTTATGTTAGGTACGGGTCACTCAGTGTATTCTGTGATGCCAATTATCGGTGATATTGCACTGAAAAATAAAATCCGTCCTGAACGCCCAATGGCGGTCTCTTCAGTGGCTTCACAATTAGCCATTACTTCAAGCCCATTATCAGCGGCAATTGCGTACTATTTAACGCAAATCACAAAAATCCCCGGCTATGAACACATTACCTTATTAAATATTATTTCTGTGACGGTACCGGCAACTTTCTTAGGCACATTAGCTATGGCAATGTATAGCTTACGCCGTGGGAAAGAATTGGAAGATGATCCGGAATATCAACGCCGTTTACAAGACCCTGTATGGCGTGAGCGTATCTTAAATACCACCGCGACATCATTAGATGCCGAATTACCACAATCAGCAAAATTATCTGTTTGGTTATTCGTCCTTTCTTTAGTGACTGTCGTTGTGATTGCCATGCTACCGGAAATTCGTACTGTGGGTGTGCCTGTTGACGGTAAAGCCGTTAAACCTATCTCAATGTCTTACATTATCCAAATGATGATGTTGTGTTTTGGCGGTATTATCTTATTAGCCACAAAAACCAATCCACAAACTGTGCCAAACGGCGTGGTGTTTAAATCAGGTATGGTGGCTTGTATTGCCATTTTCGGTATTGCGTGGATGAGTGATACATACTTCTCATATGCTATGCCGGAATTTAAAGCGGCAGTAACCAGCATGGTAGAACATTATCCTTGGACCTTTGCTTTTGCGTTATTTGCGGTTTCTGTCGTGATCAACAGCCAAGCGGCCACAGCAGTAATGATGTTACCGGTAGGTATTCAATTAGGGTTACCGGCACCGGTGTTAATCGGTTTAATTCCGGCGACTTATGCTTACTTCTTTATTCCTAACTATCCGTCAGATATCGCAACTGTAAACTTTGACGTAACAGGTACAACCAAAATCGGTAAATACTATTTCAACCACAGCTTTATGGTGCCGGGTTTAATTGGCGTGTCTGTGGCTTGTTTAGTGGGTTACGCTATCGCGCACATGATTATTGTGTAATACACCGATGATCAACAACAGCCAAGAGGTCTCTTTTGGCTGTTTTTTTATATTTGAGATAGTTTTATGTCTTATTATACCTTGTGGGTCATTGCCTTTGGATTATCTATGGATGCTTTCGCAGTCGCCGTAACCAAAGGCTTATGCTTAATTGAATTTTCTTGGAAATTTGCCTTACGTATCGCGCTTTGTTTCGGCATTTTCCAAGCCTTAATGCCTGTAATTGGCTATTATGTGGGATTGAATTTTAGCCAATACATCACCGAATGGGATCATTGGATCGCCTTTATCCTACTTTGCTTAATTGGCATCAACATGATACGCGAATCCCTAAGTGAAGATGACGAAGATAATGATCCAACAGATTTCAGCTTCAAACACTTAATAACGCTAGGTATAGCCACCAGCATAGACGCCCTTGCCATGGGCATTTCCTTTGCCTTTTTGCAAGTAAATATTGGTGTAGTGATGGCTATGATTGGTATCACTACGGTGGTTTTATGCTTGAGTGGTGTCAAAGCTGGATATTGGCTCGGTGGGAAAATACGCCAACATGCGGAATTATTGGGAGGAATTGTGCTAATCGGCATTGGCATTCATATTTTATATGAACACCACGTCTTTAGTTAGGAAGAATTTTGGGGCAAAAAATATGGGATAGTAGACAAAATGGTTGCTAAGAATAATTAAAAATATTCATTAGCAACCACTTTGTTATATAAGCATAGTTTTCAGGAAATTAGCAACCATTTTGTCACTATGCCGTTTTCTTACGCTATAAAATCATTTTCACAATTTGATCAGCTTTAACCCGAGAGAAGCGTTTTAATAGGCGCTGTACCGGTGCAGGGTAGTCATCCATTTCCTCTAATTCAGAATAATGACCCAGTAAGCTGGTATGGTTGCGAATTTGCTCTAGTTCTGCCCGCACTTTTTCTTGTAACACTTGATGTGGGTCATGAATAAGTAAACCGTTTTCTGCATCTAAACGCCAAGCTCGAGGGTTAAGATTATTGCCTGTGAGCAAAATATAACGGTTATCTACCCAAACCCCTTTCAGGTGATAAGAGTTTTCACCATGTTTCCACAGGCGAATTTGTAGGTTGCCTTGAGCGATATCCGCTTCAAATTTTTTGCAGAATAATCGTAGATTTTTTTCATACAAATAAGGTAATGCGCCTGCCATACGGAACTGTTCTGTTGGTGGAATATAAAAGTCGTTTGCGGTTTTATCGCCTACAATGATTTCTACTTGCTTGCCGTCATTAAGCAAATCACGAATTTTAACCTGTAATGTCCGAGGGAAGTTAAAATATGGCGTGCAAATAGTAAGTTTATCTTCAACGAGAACAAATAAATCCTGAATGGTTCTATTCAATAAATTATCACGCGCACCCAAACCGAATAATGGCGTAATCATCAATTCTTCACCAAAACTCACCGCACTTTCAAGCTGATATTGGGCCTTTTTCAAGTTACGGCGGAAAGTTTTGATGGCTGATTTTATCTCTTTCGTTTTCGGACGAGCTTCATCTAATGGATAAACAGCTGTTGAATCAAGTAAATGGTTATTAATAAAGTTGACAAAACTATCTGCTAACGCCGCATGGTGGATTTTTTGATAGCGGTCGTAGCGATATTTTTCGTTTTGTTGTAAATAGACGTTATTAATGCTTGCACCACTGTAAAGAACGGTGTCATCAAATACAAAGCCTTTAATATGTAATACGCCAAAGACCTCGCGGGTATTTACGGGAATACCAAAGAACATGCTGTCATTACCGTGTAATTGACGTTGTTCACCGTACCAATCTGCATTTGTTTGCCCTTTTGCAGCACCTAATAAATTACGTTGCGCACGATGCCAATCTACGAGAATTTTGATCTCTAAGTTAGGATTAGCAGTTTTGGCTTGATAAATTTCATTGAGAATCTCTTGACCGGCTTCATCAAGTTGCCAGTAAAGTGCGGTGACGTAAATACGTGTTTTTGCACGACGAATTAACTCAATGATGGTTTGTTTGAATTGTGATGCACTCGCGAGAAATTCTACATCCGTTGAATTAAGCGATAAATAAGGTAATTTCGCAAGATGTTGCTGAGCACGTTTGTGTCGATTGATAAACATATTATTTTTTCTTCTTACACAATTTTTAACTGTTGGCGTGATGCCAATTAATGCGATAGTTTACAATATTTTTGCTATAATGCCTAAAATTTTTGATTAGAGACAATGCTATGACCCAATTTAAGCAACCTAAGTTTCAAACATCTTTACAAGAAAATCGTTTTAAAGAACGTACGCTTGGCGAAGGTTACGCGCGTCAGTTTAATGATCGTAAAGCGAAAAAACAGAATGAAAATTCACCGCACTTTAAGGGAAAACGTCCATCGCTCGGGCGCGATAATTCCCCTTTAACACGCTCAAAAAATATCGAGCCACAAATAACGGAAACCCAGCTAGGAGGAGTGAAAGTGGTGGTGAAATCGATGGGTACAAGCGATAAACCTAAGGCGAAGAAAACAGGAGCATTATCGCCACGCGCACCTGAAAAGATTAAGAAAAATCGAGCAGAAGAAATGAAAGTATTTGGCGAAAATGCTTGTTTGACGCTCTTTGCTGAACGCCCTGAAAGTATTGTTCGGGTCTGGGTGACGGTAGAGATGTCACATCGTGTAGGGGAAATGCTGAGTTATTTGGCGGCAAATAAAAAGGTTTATCATGTGGTCGATCGCACTGAGTTGGAATTGGTGAGCGGTTCAGAACATCATGGTGGAATTTGTTTGTTAGTGAAAAAACAACGTCCTTTTACCTTAACTGGCTATTTAGATATTCCGCGTCAAGCAGATTGTTTGCTGTTGCTTGATGGTGTGGCGAATAATCCGCAAAACATCGGCGGCATTATCCGCACTTGTGCGTTCTATGGGATTAAACATGTGGTCTCGAGTGAACCTGAATTATTGAATAGTCCGAATGCCTTTCGTGTGGCGGAAGGGGGGATGGAATATGTTCATCCTTTGCAAGTAGAAGCTACAGATGTGGCATTATCTCAGTTGCGCAAAGCAGGATATCAAATTGTTCATTTGAGTAATGAGAAAAATGTGCCAAGCATTTCAAGTGTTAAATTGCAGGATAAAGTTGTGTTTGTGCTGGCTCATGCTGATTTTGCAGACAAAAATGATCATGTTGTCAATTTGAGCTTAGCAAATCCGCTCAAATCAGGTTTAAATGTGGCGGTAGCCGCAGGCGTATTATTTGCTAAATGGGTGGCACGTTAATGGCGTTGCAACGTTGCCCGGAATGTCGGCATAAAATTAGCGATAGCGCGGAAAACTGTCCGCACTGTGGTTTTTCTTTTCATGTCGCAGATTTGGAAATGTATAAGCAAAAATTAGAACAGCGGCGTTTGCATAATCAGGCGTTGAATAAGCAAAATGCAAAAATCCAGCTAATTTGGTTAGTGATTTTTATGATTGTGATAGCACTAGCAAGTTGGTGGCACAATTAATTTCATCATGCTTAAAGTTTGTCAGCATGATGAATTAAAACAAAGCGTTCCCAAAGTTCTTCTTGGGTTTCGCGGTGGTTGGGATCATCAATAATACATTTGCTAATAGGACAAACTTTTTGGCAGGTGGGGCTATCATAATGACCGACACATTCTGTACAAAGTGTAGGATCAATGACATAAATATCATCGCCCACAGAAATCGCTTCATTTGGGCACTCGGGTAGACACATATCGCAATTGGTGCATTTTTGAGTAATTAATAACGCCATAGCAATCCTTAAGGGTAATGAGATGAAGTGGGCGATTATAAAGAAATTAGTGGGAAAATTAAAGGATAACAATAATGGAACGGTATTTGAAACGGTTTTTTTCAGCACTTTTTTCTGCATTAGTCGGGGGCCTCGTGATCTATATTTCTTTGGCAATAAGCGAATGGAATACAGATAAACAGCCTAATGTTAAAGAAAATCAACAGGAAGTGATTCAACAAAAAGCGACTCAACAACCAGTTATTCAACCGGTTAATCGAGCGGTAAAAGAAAGTCATCCTTTACCTCATTATGACACCATCATGCGTAATGATGCCATTGGACAAAACGCTTATGCAAAGGTGGATTATTACATGTTGGCACTTTCTTGGTCGCCTGCTTTTTGTGAGAGCCAAATGCAAAAATACGGCAATAGTTTGCCTGATTCAGCTAAGATGCAATGCGGTATGCAGCGGAAATATGGTTGGATAATTCATGGTTTATGGCCACAAAATGCGAGTGCCCGTAGTGTTTCTGAACATCCACGTTTTTGTCGAGGTGATTTGCCACAATTGGATTATGCAGTAATTGAGCAATATTTAGCAGAAAGTCCAAGTCCTCATTTATTGCAAGGAGAATGGGAAAAGCATGGTGCTTGTGCTTTTAAAACCGCCAATGGCTATTTTCAAAAACAACGAGAATTGTATCGCACTTTACGCTTACCGACAGAAGCTTTGCCTGTGAAAATGTTGTTTCGTTGGATGAAAATGAATAACCCTCAACTGCGTAATGTAAATTTGAGAGCCAGTCGTAGTGAGTTATTTATTTGTTATGATTTACATTGGAAGGTGACGAATTGCCCGAGTAGATAGGCAAAATCTTAAGAAATTTGATCTAGAACAGTTACAAGCTAATAATAACTCGGTATAATGTCGAGGTTTCAGATTTTATTATTTTAACCAAAAGAGGATAAATTATGTCAGTAATCAAAATGACCGACCTTGATCTTGCAGGTAAACGTCTTTTCATTCGTGCGGATTTAAACGTGCCGGTAAAAGATGGCAAAGTAACATCTGATGCACGTATTCGTGCTACGATCCCAACGTTAAAATTAGCGTTAGAGAAAGGCGCGAAAGTGATGGTCACTTCGCACTTAGGTCGTCCAACAGAAGGCGAATTCAAACCGGAAGATTCTTTACAACCTGTTGTTGATTACTTGAACAATGCAGGCTTTAAAGCTCGTTTGGTACAAGATTACTTAAACGGCGTTGAAGTGGCTGATGGCGAAATCGTTGTATTAGAAAACGTTCGCGTAAACAAAGGTGAGAAGAAAAATGACGAAGAATTATCTAAAAAATACGCCGCACTTTGCGACATCTTCGTTATGGATGCATTCGGTACAGCACACCGTGCACAAGCTTCAACACACGGTGTTGCGCAATTCGCACCGGTTGCTTGCGCAGGCCCATTATTAGCGGCTGAATTAGACGCGTTAGGTAAAGCATTAAAAGAGCCACAACGTCCAATGCTTGCGATTGTGGGTGGTTCAAAAGTTTCAACTAAATTAACGGTATTAGACAGCTTATCAAAAATTGCAGACCAATTAATCGTGGGTGGTGGTATTGCGAATACTTTCATCGCAGCGGAAGGTCATAACGTAGGTAAATCTTTATACGAAGCAGATTTAATTCCTGAAGCGCAACGTTTAGCGAAAGCAACAAATATCCCTGTACCGGTAGATGTGCGTGTTGGTACTGAATTCTCTGAAACTGCACCTGCAACTGAAAAAGCCGTTTCTGATGTCGCAGCAGACGAATCAATCTTTGATATTGGTGATAAGTCAGCAGAAGAATTAGCGAAAATCATTAAATCAGCGAAAACCATCCTTTGGAACGGTCCGGTTGGCGTATTTGAATTCCCTAACTTCCGTAAAGGCACTGAAGTGATCTCAAATGCAATTGCTGAAGCGACTGCAAATGGTGCATTCTCTATCGCTGGTGGTGGTGATACATTAGCCGCAATCGATTTATTCGGTATCGCAGATAAAATTTCTTACATCTCAACAGGTGGCGGTGCGTTCTTAGAATTCGTAGAAGGCAAAGTGTTACCAGCGGTTGAAATCTTAGAAAAACGCGCTAACGGTTAATTTAAATGTGACGCTGAGGAAACTCATCGTCACATTTCCTATTTAAATTTCATTCAATAAAGGAAAAGCAAAAATGGCTAAATTATTAGATATCGTAAAACCGGGTGTATTAACCGGTGAAGATGTTTCAAAAGTATTTGCATATGCAAAAGAACACGGTTTCGCAATCCCTGCAGTGAACTGTGTGGGTTCAGACTCTGTAAATACCGTATTAGAAACTGCAGCACGTGTTAAAGCACCGGTTATCGTTCAGTTCTCAAATGGTGGTGCTTCATTCGTTGCAGGTAAAGGTATCAAACCGGCATCAGGTGCGCGCGCAGATGTATTAGGTGCTATCGCAGGTGCAAAACATGTTCACACGTTAGCAGAAGAATACGGTGTACCGGTAATTCTTCACACCGACCACGCAGCAAAAAAATTATTACCTTGGATTGACGGTTTATTAGACGCAAGTGAAAAACACTTCGCAGAAACGGGTAAACCATTATTCTCATCTCACATGTTAGATCTTTCAGAAGAACCAATGGAAGAAAACATGGCAATCTGCCGCGAATACCTTGCTCGTATGGACAAAATGGGTATGACCCTTGAAATCGAAATCGGTATTACCGGTGGTGAAGAAGATGGCGTGGATAACTCAGGTGTTGATGAGTCTAAACTTTACACTCAACCTGAAGATGTATTATACGTTTACGATCAATTAAGCCCGGTAAGCCAACGTTTCACCGTGGCAGCAGCGTTCGGTAACGTACACGGTGTTTACAAACCGGGTAACGTAAAATTAAAACCATCAATTCTAGGTGCTTCACAAGAATTCGTAGCAAAAGAACGTAATCTTCCAGCGAAACCAATTAACTTCGTATTCCACGGTGGTTCAGGTTCTTCACAAGAAGAAATCCGCGAAGCAATCAGCTACGGCGCAATCAAAATGAACATTGATACTGATACACAATGGGCAGCTTGGGACGGTATTCTTCAATTCTACAAAGCAAATGAAGCTTACCTTCAAGGTCAATTAGGTAACCCGGAAGGCCCTGATGCACCAAACAAAAAATACTACGATCCACGCGTTTGGTTACGTAAAATGGAAGAGTCTATGTCTAAACGCTTAGAACAATCTTTCCAAGACTTAAACTGCGTTGATGTATTATAATTTCTAAAATTCTGTTAAAATTAACCGCACTTCAGGAGGCTGAAGTGCGGTTTTTTATTCGTAAAAATTAAAGGAATCTGACCATGCAATTATTTCGAGTTGGTAAATTACCAATGTGGGTGAATACGCTGGCATTAGTATATATTTTGACTATTTTTATTTTCAAGCCTGTGCATAATGCTGCGTTTATTGTTTTGGCGTTGTTAGGATTAGGATATGCGGTTTATTTGCTGAAAAACAAAGGAAATCAACTGTTAACTTCAAATGATAAATGGTTTTGTTATGCCATTTTATTTTATGTATTTGCTCGATTAATTACCTTTGGCTTCCACGATGATCGTATGCGTCATATTGATGCAGTTACTCAATTATTATTTTTTCTTCCAACATTCTTTTTATTGCGCGAATTTAAGATCACATTAAAAACACTGTTTTTGGCGATTCCTTGTAGTGCAATTATTGCTTTTGCGATTGCAGCCTATGATCGTCTTTATCTTGGTTTACCTTTACCTTTTGGCAGCATGATTCATATTCAAGCTGGTGATATGGCGTTATCATTGGGTTGGTTGTCTTTTGTTCTATTCTTTTATGCATTGACAAAAAAAGAAAAATTATTGACCGCACTTTGTGTACTTGGCACGTTAGCAGGGCTTGGCGCAAGTGTTTTATCGACGGCACGTGGAGGATGGATTAGTTTGCCACCTATTCTTTTGGTCATCTTTTTTATTTTTCGCCGGCAAATCTCTAAGAAATTTTTGGTTGGTTTGTGCGCATTAATTTTTATTAGTTCAGCCGTATTATTTATGGTTCCGCAAACGCAAGTGAGCAAGCGTATTGATCAGGCTAAGAATGATATTGTGCTTTATTTAGATGGAAACCCAAACACCTCAATTGGTGCGCGTTTTGAAATGTGGAAAGGGGCATTGATGATGACTCAGGAAAGACCGCTTGCCGGTGTTGGCGAGGTGGCGTTTAAAGATTATTTTAAAAAATATGCTGAAGAAGGCGAGATGGCTCACTCAGCCAGTGTCTATGCTCACGCACATAATCTTTATTTAGATAATTTAGCTAAAAATGGCCTATTCGGGTTGTTATCTTTGTTGGCTATTTTCTTTGTACCATTATATGGCTTTATTAAATCGGCACGAAATCCCCATGTAGAAGCAAAAACACTTGGCGCATTGGGTGTGGTTCATATCCTTGCCGTAATGTGTTACGGGATGAGTGAAGCATTTTTCTCTTTACACACCACACAAATGTTTTACTTTGTTTTACTCTTTATCTTATTTTCTATGAATAGTTGCTGGAAAAATAGTTAAAAACAAACCGCACTTTACATCATATAAAGTGCGGTTTTCTTTATTTCGTTTTTGTACGCTTACGGTTTTGCTTTCATCACGGAACTCACTTCATCAACCATAATCTCGGTAGATTTCAAGCCGCCAAAGGCTAAATACCAATTTTGCGCATTAAGATAAATAATATGATGCTGTTGCGCGGCTTTAGTTTTATTTACAATCGCATTGTCTAACACCATTTGAGCATTATTGACTTTGTCTGTAACAGCAGCAGTACGGTCAACCACTAACAGATAATCAGGATTTTTTTCTGCAATATATTCAAAACTAACACTATTGCCATGGGTGCTTGCCGTTAAGTTATTGTCAATTGGTGAGAAACCAAAGTTTTTGTAAACCATCGCATAACGTGATTGATCGCCAAAGGCACTAATTCGGCTTTCGTTAACAATGGTCACTAACGCGGTTTTTCCTTTTGTTAATTGTGCCAGCGAAGAAATTTGTTTATCTAAACTTGCGAGTTTTTCTTCCGCTACCGCTTCTTTATCAAACACTTTTGCCAAAGCAAAAATATTCTTTTTTAGACGACCATAATAGTCGTTGTAGTCATTTTCGAGGTACAGCACAGGGGCAATTTCTTTTAAGCGATCAATGTTTTTTTGCATACGCCCTGATGCAATAATTAAATCAGGGGCAACTTCATTAATTTTCTCAAAATTAGGTTCAGGCATTGTCCCCATATTGGCGTATTTATCATCAGCAAATTCACTTAAGTAGCTCGGGATTTTCCCTTTTACACTGCCTACTACACGATCTTTTAGCCCTAATTCTCGAAGATCATCAAGTAAGGCAAATTCCAACACCACAACGCGTTGCGGATTGTGTGGAATGGTTTGTTGTCCTGTAAAAGTATCAACCGTAACATCTTTAGCTTGTACGGAAAATGCCAAGAAAGCGGTGCTTAATGCTGCACAAAGTGCGGTGAATTTTGTCTGTTTTTTCATAAAGTTTCCTTTAGTGAGTGGTTGTTATGAGTTCGAAAATAGGTTGCGATACGACAATCATCAATATCATAAATAGGGATTGTCATATCATAAATTTGTTCCAATACTTCACGTTGCATAATATCAGCAGTTTTCCCAAATGCCGCTAGTTTCCCTTTTTTCATGGCGAGAATTTGATCTGCATAACAAGAAGCAAAGTTAATATCGTGAATCACGATAATTACCGTTTTTCCTAGTTCATCCACTAGTTTACGCAACACTTGCATAATTTGTACCGAATGTTTCATATCCAAATTATTCAAGGGTTCGTCTAACAAAATGTAATCCGTATCCTGTGCTAAGGTCATTGCAATATAGGCACGTTGGCGTTGCCCACCGCTTAATTGGTCGATGTAGCGATGTCTAAACTCGCCTAAATCCATGTAATCTATCGCATTGTCGATAAAAGTGCGGTCGGTTTGGGTTAAGTTTCCTTTGCTGTAAGGGAAACGTCCAAATGCTACTAATTCTTCCACGGTTAAGCGCAAGTTAATGTGATTGGATTGTTTTAAAATAGCTAATTGTTTGGCAATGTCTGCATTCTTTTTCTGATTAAGCAATTCGCCATCCAGCCAAACTTCGCCGCTTGAGCTTGGTAATAAGCGGCTCATCATGCCTAATAATGTACTTTTACCCGCCCCATTCGGGCCAATAAATGCGGTAATTTTGCCTTGTTCAATACAAAGAGAAATCTGATCTACAACGACTTTATCGCCATAATGTTTACTCAGTTGTTTTAGTTCTATTGCCATTTTTTACTCGTTTTTAACAGCAGGAAAATAAAATATACGCCACCCACAAAATTGATAATAATGCTTAATGTGGTATTAAAAGCAAAAACTTGGGTGACAAGGGTTTGCCCGATAATCAGAGTGATTATCGATAAACACATTGCCGCAGGAATGAGCCATTTGTGTTTATAGGTTGGCATAAATTCAAAGGTTAAATTCATAATCAGCAAGCCTAAGAACGTCATGGGGCCCACAAGAGCGGTGGAAACGGACATCAAAATTGCCACAATAATTAATAAATGTTTAGTGACTTTGGCATAATCCACGCCCAAATTAATCGCCTGTTCACGCCCTAACGCGAGAACATCAAAGTATCGCCAATAGCGTACACTGAGAATAATCGTCAGCAATAAAATCCCCAAGGCGAACCATAAAATCCCTAAATTCATTCGGTTAAAGCTGGCAAATCCAATGTCTTGCGCAATTTGGAATTCGTTGGGATCGATTAGCACTTCCATAAAGGTTGTCAGGCTTTGGAACAAGGTGCCAAACACAATGCCCACTAAAAGCAAGAAAAAGAGATTTTGTTGCTCTTGTTTAAACATCACTTGATACAAACCCAGGGCAAATAATACCATCACGCCTGTACTGCCAAAGAACATGACAACGGGATCAATGGAATTGAGCGTCGTTGATCCAAAGAGAAACAGGATGATGATTTGAATGAACAGATACAGGCTATCTAAGCCTAAAATGCTTGGCGTTAAAATTCGATTGTTAGCGATGGTTTGGAAAATCATTGTGGCAAGTGCAATGGCTGAACCTGTTACCATCATCGCAGTTAAACTTAAGGCGCGATGATGTAAGGCGTATTGCCAGCGATTAGGCAAATTATAAGCGAGATAAAATGCCATAGCGATAAGACTAATGATCACTAACAGAGCTAATTTTTGCTTGTGGTTAAAGGATGTTTTACGCATAACGATATCTTCTCAATAACAACCCTAAGAAGATTGCGCTACCAAAAACGCCAACAACAACATTAATGGCGATTTCGTAAGGATAAATCACCAAACGCCCTAAAATATCACAACATAATACAAATATTGCACCTAAAAGTGCGGTGTGCGATAAGACTTTTTTTAAGTTATCGCCTAAATAAAGCGTCACTAAATTAGGGATAATCAGCCCTAAAAAGGGAATGACGCCCACGGAAATAATGATAATACTAGAGACTACGGACACAATCACTAAGCCTAAATAAAGTACCTGCTTATAATTTAATCCTAAATTGGTCGCAAAATCTTGCCCCATTCCCACAATGGAAAAACGTTGGGCAAATAAATAGGCAATGACTAACATCGGCAAACTCACATAGAGCAATTCATAACGTCCTGCCATAATGAGCGAAAAATCCCCTTGTAACCAACCTGAAAGGTTTTGCAACAGATCTTCTTTGTAAGCAATAAAGGCGGTAATTGAGCTGATGATATTGCCGAACATAATGCCAACCAAGGGGACGAAAATACTGTCTTTCACCTTGAGTTTTCCCAAAATTGTCATAAAGATCAGCGTGCCAATGAAAGAAACAACAATGGCGATGCCGGTTTTTAACAGCATATTGGCGGAAGGGAAGAGTAAAATCGCGATTAAAATCCCCAATTTTGCGCTGTCCATTGTGCCTGCGGTCGTTGGCGAAACAAATCGATTACGGCTTAATTGTTGCATCACCAACCCGCAAATGCTTAACGCCGATCCTGCAATTAAAATGCTGATTAACCGCGGTAAGCGACTTATGGTCAGCATTTCCCATTGTTGACTGTCTAACGCCAAAAGTCCCTGAATATTGACCGCACTTACCCCGATAAATAAGGAAATCAGGGAAAGCAACAGCAATAAAAGAAGCAAATAACAGCGTTGAAATAGCATTAAAAACCTTGTAAATGATTTTGAGAATAATTCTTATATTCAGACTAACACAGAAATTTTATTGAAACAAATAAAAATTGATGGGATTTTTTTTCAGAAAAATTTTTTTAGAAAACGGTTGACAGAAATTTATTTTTACAAATAATAACGATTCTCAATTGCACTAAATTCAAAAAGAAGGAACCTAATGATGAAAAAAATCAAGAAAATGCCACTGGCATTGTTACCATTGAGTGTTTTTGTGGCACTCAATACACAGGCGGCGGAACAATTGGATACCATTGATGTGGTTAGTGACAATATTGCACCACAAGCGGCAAATATTGATGCCAAAGGGGTAACCAAAGTTCGTCAAGCCACCAAAATGTCTGATGTTATTCGCGGTATTCCAGGGGTAAACGTGAATGGCGCACGTTCAAATGTGGAACGTTATAACATTCGTGGTGTGAGTGAAGAATATTTGACTGTTACTGTTGATGGTGCGCGTCAAAATGGTTATGCCTTCCATCATAACGGCAACTATGGGATCGATCCTGAAATTCTTAAACGTGTTGATATTGACGTTGGTTCAAACTCGGTGGTGGCCGGTGCTGGTTCATTGGGTGGTTCTATCAAATTTGAAACGGTCGATGCTTCGGATATGCTAGAAGAAGGACAAAATTTTGGCGGTAAAGTCAAATATGCTTATGGCTCAAATGGCGACTCAAACCAAGGAATGGGGATGTTATATGGGCGTGCCAATGATTTAGAATTATTAGGTTATTTCAACTATCGTCATCAGGAAAATGGCAAAGATGGCAATGGCTTAGAAAATGAAAACAAAGGTCATCTGCAAAATTATCTTTTCAAAGCCAAATACAATATCGGCAAAGATCATTGGGTTAAAGCTTCCGCGGAACGTTATCGCAATATTGCTTATAACTGTTTCCGCGCTAATATGGCAATGTGTTTAGGCGATGTGCCGGCACCAGGGGAGCGCGGTTACAATCAAGCCAGCCACGGCAAAGCCTATGCAGGGTTGACCCGTAAAACTTATACCTTAAGCTATGGTTATAATCCTGAAGAAAATCAATGGGTTGATATCAAAGCTAATGTGTACAATACAGAAACTGTTTCAGAATCGATGAATTCTGAACAAACCAAAGTGCGCACTGTGGGCGGAACTTTATCCAATACATCACGCTTTGAATTAGGCAAAACAAACCACGAAATTTTATTCGGTGGTGAATATTACAATACCAAATCACAAGCGCTTAATGCGCCGGCAAATGCTTATGTGGCGAATTTAACCAGTACTTCTGTTTATTTGGAAGATCGAATTGCCCTTGGTAATTTAATGATTATACCCGGGCTTCGCTATGATCATTACAATGCAGATTTAGCCGCTAACTTTGATAAAACCTATCGCCGCGTTTCTAAAGCCTTAGGGTTAAAATATTCAGTGACGGATAATTTAATGCTCTTTGCCAACTACACTGAATTATTCAAAGGCCCTGATGCAGGCGAAATTTATTTACGTGGCACGCGAGCTTATTCTGCTAACTTAGACGCAACGCGTGGCGATAATAAAGAAATCGGATTTAGCTATGCACAAGACGGCGTATTTGCGGATGTCGATGGGTTATCGCTCACGGCTAAATATTTCCACACCAATTATGACAACATCAGTCGCTCGGTAAGTGCAGGTCGTGGTCGTGGTAGTGTTTACCAAAATATTGGTGAAGTGGTGTTAAAAGGGGTTGAAGCCTCGGCTAAATACCGTTATGACAATTTTGCCGCTTCAGTAACTTATGCTCGCGCACGTAGTGAACAAAAAGCCACAGGTTATTATGCCTTCCCTGATACAGGCGATCGTTATACTTTCGCCTTAAACTACTACATTCCTGATGCCCAATTGGATTTAGGCTGGAAAACCATGTATGTACGAGAAGTTAACTTGCCTGCGGTAGAACAAACTATTCGTGAAAGTTATGCAGTTAGTGATGTTTATGTATCTTGGTCACCTAAACAAATCAAAGGCTTAGAGTTAACTGCCGGTGTGGATAACATTTTCAACAAAGCTTATATGGATCACAGTACGCAATATTATGGTTCTGTTGATTTAGATCCAGGTCGTAACTACAAATTAAGCGTTGCTTATAAATTCTAGTTTAATGAGAGTGGGCAATGGGGGAGTTTGTTGACCTATTACCCACTTTTTCATTATTTTCCACCGCACTTTTGATCTATATCGTAAAACCCTTATTTTGTTTATTTACCTCATTTCTTGAGTTTGATACAATTCAAAACCTAATTGAAAGTAATTCTCAATTATATTCGGAAGCAATTTTTACTTATATAAAAGGTGTCCTATGCCAGCATTATTTCAATTTCTCAAAGACTATAGCGATTACATTATCATCGGCTTATTAGGCATTATGAGCTTTATTATGGTGTGTTTTGTGATTGAACGTTTCATTTTTCTCAGCCGTATTAAAGTGCAAACCTATAGCAATATTCACGAATTAGACATCGATCTCAATCGCCATCTCACTATTATTTCAACCATTGGTGCCAATGCACCTTATGTCGGCTTATTAGGCACGGTCGTTGGGATTTTATTAACCTTCTTCGATTTAGGCAATTCCGCGGGTGATATTGACGCTGCGGCAATTATGTTGCATTTATCCCTTGCGTTAAAAGCCACTGCGGTGGGGATTTTAGTGGCAATTCCATCTATGGTGTTTTACAGCGCGCTAGGGCGAAAAGTTGAAGTGCAACGCTTAAAATGGAAAGCCTTAAATAGCAGCAAAAATATTGGCGCATAGAGGTAGGCTATGAAAAAGTTTGATGAAATTAACATCATTCCTTTTATCGACATTATGCTCGTTTTGTTAGCGATTGTGTTGATTACGGCCTCCTTTATTTCACAAGGCAAAATTCAAGTTAATGTTCCCAAAGCTTCTCAAACTGTCGCTTTTAAATCTGATGATTTAGCAAAATTGTTAACGGTCACTCATGATGGCAAATTGTTTTTTAACGACAAGCCTATCGATAAAACAGACTTAGAACAAGAAATTGCTAGTTGGAATAAAGATCAAAAAGTGACTTTAAAAGTGGATGCTGAAGCCTCCTTTCAGGATTTTGTGTCCATCACAGATCTGATGGCAAAAAATCACATCAAAAACGTTGCCATTGTCGCAATGAAAGAAAAAGGCAAATAACATGAAAAGTCATTTGCGTCTTGGTTTCTTAGGTTCTTTGTTTTTTCATGTGGGTTTAATTGCTTTATTATGGTTCTCGTTTAAAGAAGATAAACCCGCTAATGGTATTACTGCTGATGAAATTTCCACGAATATTTCCATGGAAATGTTAATGGCAACGCGCGTAGAATCTGAACCTCCAGCGGAAGCCGTGAAAGCCATTGAGCCGGAGCCAAAAGAAATCGTTGCCGATCCAACCAAGCAATTTGTCAAACCGAAAGAAGAATATAAAGAAAAGCGGAAAGAGCACCATCGTGAAAAACATCGCTTTAAACACCGAGAACGTGAACATAGGATGATGGCAAAATCCGAACCTAATCCGAATGCGGTGGTTGCCACAAAAGTGCAAGCCGGAAATGCAAGTGTGAATTCACAAGCAACGGCGATGTCAAAATCTGCGAATACCAATACCAATATGGTGGGACATGGTACGAATGATTCGGAAATTGCAGCCTATAAAGCCAAATTGCACCGTGAGATTGAACGACATAAAAAATATTCTCAACGAGCAAGAATGATGAGATTGCAAGGGGTTGTTACCATTGCCTTTAATCTTACTTCAGACGGTTCCTTAAGAAATGCGCGAGTGGCAAAATCTTCGGGTAAAGAAGAGTTGGATAATTCCGCACTCAATGCAGTGAATTCAGCGCAGTCAGTGGGCGCGAGACCTGCAGGCATGAGCGATTCTTTGAGTGTTCCTATTAGTTTTGTGATTCGTTAGTTTAATGAAAAAAGCGCGGTCAAAATTCACTGAGTTTTGACCGCGCTTTTGTTTTTGATAATTGGGGGCTGTTTATCTTTCAATAAACAGACTCTAAATATTTACCCCTAATTGACGCTGGATACGGCGAAGTAATAAGAATAGCCAAGGCCATAATGCCCCACTAATAATCGCGCCAAAAATTTCTTGTCCGTTGAAAGTCGCCGTATGAATACAAAGTTCTACGATAAAAATAACAATACGTAACATAAATACCATGAGAATCATCAATAGACTTTGCGTCCATAGAGACAGATTGGCAAAAATCTGGTTGTAGCGTGCGAGCGTGTAAGCGAATAGTGATAACACTAAAGCATGTACACCAAGAATCGAGCCAATGGCCACATCCCATAACATCCCCAATATAAATGCGGTTCCTACATTAATTTTGGTGGGTAAAGCTAGAATCCAGGTGGCCAATACCAAAGGGAGCCAAGCCGGTTTTAAGGCTTGTAGCCCTGCCGGCCAAGGTGCAATTTCCAGTACGAGGGTAATAATAAATGTCGTACATAGTCCCAAAAATTGGATAAAGAATCGTCCATTCATTAGTCTTCTTCTCTGTGTTCTTTTAATTCAGGATCAACCTGATTATCATGGTTGTTCATTTCAGGCAAATTATCAGGCGATGGTATCTCATCCACAGTTGGTGGAGTTTGATTTTCTTCATTAACGATCAATGCTTTTTTGGTATCAACCCCTTTTTCCTGATTAGCTAGCCGTTGTTGTACAGTTGACCGTACTTCTTCAGGGGAACTGGCTTTGGCGCGGTGCATATCCTCGTTTGCCCAAATTAAGAGTACATAACGTAAACGTTCCAAGGATGCCAATGGTTTTGCCGTGATGGTGGCAAAATAATTTGCGCCATCTCGAGAGACATTTTCAACGACAGCAACAGGATAGCCTTCAGGAAAACGACCCCCTAACCCTGAAGTGACCAGTAAATCACCTTTTTCAATATCCACCGAACGCGGTACATTGTCTAAGGTGAGTTCATCCGGGCGACCCGTGCCACTTGCAATCATTCGCACATCATTACGTAAAACTTGGACTGGAATGGCATGAGTGACATCTGTAAGCAACAGCACGCGGCTATTTTGTTCACCGACTGAAATAATCTGCCCAATCACCCCTTTTTCATCAATGACAGGTTGACCGACATAAGCGCCATCATTTGCCCCTTGGTTGATCACAACTTGTTGGCGATAACGATCTGTTTCCGATGTTAAAATTTCAGCAATTTTTTTATATTCATCGGTACGTAGTGGTGAATTGAGCAATAAACGTAAACGCTGATTTTCTACTTTTAATTGGTCAAGTAACAAGAGATCCGCGTTTTTTTCACGTAATTGATCTTTGAGGACTTTATTTTCAATCTGTAATTTATTGGTATCTACAAGGTTTTCAGAGACATTATCTAACACTGAACGTGGTGAATTTGCCAAATAATAGAGACTTCCCATCGCGGTTTCCATAAGGCTACGCATGCGAATCATGGCATTGGTTTGCCCATCAGAGAGTATCAACGCAATAGAGGCGATGACCGCAAGGAAAAGCCGTAAACCTAACGGCGGAACTTTACTAAAAATTGGTTTCATTGAGTGAAAAATATCGAAATAAATAAACGAAAAGTGCGGTCAGATTTTACCGCACTTTGATTGTGTTTTCTTCAAGTTAGTCGTCACTAAAAATATCTGAACCGTATTTATCAATCATTTCTAAGGTTTCACCACCACCACGTGCAACACAGGTTAATGGATCTTCAGCAATGACAACAGGTACGCCAGATTCTTTTGCTAACAAAATATCAATGTTACGTAATAATGCACCACCACCTGTTAATACCATACCGTGCTCGTAGATATCTGCGGCATGCTCCGGTTTACATTCTTCCAAGGCAGTACGCATTGCAGTAATAATGCCTTCTAACGGTTGTTGAATCGCTTCTAAAATATCGCGCGAGGTTAATTTGAATGCACGTGGCACACCTTCTGCTAAATTAGAACCATAAACTTCCATTTCACGCACTTCATCTTCATCTTGGATATAAGCGGTACCAATCTCTTGTTTAATATGTTCCGCAGTGGCTTCACCAATTAATGAACCAAATGTACGGCGAACATAAGCGATAATTGCTTCATCAAATTTGTCGCCACCGATACGTACTGATGAAGAGTAGGCAACACCATTTAAAGCAATGACCGCGATTTCTGTGGTACCACCACCGATATCAATAACCATAGAACCTGTTGGTGTGGAAACAGGTAATTTTGCCCCAATTGCAGCAGCCATGGGTTCTACAATTAAATGTACTTCACGTGCACCTGCACCAAATGCCGATTCTTTAATGGCACGGCGTTCAACTTGTGTAGCCCCGGCAGGCACACAAATTACAACACGAGGGCTTGGACGTAGGAAGTTACCACTGTGTACTTGTTTAATAAAATGTTGCAACATTTTTTCAGTGACAGAGAAATCTGCAATCACACCGTCTTTCATTGGGCGAATTGCTGTAATGTTATTGGATGTACGACCAAGCATTAACTTCGCATCTTTCCCTACAGCAGCGATACTTTTATTGCCATTACGACCTTGACGAATAGCCACTACAGAAGGTTCATCCAGTACAATACCTTGACCTTTCACATAAATCAGGGTATTTGCTGTCCCCAAGTCAATTGAAAGATCGTTAGAAAATAATCCACGAATTTTTTTAAATAACATAAGTGTTCCGTTCTTAATTTCGCCTAAATTTAGGCATGCAAAAAATCTTGCATAATGTATCAAAAAATAGACTTACATAACAGCGATTTTTTGAGTGGCTACGGTAAAAATACAAAATAAATAACCGCACTTTTACAAAAGTGCGGTTAAAAATTGAAAGGTTTTATGTAGTCTGTGTTGGTTACCTAAAATGGATTGACGTTATTTGTCCGAGTAAGCGGATTTTATGTCTTTTACTCAAAAATTGTGTTTGTTTTATTCAAATTACTTTGCGGAACCTTGTTAACAGAGTATAATCAGCACGTTTTTTTGAACTTATTTTAATTACAAAGGATTTATAGCGAATGGCTAAAGAAGATTGCATTGAAATGCAAGGCACAATTTTGGAAACCTTGCCAAATACCATGTTCCGCGTTGAGTTGGAAAATGGGCACGTATTAACCGCACATATTTCAGGTAAAATGCGTAAAAACTATATTCGTATTTTAACCGGCGATAAAGTAACGGTAGAAATGACGCCTTATGATTTAAGCAAAGGTCGTATCGTATTCCGCGCGCGTTAATGGTATTTTGACTAAATGCAGAAAATCCCGAAGCAACTTGTTTCGGGATTTTTTCTTTTATGGGAAGGATAACAGCTTTTCACGTAAGTCATGGGCATCATGACATGCCTTAATGTGAGCAAAAAGTGCGGTGGCATTTTCGTATTCTTTTTTGAGGTAATGTAGCCATTGTTTGATACGTGCCACGTGATAGAAGCCGCTATCGTGGATATTTTCCATTTGAGCATATTTTCTCAACATAATCATGACTTCTTCCCAAGGCATTTTGTCCGCGTTTTCTTTAATAACATGGCTTAAATTGGGGATGTTTAACGCGCCGCGTCCCATCATTAAATCCTCACAACCTGTTATTTCACGGCATTTTTGCCCATCTTCCCAACGCCAAATTTCGCCATTAGCAATCACCGGAATACGTAAGGTTGAACGAACTTTGCCGATTTGTGACCAATTTATGCGATCCGCGCGATAGCCGTCCATTTTGGTACGTCCATGAATGGTGATTTCAGTTGCACCACCTTGTTGTACTGCATCGGCAATTTCAAAGGCTTGAGAAATATCATCCCAACCTAACCGCACTTTCACACTAACAGGTTGTTCTTTAGGAACGGCTTGACGTAAAGCCAGGGTCGCTTGGTAAATTAATTCGGGATCTTTTAATAGGCTTGCTCCCCCATTACTGCCATTCACCGTTTTGGATGGGCAGCCGCAATTTAGATCAATGCCATGAGAGCCTAATTCAATGGCTCGAACAGCATTTTCTGCGAGCCATTGGGGAAATTGCCCAAGTAACTGAACACGTACCGGCGTACCTGATGCGGTCAAGCCCCCTTGTTGTAATTCAGGGGCTAAACGATAAAAGATTTTGCTGGGTAGTAATTGATCGACCACACGAACAAATTCGGAAATACAGAGATCGTAGTGATTGATTTCGGTAAGAAGCTGGCGCACTAGGGGATCTAATACGCCTTGCATTGGGGCGAGAATAACGCGCATTACCAACCTTTCGCCTTACAAATTAAATCGTAAGCAGCTTGAATTTGTTGTGCTTTCTCTTTTGCCATTTCCATCATTTCAGGTGGTAAGCCTTTTGAAACCAATTTATCAGGGTGATTTTCATTCATCAAACGACGATAAGCGCGTTTGACAGTTTGTTTATCGTCACTAGCGGAAACACCCAAAACTTTATAAGCATCTTCCACCGTTGGGCCGGAAGCCTGACGATAACCGCCATAGCTATTTTGTTGATAATCTTGTTGTTGGTAAGCACCTTGTTGATATTGCTGATAATGTTGATAAGCCTGTTGGTAGAAATTACCGCTTGAAAATTGACGGCGAGCCACTTCCATGGCGATCATTTGTTCAAATTGGAATGTTGAAATACCTAACTCTTCCGCGACAACACGTAAGATTTCGAGTTCTGCATTATGTAAGTGATCATCTGAAAATGCTGCTTGGAATTGTACGCTGAGGAACATACGTAATAAATCTGCACGTTGCCCACAGCCTAAACGAAATTCGCGAATAACTTGGCGAATAGGGAAATCTGCTTCTTTACCCCGTGTAAAAGCTTCTTGCGCTAATTTGCGGTTGGCGCTATCAAGATGAAGTTGTTCCATGAGGTTGTTGGCAAGCGCAATATCGTCTTCGGTAATACGCCCTTTGGCTTTACTTAAATGACCCAGTACGGCAAAGGTTGTTTGCATAAAGAGCGATTGGCGCGTGAGTTTTCTGTGGAAAAATGACGAGTTAACACTGCCTAACTCATAGAGTTTTTTATCAACCCAATGTCCGGCAATGACACCGATAATCGCGCCAAATAAACCGCCCCAGCGGAAACCAAGAAAAAAGCCGAAAAGTTTACCAATAAAATTCATGCTGGCCCTCAACTAAAAGTCTAAAAAATAACGATAGTTTAGCGCATTAGATTGGGATGAAAAAGGGAAGTTCAAGAAAAGTGCGGTGAAAAATCTAAGAAAATTAAATTATATTGTTGCCCTAAAATAAAATTGGGGCAAATACCATTGCCCCATGCCTGAAAAAAGGACTAAATTATGCATTATCTCCGATCAATACACTTTCCAACGCAATTTCGATCATGTCATTGAATGTTAATTGACGTTCTTCTGCCGTGGTTTGCTCGCCCGTGCGAATATGATCTGAAACTGTGCAGATCGTTAAGGCTTGAGCACCAAATTCAGCAGCAACACCGTAAATGCCGGCGGCTTCCATTTCTACGCCAAGAATGCCGTATTTTTCCATGACATCAAACATTTCTACATCTGGGGTATAAAATAAATCGGCAGAGAATAAGTTACCTACACGAACAGCAACGCCTTTATTTTTAGCCGCTTGAACGGCAGCTTGGGTTAATTCAAAATCAGCGATAGCAGCAAAATCATTGTCTTTAAAACGTGTGCGGTTTACTTTGCTATCGGTACAAGCCCCTAAACCAATAATGACATCGCGGACATGAACATCTGAACGCACGGCACCGCAAGAACCTACACGAATAATTTTTTTTACGCCATATTCGGTAATTAATTCTTTGGCATAGATTGAGCAAGAGGGAATACCCATTCCGTGACCCATGACAGAAATTCGACGGCCTTTGTATGTGCCGGTATAACCAAACATATTGCGGACGTTGGTCACTTGTTCCGCATTATCTAAAAAGGTTTCTGCGATATATTTTGCACGAAGCGGATCGCCCGGCATTAAAACAACATCGGCAAATGCACCTGCCGGTGCGTTAATATGTGGAGTCATAATATGTTCCTTTTATCGTAGAAAGCAGCGAATAAACCGCTTTAGGTTGTTGTTAAATAATTGATTTCCCATATGGCATAGGTGAAAGCTCAAAATGTTTTGCGATAGTTTGGCCAATATCCGCAAAGGTGTCACGTTCGCCTAAGAATTGCGTTGGCACGTCTTTACCATACATTAAAACAGGAATATTTTCACGTGTATGATCTGAGCCAGCCCAAGTTGGATCACAACCGTGGTCAGCAGTAAAGAACAGCAAATCCCCTTCTTGCATTAATGCAAATAATTCAGGTAATCGGCTATCGAAATATTCTAAGGCTTTTGCATAACCCTCGACATCACGGCGATGACCAAAATCGGCATCAAAATTTACAAAGTTAGTGAAAACGATACTATTTTCCGCCGCACTTTTGATTTCTTCGAGGGTTTTATCAAAAAGTTCCTCAATGCCGGTAGCTTTAACTTTTTTGCTAATGCCGGTGTGGGCGTAAATATCTGCAATTTTCCCCACTGAAATCACCGTGCCATTTTTTTCTTCAATCAGTTTTTGTAGGACGGTTTGAGCAGGTGGTTCAACAGAATAATCTCGGCGATTGCCGGTACGCTTAAATTCGCCTGCTTTTGTTCCTACGAAAGGGCGCGCGATAACACGACCAATGTTGTACTCGTCAAGTTCAGCTCGAACCAGCTCGCAAAGAGCATAGAGCTTATCCAGGCCAAAGGTTTCTTCGTGAGCTGCAATTTGGAATACGGAGTCGGCGGACGTATAGAAAATCGGCAAACCGGTTTTCATATGTTCTTCGCCCAATTCGTCTAAAATAACGGTGCCTGATGAATGACAGTTGCCCAAATAGCCTTTAATTCCTGATTTGGCAACGATACGATCTAACAGAGCTTGTGGAAAGCTATTTTGTTTTTCAGGAAATAATCCCCAGTCAAATAAAACAGGAACGCCAGCAATTTCCCAATGTCCTGAGGTGGTGTCTTTGCCTGAAGAAATTTCTTTAGCATAGGCATAGCCACCGATTAAGTGCGGTTGATTTTGGAAAGATTTTGGTAATTCGCCACAGGATTGCTGTGCCGCTAATCCTAGGCCAAGGCTTTCAAGATGAGGAAGCTTGAGTGGGGCTTGATGTTCTGCAATATGTCCAAGGGTATTGGCGCCTTCATCACCAAATTTTGCTGCATCTTTTGCACCACCAATGCCAAAAGAATCCAACATCATAATAAATACACGTTTCATCTTTATTCCTTACGTTGCCATACGCAAACGTTTAACATGTTTAAATACGACAAAACCACGGATGAACCGTGGTTTTGAATGGGATGAGTATAGCATAAAATTAGGCTAGAGCGATACCGCTTAGTCCAATAAATAAGCCTGCGATGGTCGCACTCATTAGGTTAGCCAACGAACCTGCAATGACCGCCTTAATGCCTAAGCGAGCAATATCACCGCGGCGGTTTGGTGCCATGCCGCCTAAGCCACCGATAAGTACAGCGATAGAGCTAAAGTTTGCAAAACCACATAACGCAAAAGTAATAATGGCTTTGGTTTTGTCTGTTAATTGCACCGCACTTTCAGGGCTTAAATATTTTGAGAATTCAAAGTAGCCTACGAATTCATTAATAGCCAGTTTTGTCCCAATCATTTGACCGGCAATATGGGCTTCTTCCCAAGGTACACCAATTACCCAAGCCAGTGGTTTGAAAATCCAACCGAAGATCATGCCCAGAGATAATTCCGGCATATCAAACCAACCACCGATACCGCCTAAAATGCCGTTTAATAAGGCAATTAATGCCACAAAAGCAATCATCATTGCGCCAACATTTAAGGCAAGTTGCAAACCTGATGACGCACCGGCTGCTGCCGCATCAAGCATATTAGAGGGTTGTTCAAATTCTACTTTAGTAAAATCATCATTAAATTGTTCTGTTTGTGGAACAAGGATTTTGGCGAAAAGCAAACCTGCTGGAGCCGCCATAAATGAAGCGGCGATTAAATAGGTTAACGGCACACCCATTCCTGCATAACCGGCTAGAACAGAACCGGCAATTGAGGCTAATCCGCCGGCCATAACAGCGAATAATTCAGATTCTGTCATTTTGCTAATGTACGGTTTCACCACAAGTGGCGCTTCGGTTTGTCCTACGAAAATATTGGCTGCAGCAGACATCGATTCCGCTTTTGATGTACCAAGTAATTTTTGTAAGCCACCACCAATAATGCGAATTACCCATTGCATCACGCCGATGTAATAAAGAAGAGAAATTAATGCAGAGAAGAATACGATTGCAGGTAAAACACGAACAGCGAAAATAAAACCATCGCCCCCCATGACTTCAAAAATTTTGTTACTGGCTAAGCCACCAAACACAAATTTTGTCCCTTCTGCACCATAATTTAAGATGTTTTGAACACCTTCAGCGAGCCATTTCAACGCATCGCGTCCAATCGGCACATATAAAATGAGTGCACCAAAAATAAGTTGGATAGCAAATGCACCGATTACCGTACGGTAATTAATGGCTTTGCGGTTAGTGGATAATAAAAAGGCGATTGCTAATAAAACCACAATCCCCAAAATGCTGATTAATGTTTCCATAAGATGTCCTCTAGGTTTTTGACGGCGCGAATTCTACCTTTTTTTAGCTGATTTGGCTATAAGTTATAGCAAGACGATAGTTTTGTTTTGAAAAATATTTGGATATCATTACTGTGAATTAATATGAAAGGATAGCTATGTCAAAATATGCCGTTTTACCTAAAACCCCTTGGACTGCCACATCACTGTGGTCCCTTGAACCACGTTCATTGCTGGTGCTTATTTTGACCTTTATAGGCGTGGGGTTAGGGGAAGGATTGCTTCTTTTATCTCATTTAGGTTCTGCGCCTTGGACGATTTTGTCTCAGGGCTTGGCATTACAATTAGAGGTAAGTGTAGGCTGGACTTCTTTTGTCATTAGTCTTGTTGTGATGTTATTTTGGTTTCCTTTGCGTTTACGCCCTGGTATTGGCACCCTTCTCAATGTTGCGGTTATTGCCTTTTTTCTTGGACTTACCGTCAAGATTATTCCCACCCCCACCGCACTTCTTACGCGTTGGTTATATGCCTTAGCAGGTATTCTTTTTTTGGGTATCGGAACCGCGTTTTATCTTACTTGTCATCAAGGCGCAGGGCCGCGTGACGGTTTAATGGTGGGGCTTTGCCAACGATTTCATTGGAAAATCGGTATTGTACGTACCAGCATTGAAGTGTTGGTTTGCTTACTCGGTTTCTTGCTTGGTGGTACTTTTGGTATAGGAACGCTGGTTTTTGCCCTTTCTATTGGCTGGGTTGTTCAACTTACTTTAATTTTTATCCGCACTTTCACTTGATATTTTGCTTGTTGTACTACTATAATAGTACAAAACTTTAAGTAAGGATTTCTCTATGAACAAAAAACATCCATCTTTATTGGGCGGTATTATGATTATCGCAGGCGGTACCATTGGTGCCGGGATGCTGGCTAACCCGATTTCAACCTCAGGCGTTTGGTTTATTGGCTCTATTCTTATCCTAATCTATACTTGGTTTTGTATGATGTCTTCAGGGCTAATGCTATTGGAAGCCAATTTGCATTATCCGACAGGTGCGAGTTTTGACACCATCGTAAAAGATTTATTAGGTAAAGGTTGGAACGCTTTAAATGGTTTGTCTTTGGCATTTGTGCTTTACATCTTAACCTATGCCTACATTACGTCAGGTGGCGGAATTACGGAAGGTTTTATCAATCAATTACTGAGTTCCCCTGAAAGTGCGGTAGAAATCGGGCGTACTTCAGGTTCCTTGATCTTCGCCATTCTTTTAGCCGCCTTTGTTTGGTTTTCCACCAAAGCCGTGGATCGTTTTAGTACTGTATTAATCGCTGGAATGGTGATTTCTTTCGTATTATCCATTAGCGGGCTGGTTTCATCCGTTAAATCGGAGATTTTGTTTGATACCCTAGCGCAAGAAAATACCAAATATTTACCTTATGCTTTAGCCGCCTTACCCGTTTGCTTGGTTTCCTTTGGCTTTCATCAAAACGTACCGAGCTTGGTAAAATATTACCATCGTGATGCGTCCAAAGTAGTGAAATCGGTCTTTATTGGTACAGCCATTGCCCTTGGTATCTATATGTTGTGGCAATTGGCGATTCAAGGAAATTTACCGCGTGCGGCATTCGGCCCTGTGATTGAAAAAGGGGGCGATATTGCAGCATTACTTAATACCTTAAGTGCTACGCTAGAAACGGATTATATCGCTGTCGCCCTAAAATTCTTCGCTTATATGGCCATCGCTAGCTCATTTTTAGGCGTAACGCTGGGGTTATTTGATTACATCGCAGATTTATTTAACTTTGATGACAGCAAATTAGGACGCACCAAAACGGCGCTTGTGGTCTTTTTGCCACCGCTCATTTTAAGCCTAGAATATCCTTATGGCTTTGTGCTCGCCATTGGCTATGCCGGACTTGCGGCAACCATTTGGGCGGCAATTGTGCCGGCCTTGCTTGCCAAAGCCTGCCGTCAAAAATTCCCAGAACGCCAATATACCGCTTTCGGGGGCAATGGCATGGTGTATTTTGTGATTTTATTTGGTTTGTTAAATATCCTTGCTCAATTAGCCGCACAATTCGGTTGGTTGCCTGAATTTAAAGGTTAAGATGAAAAAATCCGTTTACGATACAGAAAACTTTTTTGCGCTTTATCAAAAGTTACGCGCCAATCCAATTAGCCTAAATAACATTGTGGAAAAGCCCACAATGTTATCCTTATTGCCTGATTTGCAAGGAAAAAGGCTATTGGATTTAGGTTGCGGAACAGGCGAACATTTAGCGTTGTATCTTGAACAAGGGGCTGATTTTGTGGTGGGCGTGGATTTGTCTGAATCCATGTTAAAGCAAGCGGATATCAATCTTTCCACAAAACGACCGCACTTTTCGCTGTATCAGTCATCAATGGAACAGTTAAGTGAGTTGCCCGAAAATGATTTTGATATCATCACAAGTTCATTTGCTTTTCATTATGTGCAAGATTTCCCTAAATTATTAGCAGATATTAAAGCGAAATTAAAACCCAATGGCACCTTAGTTTTTTCGCAAGAACATCCGATTGTGACAGCTTATCAAGGTGGCGAACGTTGGGAAAAAAATGCGCAAAAGGAACAAATTGCCTATCGTTTGAATTTTTATCGTGACGAAGGAGAGCGTGATAGAACTTGGTTTAAGCAACCGTTCAAAACCTATCACCGTACCACCGCCACGATAATCAATCAGCTTATTGAAGCCGGTTTTAAGATTGAAAAAATGGCAGAGCCCATGTTGGCGGAACAACCCGAATGGCATGCTGAATTTAAAGATTTGCAGCATCGCCCTGTGTTATTGTTTCTCCGCGCAAGGCTATTTCCAAAATAATTTTAAAAATACCTAAAAAACTACTTGCAAGAGAGAAGAAATTTCCGTATTTTAAAAGCACGCAATCGTTTATACAAATAAATGACATTAAGGAAATACAATGAATTTTAACCGCACTTTTAACCATCACCGCCATCATTTCCCTGAATAATCTTTCGGGCGCATGGTGCTGTTCGGAAGATAGCTTCCGAGAAAGTGCAGGTAATCAAACATTAATCTCTCGGAATACCACTTTCGAGAGATTTTTTTATATTTAGAATTCAAAAATGAGAAGGAAAACATTATGACAGACACAAATCGTTTACGCATTGCATTACAAAAAAAAGGTCGTCTAAGCAAAGATTGCGCCGAGCTACTTAAACAATGTGGGGTAAAAATCAATTGGAATGAACAACGTTTAATCGCCTATTCTGAAAATCTACCCATTGAAATTTTGCGTGTGCGTGATGACGATATTCCAGGCTTAATCTTCGATGGTGTGGTCGATCTCGGTATCATCGGTGAAAACGTGTTGGAGGAAGAAGAACTCGGGCGTTTAGCCACAGGCGAAAACGTGGAATACAAAAAACTCCGCACCCTTGATTTCGGTGGTTGCCGCTTATCTCTTGCTATTGATCGCGACCGCACGTACAACGGCGTGCAAGATTTCAACAATGCTCGCATAGCCACCTCTTACCCGAATTTACTCAAACGCTATATGGCAGAACAAGGCGTTTCATTTAAAAGCACCTTATTAAACGGCTCCGTAGAAGTGGCACCTTCAGCAGGGCTTGCCGATGCTATCTGCGACTTAGTTTCATCAGGCGCAACCCTTGAGGCAAACGGCTTAAAAGAAGTGGAAGTGATCTACAAATCCAAAGCCTGCTTAATCCAACGCCAAGAACCGCTTTCGGCGGATAAACAAGCTTTAGTGGACAAATTGCTCACTCGCATTCAAGGCGTACAACAAGCCACAGAAAGCAAATACATTATGCTCCACGCACCAAAAGAAAAACTCGCAGAAATCACCGCTCTTTTACCCGGCGTAGAAAATCCAACGATTTTACCGCTCGCTCACGACAACTCAAAAGTCGCAATGCACGTGGTTAGCCAAGAGAACTTGTTCTGGGAAACGATGGAAAAACTGAAAGAAATCGGTGCAAGCTCGATTTTAGTGCTACCGATTGAGAAGATGATGGAGTAATAAATGAAATATGATCCGAATATACATCATCGGCGTTCGATAAGATTAAAACATTTCGATTATCGTCAAGATGGTTTTTATTTTATTACGCTTTGTTGTAAAGATAATGCGCATTTTTTTGGTGAAATTATTGACGATCATATGCAATTAAATGACATTGGGGAAATTGCCCAGAAATGTTGGTATGACATCCCCAATCATTTTGAAAATGTTGAGTTACATGAATTTGTCATTATGCCCAACCACATTCATTTCATCATTGAAATTGTAGGGGCGAAATATTTTTCGCCCAATGACCCAAATGAATTTATGGTTAATCGCCCGAAAGGAACCTCTCAAACAATTGGTTCTATTGTTCGAGGATTTAAAGTGGGTGTAACAAAATGGGTAAGGCAACATACTCAAATTCATACATTATGGCAACGAAATTATTATGAACATATTATTCGGACGGAAGAAAGCTACCATAAAATTAGTGATTATATTAAATATAATCCATTAAATTGGCGAACCGATAGATTTTATTCATAAATATCAGAACGTAATTAGGGCGAAAAATATTTCGCCCCTACAACCGACAGGAAGGATAAAAATATGCAAACCCTCATTTGGAACAACTTAACTGAAACCGAAAAACAAGCTGCTCTTTCTCGCCCTGCGCAATTAGTGGGCGAGAGCGTTACGCAAGCGGTTGAAAAAATTAAACAAAATGTCAAAACCAACGGCGATAAAGCCCTGTTTGAATTAGCGGAGCAGTTTGATCGTATTAAGCTCGACAGCCTTGTGATTTCTGCCGAGCAGATCGCACAGGCAGCGAGCCGTATTCCTGACGAACTCAAGCAAGCCATTCAAAACGCTAAACGCAACATTGAGCGTTTTCACAACGCTCAACTTCCGCAAGGTGTGGATATTGAAACTCAAGCAGGTGTGCGTTGCCAAGTGCTGACACGCCCTATTCAGCGTGTGGGTTTGTATATCCCGGGCGGTTCAGCGCCACTATTTTCAACAGTGTTGATGCTTGCTATTCCTGCCAAAATTGCCGGCTGTAAGAAAATCGTTCTTTGCTCACCGCCGCCGATTGCCGATGAAATTCTTTACACCGCCAACCTATGCGGCGTGGAAACCATTTATGCCGTAGGCGGTGCGCAAGCGGTATTTGCTATGGCAAACGGTACAGAAACAGTGGCAAAAGTGGATAAAATCTTCGGGCCGGGCAACGCTTTTGTCACCGAGGCAAAACGCCAAGTGGTGCAAGAAGGCACGGCAATTGATATGCCGGCAGGGCCTTCGGAAGTGTTAGTGATTGCCGATGAAAACGCCGACCCTGATTTTGTCGCCAGCGACTTACTTTCTCAAGCAGAACACGGTGCCGACAGCCAAGTGATTTTGGTTACGCCAAGCGAAACATTAGCAAAACAGACCGCACTTTCTATCGAAAATCAACTGGCACAATTACCACGTGCAGAAACCGCACGCAAAGCTCTTTCACACAGCCGCACCTTTATTGCCGACAGCATCGAACAAGCGGTGGAAATCAGCAACGAATATGCGCCTGAACACTTGGTGGTGCAAGTGGAAAATGCCCGAGACTTGCTCGACAGCCTAGACAATGCCGGCTCAATTTTCTTAGGCGCATACAGCCCCGAAAGTATGGGCGACTACGCCAGCGGCACCAACCACGTGCTACCAACCTACGGCTACACCCGCACCTATTCCAGCCTAGGTTTAGCGGATTTCAGCAAACGAATGACTGTACAAGAACTCACGCCACAGGGTTTTAAAAACTTAGCAAAAACCGTGGAACTGATGGCAAGTGCGGAACAGTTGGATGCGCACAAACAGGCGGTGTCGATTAGATTAAATAAAATCGGGAAATAATTGTAGGGGCTAATCATATTAGCCCCAAAGCAAAAGGTAATAAGGGCAAATGTAATTTGCCCCTACGGTTCAAAAGGAAACATTTAATGAAAAAAATAATTTATCTGCTGTTAATGATTATCTTATGCTTGGTTTTTGCCATTCCTTTTATTCAAAATTTTATGGCGAAAGACGCTTGTTTAGATAATGGCGGTAGTTATAACGAACAGAGTAAGATTTGCGAAAAATAGATATTGAATTGACGAAGATAAATAAATTGTAGGGGCGAAACATTTTTCGCCCTGAATTCCCCACGATGTTTTGGGGCAAAAAATATTTTGCCCCTACGGGTAAAAGGAAAAATATAATGAACAAACAAAAACTTGCAATGATGCAAGATATGGCTATAAATAAGCGCATAATTAACACCGTCAATATGAGGATAAAAAATGACATTACCAATCAATAACTTAAATGAATTATTACGTACAATGACACCGCACTTGAATGAAGGCATATACCTCTTTGCTACGGTTGAACCTGACACTGCAATTCCACTCTCGGAAATTATTTCTTCTATTCAAGAGCAAGAAGGATTATCTATTGTTGTTTCAGAACAAACAGCTCAAAAATACCAATTAAACGCTCAATTTCGTGCTGCTTGGATTACTTTAACCGTACATTCCGATCTTGCAGCGGTCGGTTTAACGGCGGCTTTCGCAGCAGCATTAGGTCAAGCTCAGATTAGTTGTAATGTTGTTGCGGGGAATTATCACGATCATATTTTCGTTCCTTATGAACAAGCTGATTTGGCAATGAGTGTCTTAAGAAAATTACAACAAGATGCTGCAATAAAATAATTAACAATAAGTCATTTTCATAATACAGGCAAAGCAGGAAAAAACACTATGACAATCTCACAACTCTCCAGAAAAAACATCCAAGCTCTTACTCCATACCAATCTGCTCGCCGTTTGGGTGGTTCGGGCGATGTGTGGTTAAATGCCAATGAATATCCAACTTCGCCGACTATTGATGTGCAATTATCGGCGCTTAACCGCTATCCCGAGGCGCAACCTGAAAGCGTGGTTAAGGGCTATGCGGCTTATGCAGGTGTGAAACCTGAGCAAGTCATTACCACTCGTGGCGGCGATGAAAGTATTGAATTGATTATCCGCGCTTTTTGTGAACCGACCGATAGCGTGTTGTACTGTCCGCCAACTTATGGAATGTACAGCGTGTCGGCGGAGACCTGTGGCATTGCGCTCAAAACCGTGCCTTTAACTGCGGATTTCCAACTTAATTTACCTGAAATTGAACGCAATTTGGACGGGGTGAAAGTAGTGTTTGTGTGTAGCCCTAACAACCCAACAGGTACGTTGGTCAAGCGGTCGGATTTGCTCAAACTTTTGCAAATCACCGCAGGCAAAGCCATTGTGGTGGTGGACGAGGCTTATATCGAATTTTGCCCGCAAGCGACAATGGTCAATGAGCTACCAAATTATCCGCACTTAGCCATTATCCGCACGCTCTCCAAAGCCTTTGCTCTTGCTGGCTTGCGTTGCGGCTTTACCCTTGCTAATGAAGAATTGATCGGCGTGCTACAAAAAGTCATCGCCCCTTACCCACAACCTACCCCTGTAACCGACATCGCTACCCAAGCCTTAACCGCTCAAGGCTTGAGCGAAATGCAACAACGTGTTGCCGATGTATTGACAAACCGTGCGTGGTTAATCGACCAACTCAAACAAATCCCAAGTGTGGTTGAAATTTTCGACACTGAAGCCAACTATGTACTGGTAAAATTCCAAGATGGACAAAAGGTGTTCAAAGCCTTATGGGAAAAAGGGATTATCTTACGTGACCAACAAAAAGCATTGGGGTTACAGAATTGTATTCGGATTTCTATTGGCACGAGAGAAGAGCTGGAAAGAACGGTGGAGGCGATTGGGGGCGTATAAGATAAATCGTGCGGATGCCACGCACTGACGTACGTGGTTAAGCATAGTGCCGCTACTCCGTAGCGGTAAGCTAGGGAAAATATGAGCTATACAAGAAATTTATACCATATTATCTTCCGTACTAAATATGGTACGCCAAGTATTTTAGAAGAAAATGAAGATGCGCTTTATCGCTATATTTGGGGATTTGTGAGAGAACATAATTCTGTGCTTTATCGGATCAACGGTATGCCCGATCATCTTCATCTTTTTGTTGAATTGCACCCGATGCTTTCGGTCGCTGAGTTTGTACAAAAACTGAAAACGACAACGCATAAATGGATTGATGAAAATAAACATCTTTTTCCTGAATTTTATGCGTGGTCTAGGGGCTACTGTTCACTAACTTATTGCGAAAAAGATAAAGAGAAAATCATCAATTACATTAAAAATCAAAAAGAACACCATAAAACAGCTGATTTTGTAGAAGAAGTAAAATTCTTGCTTACAGAGGCTGGAATTGAAATAAACGAAAAATTTTTTGAACAAGATTTATAGCGATGCAGCGCATCGCCACTATGCGTAACCACATACGTCAGTATGTGGCAAGAACAGGAGAACAAAAATGACACAACAATCTATTTTATTCATCGACCGTGACGGCACCTTAATTGACGAACCGAAAACCGATTTTCAAATCGACAGTTTAGAAAAACTCAAATTTGAGCCGAATGTGATCCCAGCTTTGCTTAAACTCAAACACAAATACCGCTTTGTGATGGTAAGCAATCAAGACGGCTTAGGCACGAGTTCATTTCCTCAAGAGACCTTCGATAAACCGCATAATGCGATGATGGAACTATTCCGCTCGCAAGGTATTGAGTTTGATGAAGTGTTAATTTGCCCACACAAACCTGAAGACAACTGCGATTGCCGCAAACCGAAAACCAAGTTGTTGCAAAAATATATTGAGCGTGAACTGTTTGACCCTGCCACCAGTTTTGTCATCGGCGACCGTGCTACAGACGTTCAGTTGGCGGAAAATCTTGGTATTCGTGCTTTGCAATATCATCCTGAAAAATTAAATTGGGATTTGATTGTGGAAAAATTATTGGGCGAGCCGGTGACCAACATCGGCGAACGCCAACCACGCTATGCAGAAGTGGTGCGCAAAACCAAAGAGACTGACATCAAAGTACAAGTGTGGCTGGATGAAACGGGTGTGAACGACATTAAAACGGGCGTGGGCTTTTTCGACCATATGCTCGACCAAATCGCCACCCACGGCGGTTTCCGTATGAACATCTCGTGCAAAGGCGACCTCTGGATTGACGAACACCACACCGTTGAAGACACCGCCCTTGCCCTCGGCACTGCGTTAAAACAAGCCATCGGCGACAAACGTGGCATCGCCCGTTTCGGTTTTGTGTTGCCAATGGACGAATGTCAAGCTCAATGCGCAATGGATTTATCGGGCAGACCATTTATTAAATTCAAAGCAGATTTTAAACGTGACAAAGTCGGCGACTTTAGCACCGAATTGACAGAGCATTTCTTCCAATCTATCGCCTTCACGATGCTCGCCACCTTGCACATCAAGGCCAAAGGCGACAATGATCATCACAAAATCGAAAGCCTGTTTAAAGTTTTCGGCAGAACCTTACGCCAAGCTATTCGCATTGAAGGGAATGAATTGCCGAGTAGTAAAGGCGTATTGTAATGTTGTAAGGGAGAATTATATTCGCCCTAAAGTGCGGTTGGATTTTGCAAAGTTTTTGGGGATTTGACCGCTTGTTATAGAAATTCAAGAAAAACTAAAAAACACAAATTAGAAAATTAAATCGGAACTAAAATGCTCAATAAATTAGATCAATGGCTTATTTATCATCAAACGAATAATCAATTAAAAGGCATACAACGTTTTTGTGTTGAATTTCTATTTTTTGGTTTAAAAGAAGCCAGATCGTGTTTATTTGCTGGATTATTTTTTATTGCGATGTTTATGATTCCTAAGGCAGGAATCTGGAATATACCCCGTTACGATTTATTGTTAATTTTTGCGTTAGTCGTACAAGCTATTATGTTCTGGACAAAATTAGAAACTCTCGATGAAATAAAATCCATTACCTTATTTCATCTTATTGGTTTTATTTTGGAATATTTTAAAACATCAAGCAGTATACAATCTTGGGCGTATCCTGATTTTGCTTATACTAAAATTGGTGGTGTACCATTATTTACCGGTTTTATGTATGCAGCGGTAGGAAGTTATATTATTCAGGCGTGGCGATTATTTGATTTAAAAATAAAAAGCCATCCACCTTATTGGCTATCAACCTTAGTTGCTATACTGATCTATTTGAATTTTTTTACTCATCATTATATTGGTGACTATCGCTGGTATTTAGCTGCATTTGCAATGGGATTATATGCACGCACTTATGTTTATTTCACCCCTTACGATCGCAAGCGAAGAATGCCGCTTTTATTAGCATTTGCATTAATTGGCTTTTTTATTTGGTTAGCTGAAAATATCGGAACGTTTGTCGGCATCTGGCAATATCCAAACCAAATGGGAGCATGGACAACGGTGCATTTAGGAAAATGGGGAGCTTGGTCGCTTTTAATTGTGATGACATTTACTATTGTGGCAAATTTAAAACATATTAAAAAAACTATTCGTATTTCAAGAGATTGATTTTGCAAAAATTTGTAGAAATCAGACCGCCTGTAACAAGTAGAAATGATAAGGAAAAAACATGCTCACAGCCAATACTTTAACCACCGACATCAAACAAATCATCCTTCAATCCCGCGAAACGGCCATTCGCGCGGTGGATTTCCAACGGGTGCTGATGTATTGGCATATCGGCAAGCGGATTTTTGAAGAAGAACAGCAAGGGCAAGATCGGGCGGATTATGGCGCTTATTTGATCAAATCCCTTGCACAACAACTACAGCCCGAATTTGGCAGTGGTTTTTCTGCCCGTCAATTGGAACGTTATCGCCAATTTTATCGTGCGTTTCCAATTGCGTCCGCACTGCGGACGCAATATCGTATGTTATTACGCCTTGATGATGCGGATAAACGATTATTTTAGGAAGTTTTATGTTAGATATAGAAAGTTTAGTTAATGATTTCTTTAGTTATTTAAAATATAAAGAAGATATTGAAATTTATAATGAGTTTAGCTTTCAGCATGAACTTGGTATATTCTTAAGAGAACAGCTAAAATATAAAGACTATAAAATTCAATTTGAAAGAAATGTCAAAGATTTTGGTTATATACCAAAAGATAAAAATGAGAAAAAAGAAATAGATATAGTTATATTAAATAAATATGAAAATGATGAAAAATATGCAATAGAGCTAAAATTTGCAAATACAACTAATGGTCAATACCCTGAAAAGATGTTTAGTTTTATTAAAGATATACATTTTATGGAAACAGTCAAAGCGGAATGTAAAGGATTTGTTAGGAATTATTGTATTACAATTATTGAAGATGAAAATTTTTATAAGAAGAAGGGTAAGATTGATGGGGTTTATGCTTATTTTCGTAATGGAAAACAAATAACTGGAGATATAGAAAAACCGACAGGAAAAGAAAAATACTCTATATCATTAAAGGAAACTTACCAAATAATATGGCGGGATTTTGGTGAGAATAAGAAATTTTATATAGTTGAGATCTCATAATTATGACTAATTTAGTAATCATCGACACAGGCTGTGCAAACCTGTCTTCTGTAAAATTTGCATTCGACCGTTTGGGAATTCAAGCGGAAATTAGCCGTGATTTAGCGAAAATCAGATCGGCGGATAAATTGCTATTACCCGGCGTGGGCACAGCGATTGCGGCGATGAAAAATCTGCAGGGGCGTCAGCTGATTGAAACCATTCAAAACGCTACTCAACCGATGCTTGGTATCTGTTTGGGAATGCAGCTGATGACGGAGTTTTCCACCGAAGGTAATGTGGAAACCTTGCGCCTGATGAACGGTAAAACGGAGTTAATCCCGAATACAGGCTTGCCGTTGCCGCATATGGGTTGGAACCCTGTGCGTTATGCGGCGGATCATCCGTTGTTTGCCGATATTGAGCAAGACAGCCATTTCTATTTTGTGCATAGTTATGCGGTGCTGCCGAATGAGAATACCATTGCGACCTGTAACTACGGCGTGGATTTTTCGGCGGCGATTGCGAGCAAAAATTTTTATGGCGTGCAATTTCACCCTGAACGTTCGGGCAAAAACGGGGCGCAGTTATTGAAAAATTTTGTGGAGAATATTTAATGGCGGAAGTGTTAGCCTTAAAAATCGGTTTGGTGGAAAACGTTACTTTTGCGGACGGCACGACCTTAGAAAGTGCTATCCGCAAGCAGCCAGTGGATCAAATCACCGTTCACGAATTAGGCGCAGAAGGTAATGATGTGGGCTTGAAAGCCCACCACGGTGGCGTGGATAAAGCGTTGTTTTTTATGGCAGAAAAAACCTTTGAAAAATTGACCGCACTTATCGGCAAGGATTTCGATTGGAAAAACACAGCGATTTACGGCGAGAATTTTATCGTTTCCGAATTGGACGAAACCAACGTTTGTGTGGGCGACCATTATCAAATCGGCGATGTGATTGTAGAAGTCTCGCAACCACGCAAGCCTTGCGAGCGATTGTCGCTCAATTCCGAATGTGCGGAGACACAAAAAATCGTGCGAGAGCAAGGTTTAACAGGCTGGTATGTGCGTGTGATTCAAACCGGCATTTGCAAAAAAGGAGACAAAATCCATCGCTTGCAACGCCCGTATCCGGATTTGAATATTATGCACCTAAACCAACTTGCCGCACAAAAATCAACAGAGGCAATGCGCGCGGAGCTAGAAAAAGCTTTAGCTTGCGAAGTGCTGGCAGAGGCGTTTAAGCGGACGTTGAGAAATCAGTTGGGGCGATTAACCCAAAGGTAACAAGTTACCCTTGGTTATGTATAAGCTTACCCATTTGGGGTAATTGAGGAATATAATGAGTTATACACGTTTACTTTATCATATTGTTTTTCGGACAAAATATGGGGTTCACGCCATTAATGAACAATATGAAAATGAGCTTTATCGTTGTATTTGGAAATTTGTTCAAGATCATCAAAGCGTTTTATACCGTGTGAATGGAATGCCCGATCATATTCATTTATTTGTGGAAATTCATCAAACTATTCCTGTATCGGAATTTGTGCGGAAGTTAAAAAAGACAACGCATTTATTTTTAGAACAAAATAAATCATTATTTCCTGATTTTACTGAGTGGGCAGTGGGTTATTGTGCATTAACTTATTGCGAAAGAGATAAAGCAAAAATTATTAACTACATCAAAAATCAAAAAGAACACCATAAACATACGAGTTTTATGGACGAAGCAAAATTTCTACTGGCTGAAGCTGGTGTAGAAGTTGATGCAAACTTTATTGATAGAAATTTATAACAGCGACCCTAGTTGTATCTAGGTGCCATATCTACCCCAACGGGGTAGGATCATGCATAACCTAGGGTAGCTTGCTACCCTAGGACAAACAAGCAGCCCTAGGGGAAACGACATAGCAGTGCCTAGGACAAACAAGTAACCCTAGGGGAGATGATATAGCTGTGCCTAGGGTAATAAATTACCCTAGGTTAATCATAGACCTACCCCTTTGGGGTAGGAGCATATAGGATAGGAAACAAACACAATGAAAAAATCTATTATTATTCCCGCCCTTGATTTGATTGATGGGCAGGTGGTGCGGTTGCACCAAGGCGATTATGCCAAACAGACGACTTATAGTGACAATCCGATTGAGCAATTTGCCGGCTACCTTGCACAAGGGGCGGAGCAGTTGCATTTGGTGGATTTGACGGGGGCGAAAGATCCTGCCAAAAGACAGACCGCACTTATCGGTGAGATTATTGCGGCGACCAAATGTAAAATCCAAGTGGGCGGCGGTATTCGCTCGGAGCAAGATGTGGCGGATTTATTAGCAGTGGGGGCGAACCGTGTGGTGATTGGCTCAACAGCGGTCAAAGAACGTGAGATGGTCAAGAGCTGGTTTAACAAATACGGTGCAGAAAAATTCGTGTTAGCGTTGGACGTGAACATTGATGCAAGCGGTCGAAAAATCATTGCGATTAGCGGTTGGCAAGAGGCAAGCGGCGTGTCATTGGAAGAATTGATTGACGATTTCCAATCGGTCGGTTTGCAGCACGTTTTATGTACGGACATTTCCCGTGATGGCACATTGGCAGGGTCAAACGTGGATTTGTATAAAGAAATTTGTGCCAAATACCCTGATGTGAATTTCCAATCATCGGGCGGTATCGGTTCTCTTGCCGATATTCAAGCGTTAAAAGGCACAGGCGTGGCTGGCGTGATCGTGGGGCGTGCGTTGTTGGAAGGTAAATTTAATGTAGCGGAGGCAATCGAATGTTGGCAAAACGGATAATCCCTTGTTTAGACGTGCGTGACGGACAAGTAGTCAAAGGTGTGCAGTTCCGCAATCACGAAATTATCGGCGACATCGTACCGCTTGCCAAACGCTATGCGGAAGAAGGGGCGGACGAATTGGTGTTCTACGATATTACGGCTTCTTCAGACGGAAGAACGGTGGATAAAAGCTGGGTGGAGCGTGTGGCGGAAGTGATCGATATTCCGTTTTGCGTGGCGGGTGGCATTAAAACCATTGAGGATGCGGAGCAAATTTTTGCCTTTGGTGCGGATAAAATCTCTATAAATTCGCCCGCACTTGCCGATCCTGAACTGATTTCTCGCCTTGCGGATCGCTTTGGCGTGCAAGCCATTGTGGTGGGGATTGATAGCTGGTTTGAGAAAGAAACGGGCAAGTATTGGGTGAACCAATACACAGGCGATGAAAGCCGCACCCGTCAAACCAACTGGCAATTGCTTGATTGGGTTGCCGAAGTGCAAAAACGTGGCGCAGGCGAAATCGTGCTGAATATGATGAACCAAGACGGCGTACGCAACGGCTATGATTTAGTCCAACTGAAAAAAGTGCGTGAAGTCTGCCACGTACCGCTAATTGCCTCAGGCGGTGCAGGCGAAATGGTGCATTTTAGAGATGCTTTTGTGGAAGCGAATGTGGACGGCGCACTGGCGGCAAGTGTGTTTCATAAGCAGATTATCAATATTGGGGAGTTGAAGGCGTATCTTGGGAAAGAAAATGTTGAAATAAGAAGAGGTTAATAAAGTGAATAATTCTATTGTTATTATTTCATCAATTATTATTTTTATTTTAGTATTAATTTTTAATCCTAAAACTCACCGTACTAAGAGAATAACAAAATATAGACGAGAAGAGCCTGTTTTTTATTATCAAGAAGATAATAAAAGTTCTTTTCAAAATGAGCGCATAAAACAAATTTTAAATACCAATTTTAAATCTAGGCAATTAATGAATAAAGCTGAATATAAAGTTTTCTGTGCATTAGAGAAACTTTTGTTAGAAAAGCATAGAGAACAAAATTATCGGCTATTTGTTCAGGTAGGATTAGGAGGTCTGATTGATCCACCTAAAAAGTTAGATGATTGTACCAAAGAGGAAAAGGATGCTTTTTGGGCAATCAACCATTTACGCGCTGACTTTTTAATTATTGATAGATTTGGTAAGCCGGTTCTTGTCATTGAATATCAAGGCTCTGGTCATAGAGTGGAAAATTCTAGCGATCGAGATACTAGAAAACGTTATGCCTGTCAAAAAGTAGGTGTAGATTTAATTGAAGTATTTGAACACTCAAAAGAATTTGAATGTGAGAAAATTTCATTATTGCTTAATGCTCACTACGCTAAGATAGCAAATAAATAAAATTGGCGATTTAATTATTTATAACCTAGTACGGCTTGTCGTGCTAGGAAAAAACAAGGATTAAAGAATGATAAATACAATAGACTGGCAAAAAGTGGACGGTTTACTTCCCGTGATCGTCCAAAACGCCCAAACCTGTGAAGTTCTAATGCTTGGTTATATGAACCAAGAAGCATTAGCCAAAACATTAGCCGAGAAAAAAGTGACGTTTTTCTCTCGTACCAAACAACGTTTATGGACGAAAGGAGAAACTTCAGGCAATTTCTTAAACGTGGTGGATATGAGCCTGGATTGCGATAACGACACCTTGCTGATTTTAGCCGATCCGATTGGCGAAACCTGTCATACAGGGGCAGAAAGTTGTTTTCATCAGTTTGAAACGCAATCTGAAGGCGATTGGACGTGGTTTAGTAAATTAGAACGCACCCTTGCCGAGCGTAAAAACGCTGATCCTGAAAGCTCTTATACGGCAAAACTGTATGCGAAAGGCACGAAGAAAATTGCGCAGAAAGTCGGGGAAGAAGGGGTTGAAACGGCGCTGGCTGCGATGGCAAAAGATCGTGAAGAATTAGTTAGCGAAGCGGCAGATTTGGTTTATCACTTAACTGTATTGCTCCACAATGAAAATTTGGCATGGCAAGATGTGATTGAAAAACTCAAAGAACGTCATCAAGGGATTGGGCTACATCCTGAAGGGTCGAATAAATAGGATAAAGTGCGGTGAAAAAATAAGGATTTTTATAACCGCACTTTTTTTTATGATTTTGTGATCTCGCTCATTGAATGAAATACTGAATTTCATTACAATCAAACGATTTTTTTGAATGAAAGGGCAACAAGTATGAAATTGGTTGAAGTAAAACATCCGTTGGTGAAACATAAATTAGGTTTAATGCGTGCAGCAGATATTAGCACGAAGCATTTCCGTGAATTGGCAACCGAAGTGGGGAGCCTTTTAACTTATGAAGCCACGGCAGATTTAGAAGTGGAAAATGTGATTATTGATGGCTGGTGCGGTGATGTAGAAATCCAGCAAATCAAGGGTAAAAAAGTGACCGTTGTGCCTATTTTACGTGCGGGTTTAGGGATGATGGATGGGGTGTTAGAGCATATTCCAAGCGCGCGTATTAGCGTTGTGGGGATGTATCGTAATGAAGAAACCCTTGAGCCAGTGCCTTATTTCCAAAAATTAGCCAGTGATTTAGATGAGCGTTTAGCCATTGTCGTGGATCCCATGTTGGCAACAGGCGGTTCAATGATTGCGACCATTGATTTATTAAAACAACACGGCTGTAAACAAATCAAAGTGCTAGTGTTAGTGGCGGCACCTGAAGGTATTAAAGCCTTAGAAGCAGCACACCCGGACATTGAAGTTTATACTGCGTCAATTGATAGTCATTTAAATGAACATGGTTATATCATTCCTGGTTTAGGGGATGCCGGCGATAAGATTTTTGGTACAAAATAATTCTTTTTTAGACCGCACTTTAGGGTCTGTTTATCTTTCAATAAAAAGCTGCGTTGTCGCCTAAAAAAGCCATCGGCTAGGCGTAAAACGCAGTTAATAGCAGGACTATTGACAAGTTTTACAACAACGACGATGGCTTTTTTAGGCACAACCCGAAGGGGCGGGCTTCTTTTTTGCCCACTCTGTGTTAAAAAAACTTTGTTTAGAATGACTAAACGGCAGTTTTTTTGCCTTGATTGGGCAAAAAATAAGCTCCGCCGCTGCCTTTTATTGAAAGATAAACAGACCCTAGAGTGCGGTTATTTTTGGAGCAAATATGACAACTCAAATTGAACAACAAAGTAAAGCAAAACAAGCATTTGTGGGACTGCAAATGCTTTTCGTGGCATTTGGTGCGTTGGTACTTGTGCCGTTAATTACCGGATTAGATGCGAATACGGCACTGTTAACAGCCGGTGTGGGTACCTTGCTTTTCCAACTTTGTACCGGTAAACAAGTGCCTATTTTCTTGGCGTCTTCTTTTGCCTTTATCGCACCGATTCAATATGGTGTGCAGGCTTGGGGGATTGCGACCACAATGGGGGGCTTGGCTTGTACCGGGTTAGTTTATGTGGCATTAAGTACTCTCGTAAAATTACGAGGTGCGGCGATATTAGAACGTATTTTTCCCCCTGTCGTTGTGGGCCCTGTGATTATTATTATCGGTATGGGATTGGCACCTGTAGCGGTAGATATGGCAGTCGGTAAGGGCAGTGCTTATGCCTATAATGATGCGATTTTAGTCTCTTTGGTAACCTTGTTAACAACCTTGATCGTGGCGGTATTTTCAAAAGGGATGATGAAATTGATCCCGATTATGTTTGGGATCGCTGTCGGTTATATCCTTTGCTTATTCTTAGGGTTAATTAATTTCCAACCTGTGTTAGATGCCGCTTGGTTTAGCCTACCGAATTTAACGATGCCTGAGTTTAAATTAGAAGCGATTTTATATTTACTTCCAATTGCCATTGCGCCCGCAGTAGAGCATGTGGGGGGCATTATGGCAATTAGCTCTGTAACCGGAAAAGACTTTCTGAAAAAACCGGGTTTACATCGCACTTTATTAGGTGATGGTGTGGCAACCGCTGCGGCATCATTGGTCGGCGGCCCACCCAATACCACTTATGCAGAAGTAACTGGTGCGGTGATGTTAACGCGCAACTTTAATCCGAACATTATGACTTGGGCGGCTGTATGGGCGATTGCGATTTCATTCTGCGGTAAAGTAGGGGCATTCTTATCCACGATCCCAACCATTGTGATGGGCGGTATTATGATGTTGGTTTTTGGATCTATTGCTGTGGTAGGCATGAGTACATTAATTCGTGGCAAAGTGGATGTGACGGAAGCGCGTAATTTATGTATTATTTCTGTGGTGATGACCTTTGGTATTGGTGGAATGTTTGTTGATGTGGGCGGTATGTCCATTAAAGGTATCAGCTTATGTGCCATTGTAGCGATTATCTTAAACTTAGTTTTACCGCCAGCAGAAAATAAAGTGGAATAGTCGATTGAAATTAAAGGCGAAATGAACAGGTTTCGCCTTTTTTATTATCGCTAGAAGTCGCCTTGTTATAGGAAAAAAGGTGAGGATGCAAACAAAAGTGCGGTTAAAATCCAAGAAATTTTAACCGCACTTTGGTTTGTAAGCGATATATATCGGGTGTTTTATGCTTTTAACAAATACACCGCCTGATAAGGCGCCAACTCAATGCCATTTTCAACTTGGGCGAGATTTTGGTAATTGTTCAGCAAAATCTGACCGCTTGTTTCTAACCTAACCACTTGTTTTTCTGCACTTAAATTTGCTACCACCGTCAATTTTTCCGTTGCATTAGTGCGTTGATACGCCCAAACAGACGGATGTTGCGACAGTAAATCTTGGTAATCGCCATCGGTGAGCACCACTAAATTTTTGCGTAAGCCAATTAACGCTTGGTAGGTGTAAAACACAGAATTTTTGTCTGCAAGTGCTTGTTCTACGTTGATTTCATGGTAATTGCGCGACACATCAATCCACGGTGTGCCAGTTGAGAAACCGGCATTTTTCGAGCTATCCCACTGCACCGGTGTGCGTGAATTATCACGGGATTTTTGCGCGAGGATCTTGATAATCAGCTCTTCACTTACGCCCTTTTCTTTCAGCTCCGCATAGGCATTGAAGCTTTCTACATCACGATATTCTTCAATGGTGGCAAAATTCGGGTTGGTCATTCCGATTTCTTCCCCTTGATAAATATAAGGCGTGCCTTGCATTCCGTGTAGCAACATCGCTAACATTTTTGCCGAGGTGGTGCGCAGTTCGCCTTCATCGCCAAAACGGGAAACGATACGCGGTTGGTCGTGGTTGCACCAAAACAACGCATTCCACGCTTTGCCGTGCATACCCTGTTGCCAGTAGTTGAAGATCGATTTCAATTCCACATAATCAGGTTTTGCGTACGTCCATTTTTCGCCGTTCGGGTAATCCACTTTTAAATGATGGAAGTTGAAGGTCATCGACAATTCCGAACCGTTCAAATTGGCGTATTGTTGGCAATGTTCCAATTTAGTGGAGGACATTTCGCCTACGGTCATTAAGCCGTATGGTGTTAAAGCGTTTTGGTTAAGCATTTTTAAGTATTGATGAATTTTCGGGCCGTCCGTATAAAAACGGCGTCCGTCCCCTTCAAAATCGTCTTCGAATTGTTCAGGTTTAGAAATCAAATTCACCACGTCCAAACGCAAGCCGTCAATGCCTTTTTCCGCCCAGAATTTGCAAATATCAAATAATTCTGACCGCAGTTTTGGGTTTTCCCAGTTTAAATCCGCTTGTTCAGGGGCGAATAGGTGCAAATAGTATTTTTGTGCTTTGTCAGACCATTTCCACGCCGAACCGCCAAATTTAGATTTCCAGTTGGTCGGTTGCTCTTTCCAAATATAATAATCGTGATATTCGCTGTTTGGATCTTCGCCTTGTTTGAACCATTCGTGGAAGGTGGAGCTGTGGTTGAACACCATATCCATCACAATGCGGATATTGCGTTTATGTGCCTCGGCAATCAGTTGTTCAAAATCCGCCATCGTGCCGTAACTTGGGTCGATATTGCGGTAATCGGCAATGTCGTAGCCGTTGTCGATTTGTGGCGACACGTACATCGGCGTAATCCAAATGCCGTCAATGCCAAGGGTTTGTAAATAATCAAGGCGTTTGATAATCCCTTGAATATCGCCCGTGCCGTTTCCTGTCGTGTCTTGGAATGATTTTGGGTAGATTTGATAAATCACCCCGTTTTGCCACCAGTTTTTGTTGTTCATTTTTATTTTCCTACAGTAGGGACACTCTGCGTGTGTCCGAAAAATAAATCATCTGAAATAATATTAACGGACACACTCAGTGTGTCCCTACGGTTTATTCCACTTCGCCCTTCAACGCTTTGCGTTTGTACACCACCATTGTTAATGCAATCGGTACGATGATTGCTACTAACATTGCCACCGCAAAGGTTGCCCAGAATTGGTGTTGGATAGATAAAATACCCGGTAAACCACCCACGCCGATACTGCCGGCTAATACGCCGCTGAAACCGCAGATTAACGCTGCACAAGCAGAACCTATCATTGCACATAACATTGGGAAACGGTATTTTAAGTTGATCCCGTACATCGCCGGTTCGGTTACGCCGAGGTAGGCGGATAATGCCGCTGGCAATGCCACTTCGCGCACCGTCATTTTTTTCGTCATCATAAAGACCGCAACAACCGCTGATGCTTGAGCGATATTGGATAGCGCAATTAAAGGCCAAACCGGAGTGCCGCCCATACTTTGGATCATTTGCATATCAATGGCGAGCGAGGTTTGGTGAACACCTGTGACGACTAATGGTGCATATAAAAAACCGAACAATGCTGCCCCGATTGGTGCAAATTCGCCGGTCATCGCTGCTTTCACCACATAAGCCACGCCGTTACCGATTTCACGACCGATAGGACCGATAACCGTATGAGCAAGGAAAACTGCTAAGATGATCGAAATCACAGGAACAATGATTAAATTTAAGAAATCAGGCACGATTTTGTTCATAACTCGTTCGATGTACGAGAGCGTTAAACCTGCCATAATCGCTGGGATAACCTGCGCTTGATAGCCCACTTTTTCAACCGCAAACCAACCAAAATTCCAAGCCTCAGGTAATTGCGAACCTAAAGCGTAAGAGTTCATCAGCTGTGGTGAAACTAAGGTAATCCCTAGCACGATGCCTAAAATTGGCGAAGTCCCCATTTTGCGTGCAATCGACCAACAAATCCCCACAGGTAAGAAGTGGAAAATTGCCTCACCGATAATCCATAGGAACGAATGCATACTTGCCCAAAATGCACTGATTTCCACCAGTGTTTTTGTGCCGTCTTCAAACATTTTGATGTCGCCAATCACATTGCGGAAACCTAAAATCAAACCACCGCTGATCAAGGCAGGCAATAACGGAATAAAAATATCCGCCATATGAGAAATTAGGCTTTCATACCATTTTTGATTTTGACGCGCCGCAGCTTTCACTTGTTCTTTGTCCACACTCGCCAAGCCGGTTTTTTGCAACAAGATTTTGTAGTAATCGCCCACTTCTTGCCCAATTACCACTTGATATTGACCGCCGGTTGAAAAGTTCGCTTTAACCATTGGCAAACTTTCAATTGCTTTTGCATCTACTTTGCTTTCGTCATTTAACACAAAACGCAAGCGAGTAATACAATGTGTTACAGTCGCAATATTTTCACGACCACCGATATATTCCACAAGTTTGTCGATATTTTGTGGATCGATTTTTTGTTTAGCCATAAGAAAATCCTTTGCTGGATAAGAGAATTGAAATTGGTGCTGATTATAGATTGTTCTGAATTTAAATCAATGGGAACGTTCCCAATTTTGATTATTAAGCATGGATTTTGTGATCTAAGTCACATTTTAATACCAATTAAATGGAATTTTTTGTTGAACGACCGCACTTGAGCCATTTAATTGTTCAAGTAGCAAAGTTACAGCCTGTTGTCCTGCTTGCTCATAACCAAAATCAAGGCTAACTAATTGAGGAGCTAAGGCTTGTAGAATCGGGCTTTGCCCAATGCAAGCAAGAGGCAGATTTTGTTGATGTTCTTGCAAGTATTTTAATGCGCCCACCGCCAAACTATGCGTGGCACAAACCAAGGCTGAAAGAGGCAGTTGCATAAGCAAAGGCATTTGTTGGTAGCCACTTTCAATGCTGAGTTCAGCTTGTTGAAGATAAGGTGTTAACTGGTGAGTTTTGCAAAACTCAAGATACGCCGTTGTACGTTTTTTACCTGTGGTTTCATCTTGTTCATGAATACCAAGGTAGCCGATTTGTCGGTGTCCTTGTTGATAAAAATGGGTTAGCAAGGCTTTGATAGCATTTTCATCGTCATAATAGACCGCACTTTTTTGTTCATAGGCTTTTGCTACGGTGACAAGCGCACCTTGCCAATGGGCTAAATGTTGTGTTTGTAGCCCAGAAAAACCAAACAAAATGACACCATCTACTTGGCGTTGTTTGAAGAGAAGAAGTTCACGTTCCACTTGAGCAGGTTTAAATTGGCTTTCAACAATAATAGGCGTGATATTTTGTGCATATAATGCGTTCAATATGCGGCTCAGAGTTTGGGATTCTGCTGTTGAATTGAGACGCGTCACGATAATACCGACAACTTGTTCGCCGGAACCACGCATAGCGCGCGCGGTTTTGTTGGGTGCGAAATTTAATTCATCAATAATCGCTTGAATTTTAGCTCGGGTTTGCGGATTGACATTGGGGGCATTATTTAACACCCTTGAAACCGTGGATTTTCCTACACCGCAACGGGCAGCAATATCTTTTATGGTTAATTTCATCAAAGTGAACACTTCCTACTGTTTTGCACAACCCAATGTACCATCATTGCCTAATTCTTTTTTCACTCCTAAAACTTCACGAATTTTTTCGCCATCTTTAAAGAATACAAAGCCGCCATGTTCCATTTTCGTCCAAGTTTCATTTTGGGTGAGTGGAAAAGTGGTAATCAGTGAGACTTTATCCGCCTCTGTGGTGTAGTGGGTGAAATCAATCACACCGTCATCATCCACACGCTGTACTTTACCAAAGGGAGCTTGGCGGGTGATGTAGTGAAGATTGGTGGAACAATGGGCAATCATCCATTCGCCATTAGATAAAATGAAGTTAAATGTACCGTATTGAGCAAGTTGTTTGGTTAGCTCTTGTACTACCGCAAAGATTTCATCTTCTGTCGGTTTCTGGCAATAGCGTTTTTTGAGTTGATCTGCAATGTAGCAAAATGCAGCTTCAGAGTCTGTATCACCAATAGGGCGACAATAACAACCTGATAAATCAGGTAAGGCTTTTAAATTGCCATTATGGGCAAATACCCAATTTTCACCCCAAATTTCGCGAATAAAAGGGTGGGTATTGACAATGCTGACATCGCCTTGTGTCGCTTTACGAATATGCGCAATCACATTGAGTGACTTGATATTATATTGTTTTACACAATCCGCCACAGCAGAGACTGCAGCCGGTTTTTCATCGCGAAAAATTCGTACGCCTTTTCCTTCAAAAAATGCAATACCAAAACCGTCAGAGTGCGTATCAGTTAAACCTGCACGGCGGCGGAAGCCTTCAAATGAAAACACAATATCTGTTGGCACATTACAGTTCATGCCGAGTAATTGACACATAAATTGCCCCGAAAATAAACACCTAAATTTATTAATGATTTAACAACATAAGCGTGTTGATTTCAATATTCAAAATACAAATTTTTAGAACAAATGGTTATATCAAATAAAAAAGTGCGGTCACATTCACCGCACTTTTATGTGATGACTCGCAATTAAAGTTTACGCCAAGTCGTCCCACCGGCGCCATCTTCTAATACCACACCCATTTCTTTTAAGGCATCGCGTGCGGCATCTGCGGCAGCCCAGTCTTTAGCCGCGCGCGCATCATTGCGTTGTTTGATCAAGGCTTCGATTTTAGACACCTCATCATCCGCCGCATTACCTTGTAGGAAGGCTTCAGGATCTTGTTCTAATAAACCTAATACGCCTGCTAATTGTTTTAAACGGCTTGCAAGCAAGTTGGCTTTGCTTTGATCTTCCGTTTTTAATTTGTTGATTTCGCGCGCTAATTCGAATAATACCGCTAATGCGCCCGGTGTATTGAAATCATCGTCCATGGCGGTTTTGAAATCTGTCACATATTGATCATCTGCGCCAAGTTCGACTAACTCACAACCACGAAGTGCGGTGTATAAACGCTCTAAGGCTTTGCGTGCCAAGCCAATATTTTCTTCACTGTAATCTAACAGGCTACGATATTGTGCGGTTAAGAAGAAATAGCGTACGCTTTCTGCGTCATATTTGGTCAAAATATCTCGAATAGTGAAAAAGTTATTCAAGGATTTTGACATTTTTTCTTCGTTAATCGTCAACATTCCTGTGTGTAACCAATAGTTAACGTATTCGCCGTCATGGGCGCAGCAAGATTGCGCGATTTCGTTTTCATGGTGCGGGAACATTAAGTCTGAACCGCCGCCGTGGATATCGAAATGGTTGCCCAGTTCTTTGCTGTTCATTGCCGAACATTCAATGTGCCAACCCGGGCGACCTTTTCCCCAAGGACTGTCCCAACTCGGTTCATTAGGTTTTGACATTTTCCACAATACGAAATCCATTGGGTTTTTCTTCACCGATTTAATTTCAACGCGCGCGCCCGCTTGTAATTGTTCTAAATTTTGGCGTGAAAGTGCGCCGTATTTTTGGAAAGATTCCACATCAAACATCACATCGCCATCTTCCGCCACATAAGCGTGTTTTCGTGCGATAAGGCTTTCTACCATTGCGATAATTTCGCCAATATGTTGGGTAGCACGCGGTTCTACATCAGGACGTTGAATATTTAACGCATCAAAATCTTTGTGCATTTCCGCAATCATGCGGTTGACTAATTCATCGCAAGTTTCGTTATTTTCCAATGCACGTTTAATGATTTTGTCATCTACATCGGTGATATTGCGCACATAACGCAAGTTGTAGCCAAGATAGCGTAAGTAACGAGTAATCACATCAAAGGACACAAAGGTGCGTCCGTGACCGAAATGGCATAAATCATAAACGGTCACGCCACAGACATACATACCCACTTGATTTGGGTTAATAGGTTTAAATTCTTCTTTTTCGCGAGTTAGGGTGTTGAAAATTTTTAACATAATTATTCCGTTAAAATTCTGTGAAATCTGACCGCACTTTATAGCACTAATTCGGTTTTTATGGAATAATGCAAGCCGAAATTTACTCTCAAAAGAAAGGAAAAATAATGATTACATTACATACCAGTTTAGGCGATATTAAAATCGCGTTGAACCACGAAAAAGCACCGGTAACGGCAAAAAACTTTGAAGATTACTGTAAATCAGGTTTTTATAATAACACAATTTTCCACCGTGTAATTGATGGATTTATGATTCAAGGTGGCGGTATGGAAGCGGGTTTACGCGAAAAAGCTACTCAGGCCCCGATCCAAAATGAAGCAAACAATGGTTTAAGCAATAAACGCGGCACCATTGCTATGGCGCGTACCTCTGATCCACATTCAGCCACCGCGCAATTCTTCATCAACGTAGCAGATAATAATTTCTTAGATCATCGTTCAAAAGAAATGTTTGGTAAAACCGTGGTGCAAGAATGGGGTTATGCGGTATTCGGCGAAGTCGTTGAAGGCATGGATGTAGTGGATAAAATCAAAGGCGTGAAAACAGGCAATAAAGGCTTCCACCAAGATGTGCCTGTGGAAGATGTTGTGATTACATCAGTCACAGTCGAATAAGGTTTCAGGCGAGCTTGGCTCGCCTTTTTTTTTGAGAAATTTATGGATAACACCAATATTTATTCTGTTTCTCAATTAAACCATGATGCAAAAATGTTGCTAGAAGGGCAGCTAGGACAAGTGTGGTTAACGGGGGAAATTTCTAATTTTAGCCAACCTGTTTCAGGGCATTGGTATTTGACTCTGAAAGACGAAAATGCACAAGTGCGAGCCGCGATGTTTCGTATGAAAAACGTGCGTGTGAGTTTTCGTCCGCAAAATGGCATGCAAGTCTTGGTGCGTGCGGCAGTGAGTTTGTATGAGCCTCGTGGAGATTATCAAATTATTATTGATGCGATGCATCCTGCAGGCGAAGGGTTATTGCAACAACGGTTTGAGCAGCTAAAAATGAAATTAGCTGCAGAAGGGCTTTTTGCGCAAAATCTTAAGAAAAATTTACCGCACTTTTGTAAAACGGTTGGCATTGTGACGTCTCCAACCGGTGCGGCATTGCAAGATATTTTGCATATCTTGAAACGCCGAGATCCAAGTTTGCGCGTGATTATTTACCCAACGGCGGTACAGGGCAACGAGGCGACAGCGGAAATTGCACACATGATCGCGTTGGCAAATGTGCGTCAGGAAGTGGATGTATTGATTGTAGGACGAGGCGGTGGTTCCTTAGAAGATTTATGGTGTTTCAACGAAGAACAGGTTGCACGCGCAATTTTTAATTCCCATATTCCGATTATTAGTGCAGTGGGACATGAAACTGATGTCACCATTGCAGATTTTGTGGCAGATGTACGTGCGCCAACACCTTCTGCTGCGGCAGAATTAGTGAGCCGTAACCAAGAGGAGTTGTTGCAGCAATTAACCCATAAAATGCAACATTTAGATATGGCGATAGATCGTTATTTAGGGGGGAAATATCAAGCCTTACAACAGCTTGAGCGTCGGTTACAACGTCAGCATCCACAAATGCAATTACAGGCACAAAGCCAAAAAACTGCACAATTAAAGCAACGTTTACAGAATGCAATGCAACGCCTAATGGATAAACATCATTATCAATTAACCGCACTTTCTGCACGTTTAGCAAATAATCCATTGCCTCATCAAGTACAAAAGCAAGGGCAATATGTGTCACAACTTCAAGTGCGGTTAGATTTTGCTTTAAAAAACAGTTTGAATAAAAGGCAGCATCAGTTGGCTAATTTATGTGCTAAATTAGATGGGTTAAGTCCATTAAAAGTCTTATCCCGAGGCTATTCCATTGCAGAAAATGAGCAAGGTAAAGCGTTAACGAGTGTGTCACAAATTCAGACAAATGCAAAATTGAAAACACGATTTGCGGATGGGATTGTTATTAGTCAGATCATTGAGATTCATTAGTATGTTATTAGAAGTGCTTTTTTATATCGGTTTGGTCGTGGAAGCGATGACCGGGGCATTATCAGCCGGTCGAGAGAAGATGGATATTTTCGGTGTGATCGTCATTGCTTTTATGCCGGCGCTTGGTGGCGGTGTGATGCGTGATATTGTATTAGGCAATTATCCGCTCAGTTTTGTGGCGAACCCACATTGGGTGGTCATCGTTGCTATTGTTGCTGTGCTAACAGTTTTGATTGCACCGTTAATTACACATTTTAACCGCTCATTTCGCACAAGTTTTCTTGTCTTAGATGGATTCGGATTAATTTTGTTTTCCATTTTAGGTACCCAAATTGCTTTAGACATGGGGCATGGGCTTATTATTTCGAGTATTGCGGCAATTCTAACCGGTGCATTTGGCGGCGTTTTGCGTGATATTTTGTGTAATCGTATCCCATTGATTTTTCAGAAAGAACTTTATGCGGTTATCGCTTTTTTGACAGCGTGCCTTTATATCGGTTTGCTGAAAGTTGGGGTGTCACTAAATATAGCGATTTTTGTGACATTAATTATTGGTTTTATTATCCGCTTGTTGGCTATTTACTTTAGTTGGGGCTTTCCGGTATTTGATTATCAGGAACAGGAAATTCCTGCGAAAGAAATGCTACCTAGATTTACATATCGACGAAAATATAAAGAAAAGTGAACGATACGAATAGTGAGTTTTTCTTGGAAGATCTGTTGAATATGAATGACGAAAGCTGAAATGGCGGTTGGTGAGTTTGTCGAACCATAAGCCATTCCAGCCTGATTGCACAAGACCGGCATTTCGATAAACTCAACGAACGTCTTGTACAACTGTTATTGTATTTAATTAGATTTCTTATGTTTTTCCAATGACTTATGTTGAATTTTAACATTCTTACCTTTTGCTTGGAAATATTCACCCAGTTGTTGAGCAATATACACAGAGCGGTGTTTTCCACCTGTGCAACCGATCGCAATGGTCAAATAGCTACGGTTATTTTGTTCTAACATGGGCAGCCAGGTTTCAATGTAATTTCTTGTTTTATAAATAAAATTTCCTACATCTTCGTGTTTGGATAGGAAATCGATCACCGGCTGTTCTAAACCGGTCATCGGACGTAATGCAGGGTTCCAGTGAGGATTAGGCAAGAAACGTACATCAAAAACATAGTCTGCATCAAGAGGTAAACCGTATTTAAATCCGAAGGATTCTACGATAATTTTGAGTTCTTTATCGGACTGACCTCGTAAGAATTCACGTAAACGTTCGGCTAATTCATGGGTCGAAAGCACACCTGTATCTATGATTAAATTGGCGTGTTGAACCAATGGTTCAAGTTGGTCGCGCTCTGCATCAATAGCGGCTTCAAGGGATAAATCTTTCACAGATAAGGGATGTAAACGGCGTGAATCGCTATAGCGGCGAATAAGTGTGCTTCGATCCGTATCTAAGAAAATGATCTTAATTTGATGTTGGGTGCTCACTTGATTTAAAACGCCATTGAGGGTTTCTGTTGAATGGGGGAGGTTACGAATATCTAAGCTAATTGCTGCGGCATTATGTGTTTGGGATAGAATATCAGCGAGCTGCGGTAATAAATCGATAGGAAGATTATCTACACAATAATACCCAATATCTTCTAAGGCGCGTAATGCTACGGATTTTCCTGCGCCTGAGCGTCCACTAATAATAATGAGTTCCATAACTTAATCCTGTTCAATGGGAAGTTCAATTTGTTCGCCATAATGCTGATCAGCAAATTCAAAAATTTGCCAAATTTCATCCGCACTTTGTGCTGCACGCAATTGTTTACATAAACTTTTTTCTGTCAGACGTTGCGATAATTCTTCCAGTATTGCAATGTATTGACCGCAACAATCTTCAGGAATGAGCACCGCTAAGATCAAATCCACATCACGTTTATCTGCTGCATCATAATCAAGGGGTTCGCTTAATTGTAAAAAAATTGCGATAGGTTGGTTGCCGGCAGGTAATTTGGCTCTAGGCATTGCTACGCCATTTCCCAGTCCTGTACAGCCTAATTTTTCACGGTTAAATAAGCCAGAAAAGCACAGAGAATTTGAAAACTCCCCTTGTATAATCTGTTTCTCAGCAAGGCGACTAATGGCTTCAAACATTGTTTTTTTGCTCGAGTAAACCATACCTTGACGAATATTTTCAGGGGTTAAGAGCGTGGTAAATTTCATAACTTACAGTTTAAATTCATCCCCAAGATAAACTTGTTTAACATGTTCATCATTCATCACTTCATCAGGTGTACCTGTCGCAATCATTTTTCCTGCGCTAACAATATAAGCGCGTTCGCACACATCTAAGGTTTCGCGAACGTTATGGTCGGTGATTAATACTCCTAAACCGCGGTCACGCAAGTCTTTAATGATTTTTTTTATATCAATCACGGAAATCGGGTCAACACCAGCAAACGGTTCATCTAATAAAATAAATTTAGGATTTGCGGCTAAGGCACGTGCAATTTCCACGCGGCGGCGTTCCCCCCCTGATAAAGCTTGTCCCATGCTATTGCGAATATGTCCTATATTAAATTCTTCGATTAATTCTTCAGCACGATCATGGCGTTGTTCAGGTGTCAGATCTTTACGAATTTCCAATACCGCCATAAGATTATCGTAAACACTTAAATGACGGAAAATGGAGGCTTCTTGCGGTAAATAACCCACGCCTTTTTGCGCACGATTATGCATTGGCAATAAGCTAATATCTTCATCATCGATACGAATTGTGCCTTGATCGTGACGCACCAGTCCAACAACCATATAGAAAGAAGTCGTTTTACCTGCTCCATTGGGGCCAAGTAAGCCGACAATTTCATTTGATCGTACGGTAAAGCTTACATCCGATACCACTTGACGTGTTTTATAGCTTTTCGCTAAGTGTTCTGCATAAAGCACTGACATATTAGATAATCCTATTTTTTCTTTTTGTCATTAAGTTGGTTTGGAACTAGCACGGTTTTGACGCGAGAATTGGCTAGGCTAGAAGCATTAAGTTGTTGTTTTTTCACATCATAGGTAATGACATCGCCATTAATATTACTGTCTAACTGTTTTAATTCCGCGTTTCCCGTTAAAGTGAGAAACTCTTTTCCAAGATCGTAGTGCACTTTGCTTGCTTTACCATCAACAGGTTTCCCATCATCCAAAAGTTGATGGAATGTCACGGGGTTACCAAAGGCTTCAACGGTTTCTTTTTGTTTAGACCCCTCTGGTGGGCGCGTAATGATCACTTTATTGGCTTTAATCAAAATCGACCCCTGCGTAATGACCACATTATCTAAAAATGTCACCACATTGTTTTCCATATCTAAAGATTGATTATCGGAAACAATATTGATAGGTTGATTAGTATCCTCTTTTAATGCCGCGGCTGAAAGCGAAACTAGCATTAATGTTGTTGCAAGTAAAATGCTATTTTTGGATTTCATAATGGGTTTTTACCTGTTCTTTTAATGTGGCAATTTGTTGTTTTAAGTTACCTGTTAATTTTAGACCTGTGCTGGTGAGATTTTGTCCATTAATCGTCACCATTTTATCGGATGTAATGTCTTGCGTGGTTAAATTTATCACGGCACTTTCCGTTTCAATACGCTGTAATTTTGAGGTTTCAAGCAAACTTTGAGCGATAACATGACCTTCTAAATTCAACATATTGTCTTTAGTCAATGTGGCTTTATCAGCCGTTAGTTTCCAACTTTCAACTTGATTTTTATCCGCGCTTTGTGTGCTATCTTGAACCTTATCTTTACTAATCGGCATATCCAACACATAGACAACAGGTTGAGTAAAATCCGTGTGACCATCAAGAGTAAAATGCTCCACTTTATCGGACAACGCAATATATTGCTTTTCCCCACTAGGCGAGAATACAACCGTCTCCATTTTTTGCCCAATATATTCAGGATGTTCAGGCGGTTTAATTAAATGGGTTAATTTTTCATTATCTTGATTTAGCGAATAAAACCAAGCGAGTAGCCCTAAGGTAATGACAGCTAAAACAAGATTCCAACGAATATTCATCATGACAACGAGTCTATAAACTAAAATGAGTGGCAGATCATAGCATATTTTCAGGAAATGGTCTGTATCATAGGGAAATAAATTCGCTGGATGTGATTTTTGTGATAAAAATCACTTTATATTTCATAAATCTATGAAATAATAACAAAAATTCAATCATAATTGGGATGTAGAAATGAAAATTGTCATCGCTCCGGATTCTTTTAAAGAAAGTTTAACCGCATTAGAAGTGGCTAACGCAATCGAAACAGGCTTTAAAGTTATTTACCCTAATGCCGAATATGTCAAAGTTCCTATGGCGGATGGTGGGGAAGGTTCAGTCCAATCCTTGATTGACGCAACAGAAGGGAGATTGATCGAAGTACCGGTCACAGCCCCCTTAGGTAATCAAACAACAGGATTTTTAGGGATTTCAGGGGATAAGCAAACCGCTTTTATCGAAATGGCAGCTGCTTCAGGCTTACATTTAGTTCCCCCGGCGCAGCGCAATCCGCTCAAAACCACTAGTTATGGTACAGGTGAACTCATTAAAAAAGCCTTAGATCTTGGTGTGAAAAAAATTCTACTCGGCATTGGGGGGAGTGCAACCAATGATGGCGGAGTAGGAATGCTACAAGCCTTAGGGCTTTCTTTTAAAGATAATCAAGGACAAGAAATTGGTTGGGGCGGTGGAGCCTTAGCAGATATTGCACAGATCTCAACAGAAAACCTCGATCCACGTTTGAATCAGATTATTATTGAAGTGGCTTGCGATGTGAATAATCCACTTTGTGGTGAGACTGGTGCCTCCGCGATTTTTGGCCCACAAAAAGGCGCAACGCCAACTATGGTCACCGAATTAGACAATGGACTTGCTCATTTTGCCCACAAAGTTGAACAACAACTCGGCATTGCTATTGCGGACAAACCGGGGGCAGGGGCGGCTGGTGGTATGGGCGGTGGTCTGTTATTGCTTCCTAATACTCAACTGAAAGCAGGCGTACAAATTATTATTGAGGCGACAAAATTATCTGAGCATATTAAAGATGCTGACCTAGTGATCACAGGTGAAGGTCGAATGGATGCACAAAGCATTGCTGGCAAAACCCCTGTCGGCGTTGCACGCACAGCAAAACAATTTAATAAACCTGTTATTGCTATTGTGGGCTGCTTACGAGAGGATTATCAAGTAGTTTATCAATACGGCATTGATGCCGTCTTCCCGATTATCCGCAACCTTGGTACGCTTGAAGCCACGCTAGCAAAAGGAAAAGAGAACCTCATCTCAAGTGCGACTAATATCGCAAGATTATTGCGCTTGAAGTTGAAAGGCGAGTCGTAAATAACGCCTCAAAGTGCGGTGAATTTTACCGCACTTTTACGTTGGGCTGATATTATGCAGCAGTTACACAAGACGGTCGTTGAGCTTGTCGAAACGTAAGTCTTGTGTGCAACGCTGAAATGCCTTATGGTTCGACGAGCTCACTAACTCCCATTTCTGCTTTAATTAAGTATTTGTTGCTAAGCTGTCAAAAACTATGCCAATAAGAAAACACTCATATGACACAACCTGTCATCATCATTTGATACAATCTCAAATAATTTAGTGATTATATTGGAGATAATTATGTATCTAGAAAAGTTTGAATTTCCAAGTGAATATAAAGAAGAATCTTTTATTGATAGTATTAAGAGAACCTGTTATACATCATATTATCCTTTTAAGATCTTTCCATTAAAACATTTGAGTAGTTTAACTTTTTCACCTATTACTATTTTATATGGTGGTAATGGAAGCGGTAAAACAACCTTATTAAATATAATAGCAGAAAAGTTAAAATTAAACAGAAAATCTTCTTTTAATCGCACCAGCTTTTTTGATAACTATATTGATTTATGTAATTATGAGAGTAACTTTATACCGAGACAGAGCCAAATTATAACAAGTGATGATGTTTTTGATTTTATGTTGGATCTTAGGGCAATTAATGATGGTATTGATATAAAAAGAGAATTGTTATTTGAAGAATATAATAAGAAAAAATTTGATAAAAATGGGAATCTTAAAAAGATCAAAGGTTTTAGCTTGGATAATTTTGAAGAAGATAGCAAAAAATTGAAGGAAATAAAAAGCGTAAGGGTGAGCCAATCAACATATATAAAACAACGTTTAGAAAATAATATTAAAGCCAATTCTAATGGAGAGAGTGCATTTCGGTATTTTATTCAAAGAATTGAAGAAAATGCACTTTATTTACTTGATGAACCAGAAAATAGCTTATCCTCTGAAAGACAGCTAGAATTAGCACAATATATAGAAGATTCTGCTCGTTTTTATCATTGCCAATTTATTATAGCGACACATTCTCCTTTTGTACTAGCAATGAAACACACTAAAATTTACAATTTAGATACAATTCCTGTTAAAGAAGCGAAATCGTGGACTGAGCTAAATAATATGCGAGCCTTTTATGAGCTTTTTAAAAGATATTCTTCTGATTTTGAGAAATAATATTACTAACTAATATAGGTATATAGAATATTAATTTTCTATATACCTAATGAATAGTTTATTCTTTAATATAAGGATAGAATGGTCTTCCCCAGTCAAGTTCATTATGGTTTTTCATCATAATTTCTAGGATTGGTGGAATAAAATTAGAGAGTAAATCACAACCATCTTTTATTTGTTTTCGATTTACACCACTATTAAAAGTAGAACCACCATGTAATACTTGATTTCTTATTGTGTATAAATGTGTGAAAATTGCTATTAGAATAGAAATAGTTCTCTTTGATGTTATAGCTTTAATAACTCGATTTTGTTCCTTTGTAAATTCAGTAAGCCACTCTTCTTTAGTAATCATAGCATTGTGATAATCCCAAAAAGGTTGAAAGGTAAATTTATTTTCTAATAAATCAATAATATTTTGAGAATGTTTTTCCCAAATTAATTCATGGAATAAATTTTCATTATCATTGCTACAGATTTTCTTCAAAAATTGTAAAAATGTACTTTTATCCCCTGTTCGGGTGATTTGTAAATCTTTTGCATAGGCAGCATTAAATGAGATCCATAATGTAATAAATTTATGATCTAAATCATCAAGTCTATTAGCTTGAGTTAACCAACTAATTGCACGATAAATTTTAAGTCTAAAATTATCATTAAATTGCTTTTTATTTTTATTATAAAGTTTGTCAAGATTAGCTAACTTTTCTTCTAATGTCATTAAATATCGCTCCGTAAAATATAGTAAATGTCCAAAGGGAAAAATTTTTTTAACTTTTCAGTTTTGCTAAAAGCGATTTCATTCTATCTTCGCTATTTTTGAATGTATTTAGTTTTTCTTCTAGACTTTGACTAGCTTTTCGCATGCTAGTTAAACTATCCATAAACTGATGAACCTTGCCGACTTGCTCCAATGTATCCTCGTATCCCATTTGTTGCAAAGCTTGAATTTTATTTTCACTAAAATCAAACATTGCCAAAAATCCCATATCTAGTTTTGAATTAGGTCTAATCTCCAAACACTTTACTTCAGGAAAATCATAGCGATTCCAAAGTGAGCCATTTGCTAAATGTGTAACAATAATATACTCATAGCCGTCTTTAATTAAAGGGGTTATTGGTGTATTTCCTTGATTTCTGATAAATCCTCCAATACCACCGTCTAGATATAATGAACCTTTAAAATCTTGGCGACTTTGGAAAGCAAAAGGAATAGCCGCTGATGCCAATAACATCTCTTTTTGACAGCTTTCAGGTAACGATTGTATATGTTTAAATTCAGAACCTTTATTTTCTATACCTAGTAATTCAGCTTTTACTATATCCCATAATACTTCTATATTTTTATCTTCTCCTCTGTTATAGACTGAAACATAAAGGGGAATAGACTGCTGTAATTGTTCCATATCTAGAAATTTATCCATCATATCTTTTAATGGCTTATCTGAGAAAAATGAAAACTCTATCTCCTTATCCAAAAAAACATCATTAAGTAATGACAGAAACGGGGTGCTTATTGTTAAACCGGCAGACGCTAACAAAGTTAAATAGGTAAAACTGGGTTGCAGCTTCTTTTTAAAAGAAATATCTTGTTGTAGCGGTTCGATTTCCACTAATTTTTGCCAGAGTTGTTCTAAACGAGAAATCCCTTCAGTTATAGATGGAGCCGAAGCCAAAACGGCTCCGTTTAACGCTCCAATACTTGCACCAGAAATCGCATCAATTTGCGTCATTCCAAGTTCTTGTAATGCTTTCATTACTCCAACTTGATATGCACCTTTTGCACCACCGCCAGAAAGAACTAAACCTAATTTAGACATAATCTTCTCCTTGTAAGTACTTCATCAACCATACGTTTAGTAACGCGATTTATATCAATCATATAGCAAGGAATGGATTTATATTTTTCCCTATTTCTTTCATCTAAATGTTGCCACTGTGTGGCAACAAATGCGTTGCTATATGATTCAGGGGCTTTAAATGTCCAATCTCCTTGAAAACGTAATAACTTTTGTTCTTCTGCTTCTAACGAACCATCAATTTCTAGCCACATATTTAATGGAATATCTTTATAACGATCTGTTCCTAAATCGTTCTTCAAATTCTTAACCAATTTATCTATAAGATTATCTTTGTTAATTTGGACTCCACTCCAGTAAATATAGTCTAGCACATAATAGCACCGAGCCATTGGCGAAAATTGTATTAAGCCATCAGCGTCCCATCGATCAAAAAGAGTACCTATAATTTCATTACTGTTAATTTTGAAATGTAAGTCTTTTAAATGACCTTTAATTTCTTTTAGCTCATTATTGACCTGAGTTTTAAAATCAGCAAATTCTTGGTAAAACTTCTCAATGACTTCTTCTGCTGTAGAAAGTCTCTGAATTACATATTCAATGGCTCTTGAATGTTGCTCAGCATTTTTTTGTAAGTCAAGAATGAGATGTTTGCAAGCGTCTAGTTCACCAATTAAATTACCATTAATCATTGCTTGTTCTAGTCTGTTTTTACCAGATATTTCAGCCATTATATTATCTAGAATCTCTATTCTGCGAGTTTTTTGCTGGTTTAGTTCTTTTGCAACATAAATCCCATTAATAAAATCAACCACCATTTTATCTGTAGTATAGGGAAATAGTTCTTTTGTTTTATCTAAAATATTTAAATTCATTAACACATCCCAATATTTTACTCTGTTGGAAATTTATTATAAATTGCGTCAATATCTTCTTTAATTTGTTCATTACGTATTTTGAAATCGTTAATTTTGTCTTTATAAGATATTTTTATATTTTCTTCTTTGCTCTGTTTAAGCATCGCATATTCTAATTCCAAAATAACAGAATCAGCTAATTCTCTTACTTTATCAACATAATTAGCAATAAAATTGTCGCTAAATGCGCTAAAGATATTGGCTGTTTCTTTCTTTATATCGTAAATAATGGTGTTTAAATCAGAAATCATACGAGCCTGAATATCTGATTTTTTGGTTTTAAAAAACTCTTTAGTTTTTTCTTCATATCCCAAATCATTATTCATGCCTATAGAACCCAAAAGCCACCCCAATCCACGTTTTACTGTTCCCATCATACCGGAACTTTCGACCTTATAGGTCTCGTATTCTTTTTTGAAAGGATCGGTAAAGCTAATAGATTTCACAGCATTATGGTTAAATTCGTTAAATGTAGGTAATGTTAATGAAATATTAATATCATTTGTTTTAAATTCTGCCTGAATAGAATTAAACTTCAATCGACAGTTTTCTTCAAATATAGATATTTCTTCTTTTACCTTTTCAGTTCCTGTATTGATGTTTTCCAAAGCAATATCTTTTGCTTTTTTTACAAGTTCATCATAATAATTATTTATAGCTTTTATAAACTCATTTACTGCAGTAGAGGAGGAAAGGATTATTTCACCTGGATATTTTTTTAATAATTCCTCTATGGACTTATTAGTTTTTTCCAATTGTAAAAAGCCAGTGCGACAAGTATGAGCACTCATTAAATTATCCCGACTTGCAGTGAACATTTTATTTATATGATTTTTTATTTCGGTTTCTAAACTTGTAATAGCCTTTGCAACGTTTAGTACTTCTTTTTCTCTTAACTTTTTTAGAGTATCCTCTGCGCTTCTGCCTAAATTTTTAAGTTCTTCGTTTTCAGTCTTCAATTTTTCAATACTATTTTTAATGGCTTGAAGTTCTTCCTCCGTTAAATCTATAACTTTACTATGTATTTCAGTAAAATTAGTAATAGCTTCTTCAATTGTATTTTTAATTTTTGCTAGTGTTGTTTTTATTGCAATAGTAGGTGCTTCTCGATGGGTTTGAGTAATTGCTTTTTCAATAGCTTTATTTATCCCACTTTTTTCAAGCATTGTATTCGCTTTTTTCTCAATTTTTGTTGTACTTGCTTCTAGCCAATCATCATTAAACTCTTCTCCAAAAGCTTTTTTAGCAAAGTCTTCTATCCAAGAATCTGTAATAAGTTCTGGTTTTTTATTATGTTTAGCAATTTCATGTTTCATTTTATTTGCTAAAAAACCACGTTGCGATGAAATAGTAAAAATATTTTCGTTATTAATGCGATTTTTTAATAAATCATTAAAAATTAAATCTTTCGTATCCTCTTCATTATCGCTATTAGCATTTTTTTGATCAAATTTATTAACTAAAGCAAATAAACGTTCTTTTTTTATTGTTGGAATCTGAGCGAGTTCATCTCTAATTCCTTTTTCAGCTTCTGATTTTAATTGTGTATAATCTAAGATAATTAATACTGCAGAACTACGCTCAAGCTGTTCTATCATCATTGTTTTAAGATGTTCTTGCCCCGCTTCATTTGGTCCTGGTGTATCTAATAAAATTAATCGTCCTTCCGAATTTTCCAAGTGAGAAAATTCAATATCAATAACTGGTAATTGATCGATATTGCGATATTCATTATAAGGAAATTGAACTTTTTCTGGTTCTACTATGATTTTATTATTTGAATATTCTTCTTTTACAATAGAATGTAAAATTCCTGAAAGTCTAACAAGATCATTAAGAGATTTTAAAAATTCAAATATGTTTTTTTCACCTTCATATTTCTCTTTAAATGAAAATTGGTTAGCTTTAATGGTTTTTATAATTTCTTTTAGCTCAGTACTACTATCAATTTCTGGATCTTTTTCCCATTGTGGATTTTCTTCTAATAATGTTTTAAGTTGTTCAATAAATTTATTTAGATCTGGATTTTTAAAAGATAGTAAAGGATCTTTTTGATTTGGTGTATGACGAATTAATGTTGGTAATGCTGTCATTGGGCGATTGCGATTAGGTAAGATTTCACGACCAATAATAGCATTAATTGTAGTTGATTTACCCGCTTTCATTGTACCAACAACGGCAAGAACTACATCAAAGTGTTCCAGTTTTTTTATTTCTCCCTTGAGAATATGCAAGAACTCATCAATTTTACCTTTCGTTAGTATTTTGGTTTTATCATTATCTTTTATAAAATCAGAGTTCTGGATTTCATCTAATAATTGGCATTGTTTATCTAAAGAGGATACTAAAGCATCTCTATAGCCTTTTAGCTCTTCAATAGAATAATTCTTAATGTTAGGTTGTTTGTTGTTTGAGTTTTTTTGTCTGGATTTCATATATTATTAAGGCCTTATTTGAATTAAAGATGTTATCGTTTAAATAATTTCATAAAAGATTCTATTTTATGTTGAATACTATTTGCTTTTTGCCAATGTAACTCACTTTTACATCTTGGGCATTCTGCATAATAAAATTGTAAGCAATCGCTGTGTTCTACCATTGGGTTTTTCCAACCACATTTGGAACAAACTTGATATCTTCCTACAGGATCATAGATAGGCATAAATAATTCCTTTTTTATAAAATGAGAGCTTACACTCTCATTTTATATTTAGAAAATATGGTTTTATGAAAATTATGGTTTTTTAAATATTTGATTAAATACATCTACGATTAGTGCTGTGTTTTCAGGAAAATCTACTTTTCCAGTTTCAGCATTGTAGAATCTTTTTAATACTTCAATATATGCAAAGCCAACCGCTTCTGTAATAGCAAAGGCAGTTGTAGCAGATATTGCTCCACCCAGAATAGCGCCAGCTACAGGGATAAATTTTAATACGCCAGCAACAACAGCTTTCCCAACTTGAGCTAAGGCTGTAATACCTAAAATTCCTGTAATGACAGATGTTGCAGCAGCTTGTTCCATATCTACTTCAAATTCACTATTAAGTTTATAAATCATCGTACCTTGTATTGCTGCAATAGCAGGGGCATCTGATCCTGGGATTGGTGAGGCTCCAACAGCTCCAGCTGAGGTTGCTGCAAGATGAACAATTTTTTTAGCTTCTTCTAGCATTGCTTGATATTTTTCTTCTATTTTAACGGTTTGAATTTTCAGAAAATGCTTTTGTATCGCACTATGTCCTTCTTCAATACAAGATGAAATTAAATCAATTAATGGTTCTAGCCCACTTTTGGAAAATTTATGTCCTTGTATGACATATTCTACTGAATTAACTCTAGCATAGCGATCTTTAATAAAATCCTTATATTTTTTATTTATAATTTCTTTTGCGTTATCAACGAAATTTTGCCCCGCCTCATGCTCAGTTTTAGTAAATACAATGATTGTTGGAATCTTATATTTTTGACTAAGTGCAATTAGCTCTAACTCCCGAGGTTCAACGCGCTTTGATGCTTCACTAATACAAAGTAATGCGATATGTGGTGCATTTTTGTGATTTAAACTTTGAACTCCCTTTTCAATTTCATCTTCAAGGGCTTTCATTGTTGCATCGAAGTCTTTAGATTCGATTCCTTTTGTATCCCATAAAGTTAATCCTTTCTCTTTTACAGAGATTTTCTCCAATTCTTGTGTTATAGGTTTACCATCTCCTGTTTTTGCTATCTCCATACCAAATATTGCATTAATTAAAGAGCTTTTACCTACGCCACTTGCCCCCATGATTAATACATTAAGTTTTTCTTTTCCTTCAGAGATTTTCTCTTCAAGTTTTCCTATATTTAACTCTTCTTTTTTTAGGTCAAACGCAGAATCTAAGAATGCTTGATAGTTCATATTAAATTACTCCATTGCGTATAAAAAAATATTTTTCTCGCTCCAACCCTTTTATTCGCAAGATCTCGATAGATTTCACAGTCAGGGTTTAAAGTCATTAAATTATGGTGGTAATTGTTACAAAAGATAGAAATACTTTAGTAAAAATACTAAATCATCATTTTTTCTTTTTTATAAGAATTGTGGAATAGAACCTTTAAATGTCTATATAGTTTCTTTTCCTGTTTATCCGCCTCTTGTTTCATTTCGTCTGTTGGATCTTCAATATATTTAATAGCCCAACCATTATTTTTAACTGCTTCCAGTTTCATTTCTTCCGTTGGATTTTTTATATATCGAATAGCATAACCATTTTCTTTAATCGCAAGCAGCTTCATTTCTTCTGTTGGATTTTCAATATATTCAATATCACAACCATTCACTTTTACAGCAGCTAGCTTCATCTCTTCCGTGGGATTTGAGAAAAAACGAAAAGGCCAACCGAGTCGTATAAGCTCTACTGGTGTCGTATCTTCTATACGCTTTTTATATTTAACAAAAAAGCCATCAATTATTTTTGATTTATTACCAAACATACTTATATCTCATTCCTTTAAAAACATTTTTGCGAAGAAAATTATTTCTTCCACTCCACCCCAACCCTTTTATTCGCAAGATCTCGATAGATTTCACAGTCGGGGTTTAATGTCATTAAATTATGCGCAGCAATGGCTGCAAGGGATAAAATGCCCCAACGAGGATTTAATACTGCAGATAAGCCTGTGGCTAAGCGGTTTTTGGTATAAACTCGGCATTTCAAATTTAAACTTTCAATATATTTTTCAAGTTCTTGACTAAAGCTAAATAAATCAACCAAATCCATATCACAGACTTCAAAGTCTTGATGTTGGTGAATTAATTCTTTAATGGTTGAAAATGATTCTGAAAAATTAATTTGTTTCATTTTTTTCCCTTAATTATTCGTCATATATTGTTTTAACTTATCTATCATTTTTTCTTGTAATCCATCAGGGCTGATAATGGTTAAATGAGGGATCCAATATTGCACAAGCGGTACGATGTCGAGTTCGTTTACGTTTTCGCTTGCTAAAATAAGTTCGCCGTTTTCCGATTTATGCACCAGTTTTTGATTAGGCAGTAAATTTCGGCGAAGGAAGTAAGGGGCGGCAAAGCTAGAGACTTTGACCAAAACTTCACTGAGTTGATTGCCAAAAGAAATGCTGTCGTTACTTTTGATCTCTTCTTGTAGCTGTTGGTTTGGCTCGAAGGTTTCATCAAGCATTTTGAGCATTGTGATTTGAGTGAAACAGAAAGTTTTCTGTTTGTCTTCATCTGTGCCGATTAAATACCAAATGCCGTTTTTATTAATTAGGCTGTAAGGGGCAATTTTGTAAAACTTTCCATCATTTTGACCGCTTTTTTTATACAGAAAGCTCACAAATTGGCGCTCTTCTATCGCTTGTTTCAGTAAGCGGAATTCGTTTTCAAGATGGCGGATATCTTCATATTGAAAGCCTTTAACTTTCACACTTTCGGTTAACTTTTCTTGATAAAATGTTTGATCCACTTTCGGGAATAAATCCGCTACGCTGGCAAAACGTGCAAAGCGTTCAATATCTTCTTTATTTAAAAAGCCTAGCTTTTGGATATTTAATTTGTAATAGCGAGGTCCGAATTCTTCCCAGTCAAGAAAAGTCAGTCGATCTCGAATATCACGCTGAATGGTGCGAACACTTACGTCAAATTCTTCTGCTAATTGATGGGTATCAAGGCGTTTACCTTGATTTAATAAAATTAAGATTTCACTTAATCGGTAGGCGAGTATGCTACTTTTTGCCATGTCAAACTATCCTGTCTTTATTATTTGCATGAATTTTATAAATGTGTTGTGACAGGTTGCGTCATTCCGTAGAAAATTTTTTATTTTGTTTATTCAAAGCCAAAAAGCCTGAAAAAACGCATTTTAGATATACTATTTATTTTAATTAGACTTTTCAAGTCTATGTTAGATTTTTCAAGTCTATGTTAGATTTTATTTGCTATTTATCAATGAGAGCTAATGCCTATTATTTCTTTTTTAAAGAGAAGGGGGATTGGGCATTGGACAAAAGTGAGCAATTAGTACAGACCATTGGGCGAGCGATTGCAAAATATCGACAAGCTGTTGGGTTAACACAAGCACAATTAGTGGAAATTTTAGGCATTAGTAATGATGCGGTTTCTCGTATGGAAAGGGGCAAAAGCGTGCCGTCTGTGTTGAGGCTGTTAGAGCTTTCTGAAATTTTTGGTTGTGAGGTGGCGGATTTGTTGACGGAAAGTAGTAATCGTTCTGTAGATCAGGCTCGAAAATTGGCACTTTTGTTTGCTCATTTGAAAGACGGCGAACGTACGGAGCTTGTGGATTTGATAGAGTGATTGATTAAGTGGAAAAATTAATTGAGAAGAATGCCTCAAAGTGCGGTGAATTTCACCGCACTTTTGCTATGTTAGTCTTTATCAATTGGGGAAAAATCGCGTTCTGTATGGCCTGTATAAATTTGGCGAGGGCGTACAATTTTGAAGTTGCCTTGTTTGTACATTTCTTTCCAGTGGGCAATCCAGCCGACTGTTCTGGCAAGGGCGAACATTACGGTAAACATTGACGTTGGAATACCGATAGCTTTCAGTACGATACCCGAATAGAAATCCACATTAGGATAAAGTTTGTATTCGATGAAATAAGGATCGCTTAAGGCGATTCGCTCTAATTCAATGGCGACATCAAATAACGGGTTGTTGATTTTCAGTTCGGTTAACACTTCATGACAAATTTGACGCATTACTTTGGCGCGCGGGTCGTAGTTTTTATACACGCGGTGACCAAAGCCCATTAAGCGGAATGGATCGTTTTTATCTTTGGCGCGCGCTACGAATTCCGGGATACGATCTACGGTACCAATTTCTTCCAGCATATTAATACAGGCTTCGTTTGCGCCGCCGTGCGCCGGCCCCCAAAGCGATGCGATACCGGCGGCAATACAAGCAAAGGGGTTTGCCCCTGAAGATGCCGCAGTTCGTACGGTGGAAGTTGACGCATTTTGTTCATGGTCGGCGTGTAAGATAAAGATTTTATCTAGGGCGCGTTCCAAAACAGGGTTGACCACATAAGGTTCACAAGGTGTGGCAAACATCATATAGAGAAAGTTACCTGCGTAGGACAAATGGTTTTGTGGGAACATAAAAGGTTGCCCAATGGAATATTTGTAACACATTGCCGCCAACGTTGGGATTTTTGCCAATAAACGAATTGCCGTTAATTCGCGGTGAGCTTCGTTTTTCACATCGATAGAATCGTGATAGAACGCCGCTAACGCACCACTTACCCCGCACATTACCGCCATTGGGTGGGAGTCTCGGCGGAAACCTTGGAAGAATTTGGTGAGTTGTTCATGCACAAGGGTGTGATGTTTGACCAAGTGGCAAAAATCTTGATATTGCTCTTTGGTTGGGCGTTCGCCAAATAAGAGCAAGTAGCTGATTTCAAGGTAATCGCCATTTTCCGCTAATTGATCAATAGGATAGCCGCGGTAGAGTAGTTGTCCGTTATCACCGTCCACATAGGTGATCTCTGATTCACAAACTGCCGTTGACACAAGACCGGGATCAAACGCAAAGAGTTTATTCTGCGTTAAAGGGCGAATATCCACGGCTTCATAACCTAATGACCCTTTGTAAACATTGAGATCATAAGCATTTCCATTGATTGTAAGTGTTGCTTTTGCGTTTGCCATACCGTCCTCCTGTGGTGAGATATTTTTTTTAGAATTATGATGCTAACGAACTTAGCACTATTTAAATTCGTTTTGCAATATTTTTTTTTACGCTTTCTTGTTTCAGCTCAAAAAACGGAAATTTTTTTCTTATTTTGAGCGGATTTTTTACGAAATGTTATTTTTTTTGTTGAATTCCTGTTATGGTCTAATTAATCTATTCGATACATCTCTTCAAAATAACGAAAAACACCCCAACAACAGGAGGTTATATGCAATCACAGGTTAAAATCCCTCAAGGTGAAAAAATTCAAATTGCCGCTAACGGTTCGCTTCAAGTGCCCGATAATCCCATCATTCCTTTTATTGAAGGCGATGGAATTGGCGTAGATGTGACGCCGGCCATGCAAGCGGTGATTGATGCGGCAGTAGAAAAAGCGTATCAAGGCAAACGCAAAATTTCGTGGATGGAAATTTATGCAGGCGGCAAAGCCAATGAAGTTTATGGTGAAAATACGTGGTTGCCTGATGAAACCATGGCATTTATCCGCGACTATCACGTTGCCATTAAAGGGCCTTTAATGACCCCGGTTGGCGGTGGTATTCGTTCTTTGAACGTGGCGATGCGTCAAGGGTTGGATTTGTATAATTGCTTGCGCCCGATTCGTTATTATGACGGCACGCCAAGTCCGGTGAAACATCCAGAGTTAGTGAATATGGTGATTTTCCGCGAAAATTCGGAAGATATTTATGCGGGCGTGGAATGGGTGGCGGGCTCCCCTGAAGCCAATAAAGTGATTCAATTTTTGCAACAAGAAATGGGCGTGAAAAAAATCCGTTTTACGGAAGATTGTGGTATTGGCATTAAACCGGTTTCTAAACAAGGGACGCAACGTTTGGTTAGGGCTGCCTTGCAATATGTGATTGATAATGACCGCACTTCGCTCACGTTGGTGCATAAAGGCAATATTATGAAATTTACTGAAGGTGCCTTTAAAGAATGGGGTTATCAAGTGGCGCAAGAATTTGGCGCGACCTTAATTGAACAAGGTCCTTGGATGCGCTTAACCAATCCAAACACAGGGCGCGAGATTGTGATTAAAGATTGCATTGCCGATGCCTTTTTACAGGAAGTGTTATTGCATCCTGCGGATTACGATGTGATTGCCACGTTAAATCTTAACGGCGATTACATTTCCGATGCGCTGGCGGCACAAGTGGGCGGTATTGGCATTTCCCCGGGGGCGAATATTGGCGATGACGCAGCGATCTTTGAAGCCACGCACGGTACCGCGCCAAAAATTGCAGGGCAAAATAAAGGCAACCCTGGTTCCTTGATTTTAAGCGGCGAAATGATGTTGCGTCATTTGGGTTGGGTTGAAGCGGCAGATTTGGTGGTGAAAGCGGTGTCCAAAACCATTGCGGATAAAACCGTGACTTTTGATTTTGCGGAAATGTTAGACGGTGCAACCTTGCGCTCAACTTCTGAGTTTGCACAAGATATTATCGCTAATATGTAAGGAGCAACTATGTCAGGAGTAGTTATGTCAGACTTTCTATTAGATTATCAAAAACAGGTTGATGAACGTGCCAAATTGGGCGTTGTGCCGCAACCGTTAAATGCGGAACAAACGGCACAACTGATTGAATTATTGAAAAATCCACCGCAAGGAAAAGAAACCTATTTACTGGAATTATTTGAAACGCGTATTCCTGCGGGGGTGGATGAAGCGGCTTATGTGAAAGCGTCATTTTTATCTGCGGTGAGTAAAGGGGATGTGGTTTGTCCGTTAATTTCAGCGGAAAGTGCGGTAAAAATGTTGGGTAAAATGCAAGGTGGTTACAATATTGAGCCACTTTTGACCGCACTTGATGACGCAAAATTGGCGCCAATTGCTGCAGAAGAATTATCTCGCACCTTGCTGATGTTTGATAATTTCCACGATGTGCAATCTCGCGCTGAACAAGGCAATGTGTATGCGCAGCAAGTATTGCAATCTTGGGCGAATGCGGAATGGTTTACGTCTCGTCCGAAATTAGCGGAAAAATTAACGGTGACCGTGTTTAAAGTGTCAGGGGAAACCAATACGGACGATCTTTCCCCTGCGCAAGATGCGTGGTCGCGTCCTGATATTCCGTTGCACGCCAAAGCCATGTTAAAAATGCCACGCGAGGGGATCGTGCCTGATGAGCCAACTCAAGTAGGTCCAATTCAACAAATTGAAAGCTTAAAACAAAAAGGCTTTCCGTTGGCTTATGTGGGCGATGTGGTGGGGACAGGATCCTCACGAAAATCCGCGACCAACTCGGTGCTTTGGTTTATGGGCGAAGATATTCCCTATATTCCAAACAAGCGCGCAGGCGGTATTGTGTTGGGCGGAAAAATTGCCCCGATTTTCTTTAATACCTTAGAAGACGCAGGGGCGTTGCCGATTGAAGTGGATGTAAACGGCTTAAATATGGGCGATGTTATTGATATTTACCCTTATGCGGGCAAAATTTGTGTTCATGATACCGACAATGTTATTGCGGAATTTAGCTTAAAAACAGACGTATTATTAGATGAAGTCCGTGCGGGCGGACGTATTCCGTTGATTATCGGCCGTGGTTTAACCCATAAAGCGCGCGTGGCGTTGGGATTGCCTGAAAGCGATATTTTTGTGAAACCACAAAGTGCGGTGGAAAATCACAAAGGATTTACCTTGGCACAAAAAATGGTAGGGCGCGCTTGTGGTGTGGATGGCATTCGACCGGGACAATATTGCGAACCGCGTATGACTTCGGTGGGCTCGCAAGATACCACAGGGCCGATGACGCGCGATGAATTAAAAGATTTAGCTTGTTTAGGTTTCTCGGCGGATCTTGTGATGCAATCCTTCTGTCATACCGCCGCGTATCCAAAACCTGTGGACGTAGTCACGCATCACACTTTACCTGATTTTATTATGAACCGTGGCGGCGTGTCTTTGCGCCCGGGAGATGGTGTCATCCACTCGTGGCTCAATCGTATGTTATTACCGGATACCGTTGGAACCGGTGGCGATTCCCATACGCGTTTCCCAATCGGGATCTCATTCCCCGCAGGTTCAGGCTTAGTGGCTTTTGCGGCAGCAACCGGCGTTATGCCGTTGGATATGCCTGAATCTGTGTTAGTGCGTTTTACAGGTAAAATGCAAGAAGGCATTACCTTACGCGATTTAGTTCACGCTATTCCGTATTTTGCTATTCAACAAGGTTTGCTCACCGTTGAAAAACAAGGTAAGAAAAATATTTTCTCAGGGCGAATTTTGGAAATCGAAGGGTTGGAAGATTTGAAAGTGGAACAGGCTTTTGAGCTTTCGGATGCTTCGGCGGAACGTTCAGCGGCGGCTTGTACCATTAAGCTCAACAAAGCGCCGATCATTGAATATCTCAATTCCAATATCACTTTGTTGAAATGGATGATTGCTGAAGGTTATGGTGACGCACGCACATTGGAACGCCGCGTAAAAGCCATGGAAAATTGGCTTGCGAATCCAACGTTGTTAGAAGCGGACAAAGACGCGGAATATGCGGCGGTGATTGAGATTAATTTAGATGAAATCAAAGAGCCGATTGTGTGCGCGCCAAATGATCCTGACGATGCCCGTTTGTTATCGGAAGTCCAAGGCGATAAGATCGATGAAGTGTTTATCGGATCTTGTATGACCAATATCGGACATTTCCGCGCTGCAGGGAAATTACTCAATCAATTCAAAGGGATGATCCCAACCCGCTTATGGGTGGCACCGCCAACTAAAATGGATGCAGCCTTGTTAACGGAAGAAGGTTATTACAGCATTTATGGCAAAAGTGGCGCGCGCGTTGAAATGCCGGGCTGTTCACTTTGTATGGGCAACCAAGCACGTGTGGCGGACAAAGCGACAGTGGTTTCAACTTCGACACGAAACTTCCCGAACCGTTTGGGGCAAGGTGCCAATGTGTATCTTGCTTCCGCAGAATTGGCTGCCGTTGCGGCATTGCTGGGCAAGTTGCCAACGCCTGCGGAATATCTCACTTATGTAGCCGATTTACAGAAAGAAAAAGACGATGTTTATCGTTATATGAATTTCAATGAAATCAGTGCTTATTTGAAAAAAGCGGATAATGTGATTTTTCAGCAAGCGGTTTGATGTAATAGAAAAAAGTGCGGTTAGAAAATAGAAATTTTTCTGACCGCACTTTGATAAAAGATTGCATTTTCTCGATTTGTCGTTAAAATACACACTTCCTTGTCATCGCTGAATTAGAGATCGGCGAATGATGTATCATTAACTTACTTTTTAGGAGTAAAAAATGTCTCTAAGCGTAGAACAAAAAGCTGCCATCGTTGCAGAATTCGGTCGTGATGCGAAAGATACTGGTTCATCAGAAGTTCAAATCGCGTTATTAACTGCTCAAATCAACCATCTTCAAGGTCACTTTGCTGAGCATAAAAAAGACCACCACGGTCGTCGTGGCTTATTAGGTATGGTTTCTCGTCGTCGTAAATTATTAGACTACTTAAAACGTACTGATTTAGCTAAATATTCTGAAACTATCGCGCGTTTAGGTTTACGCCGCTAATTTTCAAATATTGCCGATTTTAAAGCGTCCATTTTGGGCGCTTTTTTATTGCTGCCACCAAATGCTTTCAATATCTTAAAAGCGCGGTGAATTTCACATTGATTTAAAAAACAGCAATTAAACACTTTTTTTATTTTCTCGCTTGACAGGTTGGCACGAAATCCGTATTATTCACCACCGTTAACCGCGGAAGAATGGCAGAGCGGTTGAATGCACCGGTCTTGAAAACCGGCGTGGATGCGAGTCCACCCTGAGTTCGAATCTCAGTTCTTCCGCCATCTTATTCAGAAAAGCCCTTATCAAAAGATAACGGCTTTTTGCTTTTTCTATTTTGTTTACAGCCTTATTTGTTTAGCGTTTATCCAGGCGCTGAGTGCGGTCATTTTGACCGCACTTTTTATTCCCCAATTTACCCCAATCTTTGGCGCACAATTTCAAATAAACACACCCCTGTTGCTACGGAGACGTTTAATGATGACACTGAGCCGGCCATTGGGATGCTGATTAATTGATCGCAACATTCGCGGGTTAAGCGGCGCATACCGTCACCTTCCGCGCCCATGACCAAGGCGAGCGCGCCGGTGAGTTTGGTTTGGTAAATGGTTTCGGTGGCTTCGCCTGCGGTTCCCACTACCCAAATATTATGATTTTGCTGAATATCACGTAATGTGCGCGCTAAATTGGTGACGCGAATTAATGGCACGACTTCAGCTGCGCCACAAGCTACTTTGCGCGCAATTGAAGTGAGTTGTGCGGATTTGTCTTTTGGCACAATAACCGCATCCACACCCGCTGCATCCGCTGTACGCAAACAAGCCCCAAGATTATGGGGATCGGTCACGCCGTCAAGTACCAACAAAAATGGATTTTGTTTATTGGCAAGAATAACATCCAAATCGTTTTCATTGAGTTCTTTCGCAGGCTGCACGCGCGCAATCACCCCTTGATGAACTTCGCCGTTGGCTTTGTTATCCAAGGTTTGGCGATTAAGAAATTGCACAGCGATGCCTAAATGGTGTAACTCGTTAAGTAAGGGTTGCAACCGTTTGTCTTCACGCCCTTTGAGCACAAAGACTTCGATAATACGTTCAGGCGTTCGTTCTAAAAAGGATTTTACGGCATGAATACCGTAGATATTTTCGGACATTTTGTTTCCTTCATTTATTTTTTTCTTGATTTATTGGGTTTCTTGGCTTTGTCTGAAACTTTCGATTTTTTCACCGCACTTTTTTGTTTTTTCAATTTGCCTTTGTTTTTAGGCGCTGAAAGTGCGGTGGTTTTGGCGGCAATTTTAGCTTTGGTTTTTGCGGTTTTTCCCACTCGGCGCGGTGTGCGTTTGCTTGAAATTAAGCTGAAATCCACTTGGCGTTGATCTAGGTTAGCCGCTTCAACTCGTACGCGTACTCTGTCGCCAAGACGGTAAATCATGCCTGAATTTTCGCCAATTAAGCGTTGTCCCGCCGCATCATATTGGTAGTAGTCATTATCTAAGGTGGACACATGAACAAGCCCATCAATAAAGAGATCGTCTAATCGGACAAATAAGCCAAACCCCGTGACTGACGAAATGACGCCATCAAATTCATCGCCAATATGATCTTGCATAAATTCGCATTTCAGCCAATCCGCTACTTCGCGTGTGGCATCATCCGCACGCCGTTCCGTCATGGAGCAATGATCGCCTAATTCGTCCATTTCATCAAGGCTATAATGATAACCGCCTGTTTCGGTGGTTTTGCGTTTGGAGCCTTTGCCTTTGGCAAGTAAATATTTGATCCCTCGGTGTAAGGTTAAGTCAGGATAACGGCGAATTGGCGAGGTAAAGTGGGCGTATTCTTCCAATGCCAAGCCAAAATGCCCGATATTATCCGCATTGTAAACCGCTTGACTTAAACTGCGCAGCAACATCGTTTGGATAAGTTCATGGTCAGAGCGTTCCTTCACTTGCACCAATAATTTGGCGTAATCCGCCGTGGTTGGCTTCATTCCCCCTTCAAGAGTTAATCCCAACTCACTTAAAAAGGCACGAAAGGCGGTTAATTTTTCTTCACTCGGGCCAGCGTGAATACGATAAAGCGCAGGCTCTTGATGGCGTTCCATAAAGTTTGCGGCAGCAATGTTGGCTAAAATCATACATTCTTCAATGATTTTATGGGCATCATTACGTTCAACAGGTTCGATACGTTCAATGCGTCCCAATTCATTGAAAATAAATTTACTTTCAATGGTTTCAAAATCAATGGCACCGCGCTGATGACGCGCCGCAAGCAAGGATTTATACATGGCGTGCAATTCTTCCAAATGCGGCACTAAACCGGCGTAACGCTGACGTAATGCTTCATCGCCATCCAAAATTTTGGCTACTTTGGTATAAGTTAAACGTGCGTGCGAGTTCATCACTGCTTCATAAAATTCATAACTTTTCAGTTGTCCTTTATTTGAAAGCTGCATTTCACAGACCATGCAGAGACGATCCACTTGTGGATTGAGCGAACAAAGTCCATTGGACAAAATTTCCGGCAACATAGGGATCACGCGATTTGGGAAATAAACCGAGTTACCACGATTGCGCGCTTCTGCGTCTAAAGCAGAACGTAGGCGAACATAATAGCTCACATCCGCAATGGCGACCCATAAACGCCAGCCATTTTTTTCTTTGCGACAATGGACGGCGTCATCAAAATCGCGCGCATCTTCGCTGTCAATGGTCACGAGCGGTAAATCGCGTAAATCTACGCGCCCTTGTTTCGCTTCTTCAGGCACTTCTTCGCTGAATTTTTTTACCGCTTTTTCTACTGCGGGTGGAAATTGATGGGGAATATCGTGATTACGAATCGCAATTTCCACTTCCATTCCTTTTGCCATATTATCGCCTAAAATTTCAATAATATCGCCTACTGGCGCGCTGAAACTGGCAGTGCGAGGGCGTAATGCGACGACGACTACTTGTCCCATACGCGCACCCATACGGCTTTCGTTTGGTACCAGAATATCGCGCCCAATTCGGCTATCATCAGGGACCACATAGCCAATGCCGTCTTCTAAGAAAAAGCGTCCAACAATTTCTTTTTTACGACTTTCTAATACACGAACAATGCGTACTTCTTGACGACCGCGGCGGTCAAATCCACTTTTTTGTGCCAGCACAAAATCGCCGTGCATTACGCGTTGCATTTGTCCATTCGGAATAAAGAGATCTTTTTCATTACTGTGATTTTCTAATTGTAGAAAACCATAACCATCACGGTGTCCGATCACTGTACCTTTTAATAAATCCAATTTTTCGGCTAATGCATAACATTTGCGTTTGGTGAAGACCAATTGACCATCATTTTCCATTGCTCGCAAGCGGCGACGGACGCCTTCAGTTCGTTCTTCATCTTGAATAGCAAAAGTCGTTAATAATTCCTCTCTGCTCATCGGCTGATTATGTTCGCGAATTACTTGCAAGATGAATTCACGACTTGGAATAGGGTTGTCGTATTTGGCTTGTTCTTGCTGATAATTAGGATCAAGATGAATAGGATCGAAAAGTGCGGTTGTTTTTTTGCGTGTTTTTGAGGCTGTTTTTTTATTTATTGTTTTTGTCGCCGTTTTAGCTGTTGGTTTGCCTGCCATAATATTTCTCCTTCTGAGAATGAATAAGCTAAGTTTGACAGTTTGGAGCGAATTAGGCAAGGAATTAATACGTGCATCGTCGAATTAATAGTGTTATATTTACTATACTTATTTTAACTTAATTAGTGGAAAATTATCAAAAATGAAAAATAGATATAACAAAATTTTATGTTCAAGCGCTGTGCCATCTTTGCTCTGCGATTTTTATAAAACGTCTCACCGATTGCAATATCCCGTTGGCTCTCAATACATTTATAGCACGTTTACGCCACGCAGTAATAAGCACGCTCCTTATCTTGAACGAGCTGTGTCTTTTGGATTTCAGGCTTTCGCGATCAAATATTTAATTCATTATTTTAACGATAATTTTTTTTCTAGAGATGAATCTTTAGTTGTACAAGAATATTGTGATTTTATTAAGCGAACGCTATTCATTGATGTAAGTGGTGAGCACATCGCCGCCTTACATCGCTTGGGCTATTTGCCTGTACGAATTAAAGCGATTCCTGAAGGTAAATCCGTAGCCATCAAAGTTCCAATGCTTACCATTGAAAATACACATCCTGATTTCTTTTGGCTTACAAATTACCTTGAAACACTGATAAATGTATCATTGTGGCAACCTATTACTTCCGCATCTATTGCACTGGCTTATCGTAATGTACTCATGGAATATGCGGCAGACACGTGCGATTCTGCAGAACATGTGCCATTTCAATCGCATGATTTTTCTATGCGTGGTATGAGTTCGCTTGAATCAGCAGAAACATCTGGTGCAGGACATTTAACGGCATTTTTAGGTACTGATACGATCCCCGCTATTTCATTTATTGAAGCATATTACGGTTCAACACAGCTAATTGGCACATCTATTCCCGCGTCGGAACATTCAGTAATGAGTGCACATGGTATTGATGAATTGCCAACGTTTCGTTATTTAATGAAACAGTTTCCTCATTCAATGCTTTCCATTGTGTCTGATACGACAGATTTTTGGCATAACATTACAGTAAATCTTCCCATTTTAAAAGATGAAATCATGGCTCGTCCAGCTAATGCTCGCATCGTTATTCGTCCGGATAGTGGTAATTTTTTCGATATTATATGTGGAAATTCGACCGCACTTTCAAGTCATGAGCGCAAAGGACTTATTGAATGCCTGTGGGATATTTTCGGTGGAACGATTAATAAGAAAGGTTATAAAGTACTTGATCCCCATATCGGCGCAATTTATGGCGATGGGGTGACATTCGATAAAATGGTTCAAATTTTAGCAGGATTAAAAGCGAAAGGCTTTTCATCGAGTAACATTGTATTTGGAGTTGGGGCGCAAACTTATCAACGCAATACACGTGACACTTTGGGTTTTGCTATTAAAGCAACATCTATCATTATCAATGGCGAAGAAAAAGCGATTTTCAAAAATCCTAAAACGGATGATGGATTGAAAAAATCTCAATGCGGGCGTGTAAAAGTCACCAGCTTTGATAGCTATGTAGATGGTTTGACGGCAAAAGATGATTTTTCTGATGATTTACTCGAAGTGATTTTTGAAGATGGAAAACTCACAAAAACGGTTACGTTTGATGACATTCGCGCGAATTTGATAGGAGGAATTACTTAAAGTCAGCGGATGAAAGTTTGTTTTTAGTGATGTTATTGACCGCATGTAAAAGAATTTACCATTTTTAATCAATATCCTAGTCAATGCTAGGATATTGATTATTGTGATGAAAGGTAATTAAAGTAAATCAGCGGGAATTTTTACGACTAATTTCTTGATTTTACTTACTTTATTATCAACGTGACAACAAGGTTTATGCGGTTCATAGGGCAAGAACACCACAAACATTTTAGGGCGTAAAACGACCGCACTTTTTAGCTCAATATCTTTGTCCGCGAGTGTAAGTTGGTAGTCATTTTCTTCGTTATAAGGCTCGTAGTCGTCCAAATTTGGTTGTGTGACACCAAATTCCATTTTTTCGCTACCTGAAATTAATACCTGAATATCGAGATATTTACGATGAATTTCTGATTTACGTGCTTCAGCAGGTTCGCTCTCTACTTCCATAACGTTCATAAAAATGTGGTCATTAATCTCGTGACGACCTGTTTCAAGGCTAGCCAAATCGAGTGAATTTAGATAATCACACGTATCTGCAATAATTTTAGGTAAACCGCGTTTAAAATCGGCGCGGGTTAAATCGCCAAATAACATAAAAAAACTCCTTATTTTTAACCGCACTTATGGGTTATCAATAGCAGTTTAATACTTGATTTTTAAAAGAACAAGCAATTTGCAAATAAAGTTACCAATCCCTTGAAAAGGCGAGTATAATACGATAGTTTTATTTTCCGTTTTAGCGTGCGGCTATCAAAAATGATTTTTAGGAGATTATTTTTGCTAGTCGCAATTTGGGAAGTAAAACACTTAACTTATTTATTTAAAAGGAAAAAATAGTGACTCCAATTGTAAAGCAATTTAAATATGGTCAACATACAGTGACTTTAGAAACTGGCGCAATCGCGCGTCAGGCAACAGCTGCTGTAATGGCTAGCATGGACGATACGACCGTTTTCGTTACTGTAGTAGCGAAAAAAGATGTAAAAGAAGGTCAAGACTTCTTTCCATTAACGGTTGATTATCAAGAACGTACCTACGCAGCAGGTAAAATTCCTGGTGGATTCTTTAAACGCGAAGGTCGTCCTTCTGAAGGCGAAACGTTGATTGCTCGTTTAATCGACCGTCCAATTCGTCCATTATTTCCAGAAGGTTTCTTAAATGAAATCCAAATTATCGCTACAGTCGTTTCAGTTAACCCACAAATCAGCCCTGATTTGGTGGCGATGATTGGTGCATCAGCTGCACTTTCATTGTCAGGTGTGCCATTCAATGGTCCAATCGGTGCGGCACGTGTTGGTTTCATCAATGATCAATTTGTGTTAAACCCTACAATGGCAGAACAAAAACACAGCCGTTTGGATTTAGTGGTAGCAGGTACAGATAAAGCCGTCTTAATGGTGGAGTCTGAAGCGGACATTTTAACCGAAGAACAAATGTTAGCCGCTGTGGTATTTGGTCATCAGCAACAGCAAGTGGTGGTGGAAGCCATTAAAGAATTTGCGGCAGAAGCAGGCAAGCCACGCTGGGATTGGGTTGCACCAGAACCAGATACAGCATTAATTAATCAGGTTAAAGCGATTGCTGAAAGTCGTTTAGGTGATGCTTATCGTATCACAGAGAAACAAGTTCGCTATGAGCAAATTGATGCGATTAAAGCCGAGGTGATTGCACAAATTACCGCTGAAAATGAAGAAGTGAGCGAAGGTAAAATTATTGATATTTTCACCGCACTTGAAAGCCAAATTGTTCGCGGACGTATTATTGCAGGCGAACCACGCATTGACGGTCGTACTGTTGATACCGTTCGTGCATTAGACATCTGCACAGGTGTGTTACCACGTACTCATGGTTCTGCCATCTTCACGCGTGGTGAAACACAAGCTCTGGCCGTGGCGACTTTAGGTACAGAACGTGATGCGCAAATTCTTGATGAATTAACAGGCGAACGTCAAGATACTTTCTTATTCCATTACAACTTCCCTCCATATTCTGTGGGTGAAACAGGTCGTATTGGTTCGCCCAAACGCCGTGAAATCGGTCACGGTCGATTAGCAAAACGTGGCGTGGCAGCGGTAATGCCAACTTTAGCGGAATTCCCATACGTGGTTCGTGTGGTATCTGAAATTACTGAATCAAATGGTTCATCATCAATGGCCTCTGTTTGTGGTGCATCTCTTGCATTAATGGATGCAGGTGTTCCAATCAAAGCAGCCGTAGCGGGTATCGCAATGGGTCTGGTGAAAGAAGATGAAAAATTTGTTGTTCTTTCAGATATCTTAGGTGATGAAGATCACTTAGGCGATATGGACTTCAAAGTAGCGGGTACGCGTACCGGTGTGACTGCGCTTCAAATGGACATCAAAATTGAAGGGATTACCCCTGAAATTATGCAAATCGCATTAAATCAAGCGAAAAGCGCGCGTATGCATATTTTAGGTGTCATGGAACAAGCGATTCCTGCGCCGCGTGCGGAAATTTCTGAATATGCACCGCGTATTTACACCATGAAGATCGATCCGAAGAAAATTAAAGACGTGATCGGTAAAGGTGGTGCAACGATTCGTGCATTAACAGAAGAAACCGCTACGTCAATTGATATCGATGACGATGGTACAGTGAAAATTGCGGCAGTTGATGCTAACTCAGCACGCGCAGTGATGGCGCGTATTGAAGAAATCACTGCGGAAGTGGAAGCGGGCGTGGTTTACCAAGGTAAAGTGACGCGTTTAGCGGATTTCGGTGCTTTCGTTTCTATTCTTGGCGGTAAAGAAGGCTTAGTTCATATTTCTCAAATCGCAGAAGAACGCGTTGAGAAAGTGACTGATTACCTTCAAGTGGGTCAAGAAGTGACCGTGAAAGTGGTTGAAATCGATCGTCAAGGTCGTATTCGTTTAACCATGAAAGACTTGAGTACTACTGCGGAAGCTCCGGCAGCGGAAGCCGTTGTTGAACAAGAATAATTCATAAAGAATCGACTGCACTTTGAGATTGAAAGTGCGGTCGTCATTTCTGTTATTCCTAAGGCAAATTTTAATGATACAGATAATGCGTTGGTTCAAATTTGGGATACTCTTTCCAAGTTTATGCCTTGCTTTGCTCTCGGGTTGTGTAAGCAATTCAACAGGGATTTTTGTGTCTAAAAATAGCATTGTGCTGGCGGAACAACATCCTAACGTGCATTTTGAACAGGAAGTGATGATTGCACGAATCAGCCAAATGCTGATTGTAGGGCAATTGTCAGCTGCAGAACGCGCGGATTTACATTTCGAGCGCGGTGTGCTTTATGACAGTTTGGGGCTTTGGGCATTAGCGCGTTACGACTTTACCCAAGCACTTGCGCTGCAACCACAAATGGTGGCAGTGTATAATTATTTAGGTTTATATTCGTTATTAGATGAAGATTTTGACGGTGCCGTAGATGCTTTTAACGTGGTGCTTGAACTTGATCCTAACTATGAATACACCTATTTAAACCGTGGTTTAGATTTCCATTACACGGGACGTTATAGCTTAGCGAATCAGGATTTTCTGTATTTTTACGAAGCAGATAAAACCGATCCTTATCGCGTTTTATGGTTATATTTCAACGACTTGAAATTTAAGCCAGATGAGGCAAAACAAAATTTAGTACAAAGATCGGCAACGCTTTCTACTGAATATTGGGGAACCTTTATTGTTCAATATTATTTGGGCAAACTTTCCGTACAAGATTTATTAGACAAGGCAAAAGTCTTTGTTGATCCGAATTCTCCACAATATGCGGAAATTCTAACGGAAACCTATTTTTATCTCGCAAAACAAAAACTCAATATGGGCAATATGGACGAAGCGGAAGTGCTGTTCAAATTAGCCGTAGCAAATCAGGTGTATAATTTCGTTGAGTATCGTTTTGCATTGTTTGAGTTAGAGCGTTTGAAGGATAAAACACCTAACACACAAACCGAACGAGTCGTGGTGCAAAAATGAGATAGACTGTAAAGTGCGGTCAATTCTTTTTATGTTTCACCACAATATGTTATACACGAGAGCATTGTGCTTTCCTTTTATCAATTCGAGTATTTAATGACTGAAACCAATACTATTACTTTTGGCGACTTAGGTTTGCCTGATTTTATCCTTTCTGCTGTTTCTGAAATGGGCTTTACAGCACCATCACCTATTCAACAGGCTTGTATTCCACATCTTTTAAATGGGCGTGATGTGTTAGGTATGGCGCAAACCGGAAGTGGAAAAACAGCGGCATTTTCTTTACCCTTGTTGGCACAAATTAATACCAATGAAAAATATCCACAAATGTTGGTCATGGCACCCACACGTGAACTCGCTATTCAAGTGGCTGAAGCTTGCGAACAATTCACTAAACATGCAAAAGGTGTGCGAGTCGTGACCCTTTATGGTGGTCAACGTTATGACATTCAACTACGTGCCTTGCGTCAAGGCGCTCAAGTTGTGGTGGGAACACCGGGGCGTATTCTTGATCATATTAATCGTGGCACACTTGATTTGTCTTCACTCAAATTTATCGTATTAGATGAAGCTGATGAAATGTTGCGTATGGGCTTTATTGATGATGTAGAAACGGTGATGGCAGAATTACCGGAACAACATCAAACGGCACTTTTCTCTGCCACTATGCCGGAGCCTATCCGCCGTATTACAAAACGTTTTATGACGAATCCACAAGAAGTGAAAATCCAATCGACACAACGTACTAACCCTGATATTGCACAAAGTTGTTGGTATGTGCGTGGATTCCGCAAAAATGATGCCCTATTACGTTTCTTGGAAGTGGAAGATTTTGATGCGGCAATTATTTTTACCCGCACCAAAACAGGCACGTTGGATGTAACAGAATTGCTAAATCAACGCGGTTTTCGCGCTGCCGCATTAAACGGTGATATGACTCAACAATCACGTGAGCAAACCTTAGATCGTTTACGTAACGGTGGACTTGATATTTTAGTGGCAACGGATGTGGCTGCACGTGGTTTAGATGTGGAACGCATTAGCCTCGTGGTGAACTACGATATTCCACTTGATGCAGAGAGCTATGTACATCGTATCGGTCGTACCGGTCGTGCAGGTCGTTCAGGCAGCGCAATTTTATTTGTTGAACCGCGTGAACGCCGTTTATTAGGTAATATTGAACGCTTAATGAAAAAGCCTATTGAAGAGGTGAGTTTACCAAATCATGAGCAATTACAAGCTTGTCGCCGTGCAAAATTCGTCGCACAAATTACCAAACAGCTAGAACATCATGATTTAGAACTGTATCGCAGTTTATTGGAAGATTTATTCACCGCAGATCAAGATCAAGAAGACATTGCCGCTGCCATGTTAATGTTGTTACAAGGCAAACAAAAATTAATTCTTCCACCTGATCCGCCAATGCCTAAACGTGGCGAACGTGGTGATCGTCGTGAGCGTGGTGAACGCCGCGATAACCCTCGTTCACAAGAACGCCGTGGCTATGGCAACCCGCAACCAATGGACTTATATCGTATTGAAATTGGTCGTGCGGATGGTGTAGAAGTGCGTCATATTGTCGGTGCCATTGCGAATGAAGGGGATATCAATAGCCGTCATATTGGTCATATCAAACTTTATGATGATTATTCAACCATTGAATTACCACAAGGTATGCCAAAAGAATTATTGCGTCATTTTGAAAAAACACGCGTACTAAATAAACAAATGCAAATGTCTTTTGTACGTGAAGTGCAAGGTGGTGAACGTGGACGTTCTGATCAGCGTGATTCTCGCCGTGGCAGTGATCGTTTGAATGACCGTGATTCTCGTTTTAATGAGCGTGGGTTTAAAGGTGATCGCAAATTCTCAGGAAAAAATGGCCGCACTTTTAAAGAGCAAGGGCGAAAAGAATTTCGTGAGAAAGGCTTTAAAGGCAGCCGTCATCGCTAGTTGATGAGATAAGAAAAGGGCGCAAGCAACGAGTTGTTTGCGCCCTTTTTGTTACGGCTTATCGATTCAATTCACTTTCTTGCAAGCGAATTTTTGCGTAGGTTTCCATTAAATCAGCACTGAAATTAATACGTTGTAATTCAGGCACCGTATTGGCTTTCACCAACATTCGTAACGGTTGGAATTGCATATTACACATATACAACTGTTGGTGCGGCAACATGTGTTGTACAAAGCGTGTTAAGGCATGAATCCCCCCGGTATCCAGTACATTCACCGCTTCGCATTGTAAGACGATATGGCGAATTTCATGATCCGTATGAACGGTTTTGTCGTGTAACTCGGAAAATAAATTATCGGCGGCAGCAAAAAAGAGTGGGCCGCTCACGCGATAAACTAAGACATCTTCCAAATCTTCAGGGTGCGCCGTTTCGATGGTTTTGGTCATTTCTGCGATTGTACGAATAAAGAGCAAGCTCGCGAGTAATACGCCAACAGAAATCGCGATGACCATATCAAACACAACGGTCAGCAAAATACAAACCACAAGCACCGCAATTTCATTTTTCCCTGAGCGGCGGATCAGCGCAATAATATTGTGAACATCTGCCATATTCCAAGCAACGAGCAATAATAATGCCGCCATAGAAGCGAGTGGAAGATAAGATAGTGCGGGCGCGAAAACAAGTAGTGAAAATAGCACAAATAAACCATGCACCACGCTGGCGATAGGGGACGTTGCGCCTGCTTTTACATTAGCAGCTGAACGTGCAATAGCAGCGGTTGCGGTAATTCCTCCTAAAAATGGTGCAACAACATTGCCTATCCCTTGGGCTAATAATTCATTATTGGAATGGTGTTTGGTGTCTGTCATATTATCGAGTACGACAGCACAAAGTAAAGATTCAATCGCACCGAGCATTGCCATAGAAAAGGCCGCCGGTAAAAGTGCTTGAAGTGTATCAAAGTTCCATTGAATGACTTCTCCTTGTGCATTGGGAATATTCCAAGGCAACATAAAGCTTGGTAATACATTGGGAATACCATTGCCTACTGTGCCATCAGGTAGAGTATATTGGAAAGCGGAACCAATGGTTGCCACTTTCATATCAAACTGACTTAATAGTAATGCCAGTAATGTCCCCACAATGACCGCAGGTAAATGCCCGGGAATGGCAATTCTTAAACGGCGCCATTGGGTCAAAACGGCTAATGTTACGATACCAACCAGTGTATCTGCCCAGTTGATAGAGGGAAGTGCGGTGAAAATAGTCTGTACTTTTTCAATATAATGGGCAGGCATTGCAGGAATATTCAGCCCAAGAAAATCTTTGATTTGTAAGGTCGCAATCGTAATACCAATACCACAAGTAAACCCTAGTGTGACAGGTAATGGAATATATTCAATTAATCGTCCTAAACGGAATAACGCCATGAGGATTAAAATTAGCCCCGAAAGAATCGTTGCCATTAATAAACCACCTAAACCAAATTGTTGGGTAACCGGATAAAGAATAACAACAAAGGCAGCCGTTGGACCTGAAATATTAAAGCGAGAACCGCCCGTGAGCGCAATAATGATGCCTGCAATAATAGCCGTATAAAGCCCATGTTGCGGAGGCACACCACTTGCAATGGCTAGTGCCATAGAGAGAGGAATGGCGATAATCCCGACTGTTAATCCAGCCATAACATCTTTGGTAAAATGTTTTTGAGTATAGCCCAAGCGTAGACTGTCTTTCATCGCGCTAAATGGCTTTACCGCTAAGAATGCATTTTGATTTAAAAACCATTTTTTTAACATAGAATATTCCAAAAGAATAAAAAAGTGCGGTTATTTTACGCTTAATTTTGCGAAAATGTCATAGGTTTGCGCAATAAAATCTAAAAAAGACTGGACGAGCGCGCAGTAAATTCTTATAATTCCGCCCACTTCTTGCGTTGATAAATTATTTATCACTAGATTTTAAGAAGTTCATTCAAAATGGTGAGATGTCCGAGTGGTTGAAGGAGCACGCCTGGAAAGCGTGTATGTGGGAAACTGCATCGGGGGTTCGAATCCCCCTCTCACCGCCATATTTTAAATCCTTTGCGTGTTTCCTGTCTATCTGTTTTCTTAATTCATTGATTAATAAATAAAATTTCGTCTTTTTAGGCGTGTTTTGTCTTTTTAGCATCTTTCTGTCTCGTGAAAAAAGATCACTAAATGATCACTACAGGCAGAAAAAAACGTTTTTTTTCTTTGGGGTATTTTTTAGAGTGATCTTTTTTGAGCTAATATATAAGGCTTAAATGATGACTAAAAAAACACTAACACAAACAGAAATTTTTAAAATAAAGCCAAATAATAAGAAACAACAGTTTCAACTTGCGGATAAAAATCATTAGAAAATGGAGATTAACTATGAATAAAATAAAAAACTTTGATATAGCGGAATATTTAGATAGTGAAAAAATGATTCAAGCTTATTTAGCTGAAGTGTTAAAAGATGGTGATAAATCTGAATTGATGCGTGCATTAGAATATATAGTACGCGCGCGTAGTATGATTGGATCTGCAATGGATACCGGCATAAATCACAACGAACAAATTTGTGATGACATTACACCTGAGCGCTTAGAATATTTTCAGGAGTTAGCTGAAAATACGGAATTAGTGAATTTAGTACGAGAGCGCAAGGCAAATGGGGATTTTATCTCTGTAAATATTGATGATTTATAACCCCAAAAGTCCTTTTTATTGCTCATTTAATGACCGCTACCCCCCCCGTATATAACGGTAGGATTACGGTGACTCTTAGGCCTCCTAATGGGCTTTTTTCTGCCCAGATTTTACCGTAATGCTGAAGAACACTGTTTTCTACAATCGCTAGTCCAAGCCCTGTACCAGCTTTTGTTTTGGTGCGTTCTTCATCAACACGATAGAATGGTTTAAAGATTTTTTTATACTCTTCTTCTTTGAGACCGGCACCGTCATCATCAACATGGATACAGACATTATTGCCTAGCAGTTGAATTTGGGCGGAAATGGTGCTGTGTGTATATTTTAATGCATTGCGCAGGAGATTTTCTAAGGCACTCGTCAGAGATTGTTTATTTCCGAGCAAATCATAACGTTCGGGATTTTTAATGTTTTGTATAAAATGAAATTGAAGATGATTTTGTTCCGCTTCAAATGCGGCATCTAAAATAACATCTTCCCATAGTTCTTCTAAAGGGAAAATATTACGTTTAGAGTGAATATTAACTTGGTTGCGAGAAAACTTGAGCAAATCATCAATCATTAAATCCAAACGAGTAATTTCTGTTTCAATCCGTGTAATTTCACTACTTTCACCTACACGGCGGCGTAATAATGCCGTGGCAAGTTGTAATCGAGTGAGCGGTGTTCGTAATTCATGAGATACGGATGAAAGTAGCATTTGGTGGGTCTTTAATAAACCATCAATCGCTTCTATCATTTGATTAAATGTTTTGCCTACACGACGAAATTCTGACACCCCATGTGTTTCTAAATCAGGAGTTACTGTGAAATTACCTAATGATACCGATTTTGCGGCGAGGTTTAATTTTTTGAGCGGGCCTGAGATACGTAGGGTTTGCCATAATAGCAATGGAAAAGACAGTATCATAATAAAAATCAATAACAATCCGGGACGGTCAAAAACTTGGTTAACCAAGTCTCGTTGTGGATCGACCTTTTGAGCAAAGAATAAGGCGTAAGGTTCTTCTTTATTCTCATCTTCAATGGATGAGAGATGAATGGTAAAAGGCCCGGCTATTTTTGTATTGTCTAGTGTTCGTACAAGGGGTTTTGCGGGATCAGTCGCAGTAAGGATAAATTGTCTTGCAAGTTCCATTTCATCTTCTAAAACACCTATAAGCTGTTTTGTTTCTAAATTTAATAAAAAAGGGTGGATCTCTTTGACTTGCTCTAGCGGTAAAGGGTGATTTTTAGATATGAGTAATCTTGTGAGCTGATTTTCACGAATGGCTGTGACAATTTGTTGTTGGTAGTTAAGTAGCTCCTCACCGGTTAATTCTGAATAATTACGAGTATCTAACTTAGGAATAAAAAATACAATAGAGAGCAAGATTAAAAAGATAACCCAAAATGAAGCAAAGATTTGGAATGATAGGGTGTTAATATAAGAAGGTGCTTTTAGAAATTTCATCATTTTTTAATAAAAAAGTACGGTGATATGACCGCACTTTTATCTGTTGTTAATCCACTAATAAAATATAACCGCGACCACGTAGGGTTTTGAACCATGATTGATCATTTTCACGTGCAGGCAATTTCTTCCGTAAATTAGACATGTGCATATCAATTGTACGGTCAAATGGCATGAGTTCTTTGCCCAAGGCTTCAAGGTTCAACGTCTCACGAGATAATATTTTGCCGGGCGTTTGAATTAAACGTAACAGTAAAGCAAATTCAGAACCTGTCAACGCCAAATCTTGACCATTGTAGCTTGCTTGTTGCAACCCTGTATGTAGCTCAAGATTTTCAAATTTGATGATATGTTCATCGTTGGATGCCTTTTTATCATCGGAGAGAGGATGAGATTCTGTGCGGCGCAGAATGGCTTTGATTCGTGCAATTAATTCACGATCATTAAAAGGTTTGGGCAAATAGTCATCTGCCCCTAATTCAAGCCCGATAATACGATCAATATCATCACCGCGAGCCGTCAACATTAATATAGGTAAAGTATAATTTTGACGAATGCGTTTTAATGTCTCAATACCATTTAGTTTTGGCATATTGATATCGAGTAACACAATATTATGCTGACTATTGAGCATATCTAATGCTTCTAGCCCATCATGGGCAACATCTACTTCAAACCCTTCCAGTCTTAAAAGTTCTGATAGTAGTTCTGAGATTTCAATATCGTCATCGACCAACAAAATTTTTGACATCATTGAAATTCCTTTTTAGTTTATTTCCAGAATTGCCACCAGCTCGCTTTACCTGTTGAAGGTGCTTCGATGATTACATTGTTTAACACTTCTTTATTTGCATCAGGCAACGGTTTGTCTAAATCAACATTGACGACGCGACCACTGTGGTCGAAGTTAACAATTAACGTGTGTTGTTCAGGAGATTCATAGCCTTTTTGTTGTAGGAAAACGTAGTACCAAGTGCTGGTACTAAATGGATCTTGTAGTACAGGTGTACCTAATAAGTATTGTACTTGTGGCTTAGTCATCCCTACTTGTAATTGTTTTACGTTCGCTTCTTCAAGGTAATTGCCCTGTGGTACATCAATACGATATACGATTTTTTCTACGCTGGAACAAGCAGATAGCGCGAAGGCAACGAAAAGTGCGGTTAAAATTGATTTCATTTTCATAATATAAAACCTTGTTTGAAAAATTGAGCAAATAATACCTAAACTTTGCGGAATTGCCAAATTAATTGTCTTTTAAATTGCGTTGTAATTGATCGCGTAAATTGGCCGGCAATCCTTTAATGGTTAAGGTGTCCGAGGCTTCATCCCAAATAATGCGTTGGTTAATGAGTTCCGCATCAAAACTAATGGTAACTCCTTTGCCTGAGCCTGAAAATTTAGTTAATGTTTTCAAGGCAGAGCGTACCGGAGGGATGGTTTCTTCTAGTCCGTAATCTTGTTCTGTTGCAAACTCAATAAATGGACGTTCATTAAGAGTCGGTAATTCGGCAGAAAGTTCCCGTAATGCGATATCATCACCTGTATTCATTTGTCCTTTGCAATATTCAAACACTTGTTTTTTTACCGCTTGCGTTTGCTCTTGACTTAATTCACCTTGATCGCAATAGTCACTCACGGCTTGTAACAAACATTGGTTCTGGACTTGTGGGTTTAATCCTTCGTCTGCACCCATAAAATCCATAAAAAAGTCGCCAATTTTGCGCCCCACACGTCCTTTAATAAAGGTTAAGTAGCGGTTTGAATTCGCATTAATGCGCATTTCGGTGAGATTAATACGTGCAGCAATATCAAATTGATTGATATTTAAATACTGAGTACGATGAATTTCTAAATTATCATCCACTAACATACTAATGCGGCTATCTAATAGTGCAATAAATAAGTAATCCGTGGCTAAAAAATTGTATTGACAAAGAACAAAGGTTCCGCTTTCAGCAAAGGCATATTTACTCAGTTCTGAAGCCAATAATTTGGCACTGTCATGGCTGAAAGGAAGGAAATCTGTTTCTTGTTCAAGCAAGCGATTAAGGGATTGGGCAAATACTGATTGCTCTTTAAAAATGCCATAGCCCTTTGCTTTGGTTTGATAAGCTTGGTGTAATTCAAGGGTTAATTGTTCCACTTCAGGGGTAATGGGTAATAAGGATTCCCTAAGCTGAGTATTGAGTTGAATATTGCCTTCTTCTGTGGTTTGCTTAATGAGTTGATGTAAAACAATTTGGTTGACTGTAATGCTCATTTTTTTGTCCGAATAAATAAATTTGAAAAAATCTGCGTCATTATAACCGCACTTTTAGATAAAATGTGGTAGGATCGCGAAATTAATCTTAACGGGCTGTAAAAAATGGCAACAAATTCAAAATTTCAAGATAAACAAGTAGATGCAATTTTAAGCGATATGATTGCGGTTTTAGAAAAACATCAAGCACCTGTGGATTTATCCTTGGTGGTTTTGGGCAATATGGTGACTAATTTATTAACCTCAAGTGTGGGAAAAAATCAACAGCAAGCCTTGGCACAAGCTTTTTCTGATGCTTTAATGAATTCGGTAAAATAAAATTTAAGCGAGCTGAATGATGTTTTGGTTTAAAAATGGCAAACAAACTTTTGGAATGCAATACCGCGAACAAACTTCGATGAAGATTTCGTGGGGGCATTGGTTTGCTTTTTTTAATATTATTTGGGCAATTCTTATTGGTTCGCGTTATGCCTTTATTATTGACTGGCCTGATACGCTATTTGGTAAACTTTATTTCTTTGTTAGTCTGTTTGGGCATTTTAGTTTTGTCAGCTTTTCTCTGTATCTTTTAGTTTTATTTCCACTCAGTTTTATCATCAAGAACGAGCGAACCTTCCGCGGTATTTCTGTGATTATTGCGACGATTTCTACCACCTTGTTATTGGTCGATACGGAAGTTTTTGCACGGTTTAATTTGCATTTATCTTCAGTTGTATGGAATTTACTCGTTAATCCTGAGAATGGGGAATTATCCAGAGATTGGCAGATTTTCTTTACGCCAATGCCTTTGATGTTATTGATGCAGATGCTCTTTTCTCGTTGGGCATGGTATCGCTTGCGCAGTCTCGAACGTCAGAAGTGGTTCCGTGGTGTGGGGATTGTATTAACCTGTTTGTTTGTGGCAACACATCTTATTTATGCTTGGGCGGATGCTTATATTTATCGTCCCATTACCATGCAAAAATCGAACTTTCCTTTGTCCTATCCAATGACGGCACGCACTTTCCTTGAAAAGCATGGTTTTTTAGATAAAACGGAGTATGAAAATCGTGTGGATCATGAAGGGCGGCCTGATACCCCTGCGATTGATTATCCAAAACAAACGTTAACTTATCAGGCACCAACAGAACATAAAGCAAATTTATTGATCATTACTATTTCAGGTTTACGTGCTGATGCTGTGGTAAACATGCCTAAGTTGGAACAGTTTGCGCAAAATAGTATGCAATTTACTCAGCATTACAGCACGGGTACGACAAATAATGCAGGTTTAGCCGGGATTTTTTATGGTTTGAATGCGAACTATACAGATAGCTTACTTAATCATAAAACGCCTTCTGTGTTGATAGAGAAGTTAAAACAAGATGATTACCAATTGGGTTTGTTTTCTGCAACCAACTTTAAAGAAAGTATTTTTGAGCAAGCGTTGTTTCACACAATGAAGCTACCGAAAGCTAAACGAACCGTGCCTAATAACGAAAGTGCGGTGAAAAATTGGCTAGATTGGTATGCCCAACGTGAAAAATCAAAACCTTGGTTTGCCTATTTGAATTTAGACTTAGGTCGCCTTGTTCGAGCAAAAAAAGCCACTACGTTAGCCGATGAACAAACTTTCTATGACGAACAATTAGCGAGACTGGATCATCAACTCGGCTTCATTTTTGATATGCTTGCGCAAGATGGGCAATTAGCCAATACTGCGGTAGTGATAACCGCTGAACAAGGCTATGTATTCCAAACGAATGAAAAAGACGTAGTGAATAATTTTAGTGCAGATGAACTTCATGTGCCGATGATTGTTGTATGGAAAGAATTAGGAATTGGGGTTGATGATAAGCTTTCGAGCCATACCGATATTTTACCGGCCCTCATGTATCATTTATTCTGGGTACAAAATCCTGCTTCTGATTATAGCCAAGGGGATAATTTATTTGATTTCACCCAAACTCGAGATTGGGTGTTGGCAGCGAATCACCGTTGGTTTGCGATTATTACATCAGACGGTACCCAATATCATATTGATAAAAAAGGAAATTATCAAAAATTTGACCGCGCTTACGAAAAGGTTTCATCCAGTCGCCCGCCACTTGGTTTATTCTTAGATGTGTTTAAACAAAGTAGATCTTTTATTGAAAAATAAGGCGTGTGCGTTTATACTACGCGCCCAGTATCCGAGACTAGACGACAATGTTATTAATGAAAAATCTGTGAATTTTTTATAACATTTCAGGTTCGGCGCGCTTTCGTAAGCTGGATCTAAATCAATTCTTTTTTCATAGTCCCACTGTCTATCCGCTAATCTCATCTATTTCACCATTTACGGAGTAATATATGAAGAATCACGTTCGTAGTTTTAAAACTTATATCAGAGACGAAATTATCAAAAAAGGTGGTTGGGTAAATGCGCACGCACACGCCGACCGCGCTTTTACCATGACCCCGGAAAAAATTAGCATTTACCACAACAGTAATTTGCAACAAAAATGGGATTTGGTGGATGAAGTAAAACGTACGTCAACGGTAGAAGACTATTACGCGCGTTTCTGCCAAGCCATTGAGTTGATGATTTCGCAAGGGGTAACGGCATTTGGGACATTTGTAGATATTGATCCGGTGTGTGAAGATCGTGCTATTATTGCCGCACATAAAGCTCGTGAAGTTTATAAACATGATATTACGCTAAAATTTGCCAACCAAACCTTAAAAGGCGTTATCGAACCGACGGCAAAAAAATGGTTTGATATTGGTTCTGAAATGGTGGATATCATTGGTGGTTTGCCGTATCGCGATGAACTCGATTATGGTCGTGGTTTAGAAGCGATGGATATTTTGTTAGATAAAGCCAAATCTTTAGGCATTATGTGTCATGTTCACGTTGACCAGTTTAATACACCAAAAGAAAAAGAAACAGAACAACTTTGCGATAAAACCATTGAACATGGTATGGAAGGGCGTGTTGTGGCAATTCATGGTATTTCTATTGGTGCGCATTCAAAAGACTACCGTTATGCCTTATACGAAAAAATGCGTAAGGCAAAAATGATGATGATCGCCTGTCCAATGGCGTGGATTGATAGTAACCGTAAAGAAGAGTTAATGCCGTTCCATAACGCGTTAACTCCGGCCGATGAAATGATCCCTGAAGGTATTACTGTTGCGCTTGGAACTGATAATATCTGTGATTACATGGTACCACTTTGTGAAGGAGACTTATGGCAAGAATTAAGTTTATTGGCGGCAGGTTGTCGATTCCCGAATTTAGATGAAATGGTGAATATCGCCAGTGTGAACGGCCGTAAAGTATTGGGGTTAGATGTGTAAGACAAAACCTTGCATATTTTCACCGCACTTTATTTGGTTTAGTATTTAGTAAATAGGGTTGGCATTTGCCAGCCTTTTTTATTGACATTTTTAAAGCCTATTTGTCATAACGTGACTGGGATCACAAAACGCAAATATTTCACAAAAATTACTCGATCTTTCTTCGTTTAGTTACATAATACTTTCGTGTTATGGAAAACTTTGGAGAATAACCGATGAAAAAAATGTTACTGATGAGCGGTTCAAAATATAAAGATACAGGCTATTTAGTGCATACCATTCCTTGGCTCAAAACCTTTCTAGCAGATTATCAAAACAAAAAAGTCGCATTTGTTCCCTATGCAGGCGTTCGTCAATCTTTTGATGAATATGAACGGAAAGTTCAAGCCGCATTAGCAGAGTTAAATGTGGAGATTGTTTCTGTTCATCGTGGGAAGAAACATACGGATATCCTTGAACAAGCGGATGTTGTTGCCGTTGGTGGTGGCAATACTTTTTGCTTGTTAAAACAAATGTACGAAAATCATTTGATAGAATGTATCCGAGAAAAAGTGAATGCGGGAATGCCTTATTTTGGCTGGAGCGCAGGAGCGAATGTGGCAAGTGCATCAATCATGACGACTAACGATATGCCGATTGTTTATCCACCATCTTTCGATGCATTAAAGCTATTTCCTTATCAAATCAACCCTCATTTTATCTCGGGTAAAATGCAAGGGCATAACGGTGAAAGTCGTGAAGAACGTTTGGCTGAATTTTTAATTGCCAATCCAACCGCACTTGTTTATGCCTTACCGGAAGGGACAGCTTTGCATATTGAAAACAATCAGCTAACGGTGTTAGGTCAATCACCTATTTTAGTTTTTGAGAAAGCGATGATATGTACTCAACACGAAGCAGGTACAATATTGAATTATTAGGAGGGAACCATGGCTGAATTTAAATCAATCATTGCCATTTTAGGGATCTTAGTCACGATTTATTTACTGATTAAAAAGTATGAAACACGAACAGTATTAATTGCTGTGGGTTTATCCATGGCGATTTTAACTCTAAATCCGATGGCCGCATTAGATGCCTTTGCCAAAAGCATGACATCGGGTGGCTTGATTATGGCAATCTGTTCAAGTATGGGGTTTGCTTATGTGATGAAATATACGCAATGTGATACCCATCTAGTGCATTTACTGACGAAACCTTTAAGTGGCTTAAAATTTTTTCTCATTCCTATCGCCACCATTATTACATTTTTTATTAACATCGCTATTCCATCCGCTGCCGGCTGTGCTGCAGCGGTAGGCGCAACCTTAATACCTGTCTTAAAAAGCTCAGGCGTTCGCCCAGCTATGGCAGGGGCTGCTATTTTAGCCGGTACCTTTGGTTCAATGATGAGTCCTGGTTCTTCTCATTCTGCTATGATTAGTGAAATGTCAGGGTTGACCATTACCGAAGTTAACTTATCCCATGCACCTTATACCACCATTGCAGGAGCCATTGGTGCAGTTGTGTTAACCTTATTGGCATTAGCCTTTAAAGACTATGGTCAAGAACATCGTGAGGTTTATTTGGCAGAAAATAAATCCTCTGAAAATACTTTCCATAAAGTAAATGTGTTATATGCCTTTGCACCTTTAGTCCCATTGATTATTTTGGTTATCGGTGGCACATCATTGCAGCAAACTCCAGGATTAGAATGGACAAAAATGGGCGTGCCACAAGCCATGCTGATCGGGGCAATTTACGGTATTTTAGTTACTCGCATTTCACCCGTAAAAATTACAGAAGAATTTTTCAATGGAATGGGGAATTCTTATGCGAACGTGTTAGGAATTATTGTTGCCGCCAGTGTATTTGTAGCCGGCTTGAAATCAACGGGAGCCATTGATTCTGCCATTGATTTCTTAAAACATTCCAATGAATTTGTTCGTTGGGGGGCAACCATTGGTCCATTCTTAATGGGGGTCATTACTGGATCTGGTGATGCTGCCGCGATTGCCTTTAACTCAGCCGTCACCCCTCATGCTGTTGAATTGGGCTATACCCATGTAAATTTAGGTATGGGCGCAGCGATAGCAGGGGCAATCGGACGAACAGCTTCACCGATTGCCGGCGTAACGATTGTTTGCGCAGGATTAGCTATGGTTAATCCGATTGAAATGGTAAAACGTACCGCACCAGGTATGATTTTAGCGGTGTTATACCTCGCGTTATTTATGTTGTAATTCAATAAGACCGCCAAAGTGCGGTCTTTTTACAAGGAGTTTGTAATGAGTATTACGTTGGAAAAACTAATCAATTGGCGAAGAGAGTTTCATCGTTTTCCCGAAATCGGTTGGGCAGAATTTTGGACAACTAGCCGTATTGCTGATTATCTTGAAGAAATGGGTTTTGATATCCTAATGGGAAAACAAATCATCAACGAAGAGTTTGTTCGGGGTCGTCAAATTGTGGTAGTGGAAAATGGGTTAGCCAATGCCAAAGCCTATGGCGCGAAAGATAAGTGGTTAGACAAAATGGACGGCTACACAGGATGTGTGGCAATTTTTGATTCAGGTAAACCCGGAAAAACCATTGCATTACGTTTCGATATTGATTGTGTTAATGTGACTGAAACCAAAGACCCTAATCATATTCCTAATAAGTTTGGTTTTAGCTCAATCAATGAGGGATTTATGCATGCCTGTGGGCATGATACGCATATTACGATTGGTTTGGGAACCGCACTTTGGATTGCCCGGAATAAAGAGAAATTAACAGGGAAAGTAAAAATTATTTTCCAACCTGCAGAAGAAGGGGTACGTGGTGCAGCAGCTATTGCGGCAAGTGGAATCGTGGATGATGTCGATTATTTTGCTAGCTCTCATATCAGTTTTTGTGCCATGTCAGGGACAGTTATATCCAATCTGCAAAATTTTCTCTCAACCACTAAAATTGATATTCGGTATAAAGGTAAACCTGCTCATGCAGGCGCTGCACCGCAGTTAGGACGAAATGCTTTATTAGCCGCGGCTCATGCGGTGACACAACTACACGGCATATCTCGTCATGGGGAAGGTATGACACGCATTAATGTGGGGGTATTAAAAGCGGGGGAAGGGCGCAATGTGATCCCTACTCAAGCCACTATTCAGTTAGAAGTGCGAGGTGAAAATAAAGCGATTAATCAATATATGGTTGATCAAGTGATGCAAATAGCTAAAGGTATCGCTGTTAGTTTTGATGTGGAATACGAAACAGAAATTATGGGCGAGGCCGTGGATATGATTAATGACCCGGAATTGGTTCAATTAATTGAAGAAATTGCGACAGCACAACCACAAATTAAACAGGTTCAGCCGACATACGCCTTTAACGCGAGTGAAGATGCCACGATTCTTGGTCGCCGCGTACAAGATCATGGCGGCAAAGCCATTTACTTTATTTTAGGCGCAGACAGAACAGCAGGGCATCATGAAGCCGAATTTGATATTGATGAAAACCAACTGCTGACAGGCGTGAATATTTATACGCAATTATTACAGCGTTTGAGTTAAAAATTCAATGTTCATGATAAGTTAGGGCGGAGATTAAATCCGCCCTAATTATTTAAATTGTGGAAGAGGCTCGATTATCCGGCTGATAAGCGTTGTTCATAAAAACCGTCACCTAAGCGTTTTGGGACATAGTTATGGTCGTGGCGCAGGGCGTTAAACATATAGTCTGAACTTAACCATTGATTTCTAATTACAATATCCCGTTGGTTTAGCTTTGGTTCCGCAATTCATTTCAATGTAACCTTTAGATTTTAAACAAGTTTCTAATTTTTCCATTTTTAATTTTTTATCTTCTAAGTCTTCGCAAGAATCGACTACCCAATGATATTTATCATAACATTGCTGTTTTGATAATCTTTTCCCCTTTATTTGAATAACTATATGCCAATGAGGATTATCTAAATCCACCTCTCTGCTAATTCCACAACTATAAAAAGCCTCCTTACGTAGAAACTTATCGGTTCTTCCTACCGTATTTTTATATTGAAATGCTTGAATATATGACATATCGGAAAAATCATCTTTTGTTACACACGATACTACTGAAAAACAGCCACATCCTGTCAGCAAAGTTATTAATAAGCCCACAATTATATATTTCATATAACTCTCCTTAATGGCTTAAAATAAATTCAAATAACTCAGGGCTTAGTAATTCAGCCCCAGCAAATGGCGTTGCTAATGGTATAGCCAAAATAGTTGTTACTTCAGCTCCTGTGCTAGCGACAGCACCTTTACCTCGTCTAGTATTACCATCTGAGTCATAGAAGAATGGTAATTGCCCACCAATAAAATCATGACTATGCAAAAATAAAACTACTATTATTCATTGCATAAACTTTTATCGAATTTCTTTGGGTATTTTAATCCACACACATTACCATCACCTAAATATATATAACCATATTTCTTCATGCATGCTCTAAAAACTTTGAATGAATTGGAATTATAAGGCTCATTTTTATCTTTCAGGACGCTATTTAAAGATGAATCCCCATACGTTGCTCCACAACTAACAGCTGCAGACCAGCGTTTTTGGGTATCGGTATGATTAATCGTTTTGGAATATTGATATTTAGCAATATGTGAATATTCTTCTATATATGGTCCACCATAAGGCATTATTGGTCGCCATCCAAACTCACTATGTACGCATCCAGCAATCAAACTAATACAAATAGAGATTAACACAAATAGTTTCATATTTGCTCCTAACGATTTCCAAAAATCATCTTCAGAGTTTCGATTGGTAAGGCTTGGAACATAACAACTGGAGCAACATAAGCAACTGCAACCGCAGCTACGGTATCCGTAACAGCAATTTCATGTTCTGTTCTATTTCTTTTGGTGTTTCCTTGAGAATCATAAAAAAGAGCCTGTCCATTTCGATCATGGATACCAGCAAAATACTCGACAATCTTATCTCTTACCGAACCTACTTGATATGGATCGCCAGAAAATAACCCACCTAATCCTTGCTGTCCTCCTGTTGTTCCATATAATTTTGATGCGAATGCTGGTGCTTCTAAAACAGCTTGTAAAGATTGATATGAATCATCACCTTTAAATATATAATTACCATTTATATCCGTAGTTAAGTCACCATTTTCATTAGTCTTACATCTAGAGTTATTAACGCCACAAATCACATCAAGATCTAAACGAATCCCTCCTAATTTAATGCCATCAAAGCTACTACTGCTAGCACTAACATTACTGATTTCTTGTCCCGTAGCAAGATGTGCCAACCGTGTCAGCTTTGAAGGTTATATTGTCAAACTTCATTCCTTTATAACTCGCCCAGTTCATTGCGTTTTTGGTACTAGACACCCCTAAA
>NZ_CAMEFX010000002.1 GCF_945915845.1 uncultured Actinobacillus sp. | reverse complement strand
ATGCGGCTTGGGGCGGTGCATTACTGCTTTCAAAAGATTTCCGTCATCTTTTAGACGGCATTGAATTAACCGACTCAATTACGTTGGATTTCCACAAACATTTCTTCCAAACAATTTCTTGCGGCGCATTTTTATTGAAAGATCCGCAAAATTACCGCTTCATTGATTACAAAGCGGATTATTTAAATTCAGAATACGATGAAGCACACGGTGTCCCGAATTTAGTGGCAAAATCACTCCAAACTACACGCCGTTTTGATGCGTTAAAATTGTGGTTTACGGTGGAAGCCTTAGGCGAAGAGCTATACGCTTCAATGATCGACCACGGTGTTTACCTCACCAAACAAGTGGAACAATATATTCACGAAACAGAAGGCTTGGAAATGCTTGTTCCGGCACAATTTGCTTCGGTATTATTCCGTGTTGCGCCGGCAGGCTATCCTGCTGAATTTATCGATGCCTTAAACCAAAATGTGGCAGATGAACTCTTTGCCCGAGGCGAAGCAAACATTGGTGTCACCAAGGTGGGAGAGAAACAATCGTTGAAAATGACCACGTTAAGCCCAATCGCAACGCTCGAAAACGTTAAAGCGTTATTGGCTCAGGTGCTAAGCGAAGCAGATCGCATTAAAGATGCCATTGCAAATGGCACTTATGTACCGCCGATTGATTAAAATAAACCTAAAATTGACCGCGCTTTAAAATGAAGTGCGGTCATTTTTTTAGAAGTTTTACCTAAGAAATGTGATCACCCACACATTTTACAGAAATCCCACAAGACATTAATTCTATTTAACGGTATGATGTCTTCAAATTTCGCTTAAAACTCAAGATGTAAGGAGTCAATTATGGAAAACTTAACCCCTGAAATGTGGAAAATGATCGCGCTTGGCTTTGTCGCCGGTGTGATTTTGACTTATTTAGCATTACGCCTCACCAAAGGTTCTGTCAGAAAACAAGCTAAAACCGAAAATGAACTACAACAAACCAAAGCAGAGTTAGCACAACAAACTGAACGTTTGGAGAAACATTTTGCCGAAACTGCAGATTTATTCAAATTGCTCGCACAAGATTATCAAAAACTCTATCGTCATTTAGCAAAATCCTCTGATGAACTATTGCCTGAATCACAAAAAACACTCTTCTTACAAAGTTTTATCAACTCCGATAAATCTACTGCTTCTCCTGAGGTTAACAGTAATGAACAACCTAGAGATTATAAAGAAGGATCTTCCGGTTTATTTAAAGCTGAACGTTAAATACAATGATGAGGGCGAATGACATTCGCCCCAGACTGCTGACAAAGTTTCACTTAATAATCTGAAATATTTTGATTTCAAAAATATCTTGATATGAAATGACTGTAGGGACACACTGCGTGTGTCCGTCATCAATTTTTTTACACCTTTTTGATTGAATTAATCATTTTCGGACACACGCAGTGTGTCCCTACAATGTTATTTGATGTTTGTCAGCAGTCTAGAGGGCGAATAACATTCGCCCTTTGATTTATCTCATGTAAAAATAGATAAATTTGCTTGATTCGAACTGCATATAAAACCGATTAATTTTTCACCGCACTTCATTCCCTCCCCTGATTTCTGTGAACAATCCCCCATTTTCTTTGTCAAATGCCGTACACAATATTTCATTACTCATTTTTATTTAAGAAAAGGAAAATCAATGAAAATCACAAAATCTAAATTTGCACTTAATGCAATGGTATTAGGCTTAACTGTACTTTCTGCCCCAATGATTTCTATGGCAGAGCTACCGCCAATGCTCACACAAACAAATGTATTTGGTACCCCAAGCCTTGCACCAATGCTCGAACGCGTTTTACCTGCTGTCGTTTCTATCTCAGTTGAAGGAAAGGAAGCAACATCTCGCCGCAACAATTTTGATGATCAAATTCCAGAAGAATTTCGCCGTTTCTTTGGCGATGATTTGTTTGGTGGTCGCCAATCTGCACCACGTCAATTTAAAGGGATGGGATCAGGTGTCATTATTAATGCAGAAAAAGGCTATGTTATCACTAATAATCATGTTATTGATGGCGCAGACAAAATTACAATTCAACTAAACGATGGACGAGAATTCAAAGGAAAAATTATTGGCCAAGATGAACAATCTGATGTTGCTTTAGTTCAAATTGAAAAACCTAAGAATTTAACTGCAATCAAAATCGCCGATAGTGATAAATTACGTGTGGGTGATTTTACCGTCGCCATTGGTAATCCTTTTGGTTTGGGACAAACAGTAACCTCAGGAATTGTATCTGCACTGGGGCGTTCAACAGGTTCTGATAGTGGCAAATATGAGAACTATATTCAAACAGATGCAGCCGTAAACCGTGGTAATTCCGGTGGCCCATTAATTAACTTAAATGGTGAATTAATTGGTATTAACACGGCCATCATTTCACCAAGCGGTGGAAATGCCGGTATTGCCTTTGCTATCCCGTCTAATATGGCAAATAATTTAATTCAACAATTTATTGAATTTGGTGAAGTGCGCCGTGGTTTATTAGGGATTAAAGGGGGAGAATTAAATGCAGATTTAGCAAAAGCATTTAATGTTGACGCACAGCAAGGTGCTTTCGTCAGTGAAGTACTACCAAATTCAGCAGCGGATAAAGCCAAACTCAAAGCAGGCGATGTGATCATTGCCCTAAATGGGCAAAAAATTTCAAGTTTTGCCGAATTACGCGCGAAAATTGCTACTTCAGGAGCAGGAAAAACTTTAGAGTTAACCGTATTACGTGATGGTAAAACTCAAAATATGAAAGTGACGTTACAATCAGATGACGGCAAAACGACATTATCCTCTAACTCCACAGTAGATCAATTATTGCCGGCACTTGAAGGAGCAGAATTAAGCAATGATGATCATGGTGTAAAAATCAGTAAAGTAGAGAAAAACTCTCCTGCAGCACAATACGGCTTAAAATCAGGAGATATTATTATTGGTATCAATCGTCATAAAGTGGAAAAGCTAAACGATTTGCGCAAGATTTTGGAAGATAAGCCATCTGCTATTGCTCTTAACATTTTGCGTGGCGACACGAATTTTTATTTGTTAGTACAATAAGCACAGCATCAAAAAGAAGCAAAGCGTTGCTATTCAACTCTGACCAGTAACGCTTTTTTATTGTTTTATTTCACAGAAAATAAACCTATAAACACTTTTTTTAAAAATTTTTTGATGTAAATCAACTAAAGATAAATTCACACTTTGCTTGCTGAAACTTTTCCGCTATTATTCACGGCGTCAGGTAATTACTTGATATTCATAAAGTTCCTAAATAAAATAATCATAAAATAAATAGCTAAACTACTTTCCTACCACTCTTCGGAGTGGTTTTTTTTGCTTGTTTTTCAATGTGTTAAAGAAGTTTAAAAGGGATTGAAAAGTATTTGGTGGTAAAAAAGTGGCAAAATACATTTTCATTTTTTCTGAAACGTATTGAGAAATTCATCAGAAATTGATTAATTTTGTAATTTTTTTCTTTAATTTTTCCCACGTAAAACTGCGCTCAAATCAGTGTTTTCAGGGCTTGCGCTTTTTTTCTTTTTGTTTTGCTCGATCTCTTTTTTGTAAAAATATGAAATTTTGTGTAATTTTTTCAGTTTTCCGATCTCTTTCGCGCGATCTTTCAAGCCTTTTATTTACTGGGATCGTTATTATTTCTAACGTTGAAATTTAACTGAAAAAATGCCAATTTTTTTATAAATCGCGCGGGGGAGGCGGTGGATTTTACGTGGCGTTTACGCGTACGTAAAAAAATTACGTGGCTTGGCGAAATATGGCGCGCGTAGGCAAAGAAAAAGCCTTAATACGTTAAGTACTAAGGATTTTTGCTTCATTCATTGGTGCGCTTATGTGCGCTTATTTTGTGCTGTGGTGATTGATATAATCAGTTTTTTTAATTTTTAGCTTTGTGAGTCATTGACTTTTTTTTATTTTTGTAAAATAAAATAGGGCTAATTTATATCTTAGCTATCACTAAGACGCATTAAAAAAAATAAAAAAATACCGTGTCAAATAACACAGTACGTCTCAGCATTCGCAATAAAAAAGCCACCGTAAAAACGATGGCTTTTCTTAAAACTTCTTGCTCTTGTTAGTACACTAATCTATAATGCACTTGTTTTCAGCAATGGTGCTGAAAACGAGCCGGTGCAGACCTTTAATCACACCGACTTTTGGAGGGATAACATATGCTTTACCGCATTATCCTAGTTATCATTCTCTTAGTAATTAGCTCCCCAGCATACTAAGTTGAATGAACTAAGCAGGGGGAGAAATCTCCCTGCTCTTCAAAATCAATATTAAGGATTTATTATGGCATTGTCAAGAAGTGAGATTGTGGCTCGCAGTGATGCAAAGAAAGGTATGCAAGCCAAAACCTATAAACTTCCGCAAACGTTGGTGGCTGAAATTGAGCTGTTAGCCAAGCAGTGCGGTATTTCTCAAGGATTGTTAATTGCTCAAGCCGTTGAGCTGTTTAAGCAGTCTCAAAAATAGCTTTTTCATAAAACCCTTGTAGGATGTGGCGGTACTTGTGGGCCTTGTGGAATATTGGGTAACTCCCACCACTGACCATTGATCATTAATTCCTTATTATCTTCAAGTTAACGATGATTTACGCACACTTCCCCCCCCCCCCAGCTACCTAGAGCAAGCCGAGCAATTCAACCCCATTGAGAATTTAGGCACTTAGTGTGCGATTTCGTGGTGGTTAATTTGTCTTTATTTACCTATATTTTCCTTTATTTGCAATTTTAATCCCTTGAAGTTGCTGCAACTTATTGATTTTACCAAGGATTATAATAACGATTAAACTACTTTCCTACCACTCTTCGGAGTGGTTTTTTTTATCCCTAAAATTCGGTAAAATACCACCGTATTTTTTACATTAATAGGATAGAAAATGTCATCACAATTTGTTTTCACAATGCACCGAGTAGGCAAAGTTGTTCCGCCGAAACGTCATATTTTAAAAGATATTTCTTTAAGCTTCTTTCCTGGGGCGAAAATCGGGGTACTAGGCTTAAATGGTGCGGGTAAATCCACCCTATTACGCATTATGGCTGGTGTTGATAAAGAGTTTGAAGGGGAAGCTCGTCCGCAACCAGGGATCAAAATCGGTTATCTTCCGCAAGAACCAAAATTAGAGCCACAGCAAACCGTGCGTGAAGCCATTGAAGAAGCAGTTTCAGAAGTGAAAAATGCACTCACTCGTTTAGATGAAGTGTATGCGGCTTATGCTGATGAGAATGCGGATTTCGATAAACTTGCGGCTGAACAAGCACAATTAGAAGCAATTATTCAAGCTCACGATGGGCACAATTTGGATAACCAGCTAGAACGTGCGGCTGATGCGTTACGTTTACCTGATTGGGACGCAAAAATTGAACACCTCTCAGGGGGAGAACGCCGCCGTGTGGCACTTTGCCGCTTATTGCTCGAAAAACCGGATATGTTGTTATTAGACGAGCCGACCAACCACTTAGATGCGGAGTCTGTGGCGTGGTTAGAACGTTTCTTACACGACTACGAAGGTACTGTGGTGGCAATTACCCACGACCGTTACTTCTTAGATAACGTGGCAGGTTGGATCTTAGAGCTTGACCGTGGTGAAGGTATTCCTTGGGAAGGTAACTACTCTTCTTGGTTAGAGCAAAAAGAGAAACGTTTAGAGCAAGAACAAGCGGCGGAAAATGCTCGCCAAAAATCCATTGCCAAAGAGTTGGAATGGGTACGCCAAAATCCGAAAGGTCGTCAGGCGAAAAGCAAGGCGCGTATGGCACGCTTTGAAGAGCTTAACTCAGGCGAATATCAAAAACGTAACGAAACCAACGAACTCTTTATTCCACCTGGTCCACGCTTAGGGGATAAAGTGATTGAAGTGAGCAATCTAACCAAATCTTACGGCGACCGCACTTTAATTGATGATTTATCTTTCAGCATTCCGAAAGGGGCGATTGTGGGGATCATCGGGGCGAACGGTGCAGGTAAATCAACCTTATTCCGTATGCTTTCAGGTCAAGAACAGCCAGATAGCGGTTCAATCGTGATGGGCGAAACGGTGGTACTTGCCTCTGTGGATCAGTTCCGTGATGCAATGGACGACAAGAAAACCGTGTGGGAAGAAGTGTCAAACGGACAAGATATTTTAACTATCGGTAACTTTGAAATCCCAAGCCGTGCTTATGTTGGACGCTTTAACTTCAAAGGCGTAGATCAACAAAAACGTGTTGGCGAATTGTCAGGCGGTGAGCGTGGTCGTTTACACCTTGCGAAATTGTTACAAGCGGGCGGAAACGTCTTATTATTAGACGAACCAACCAACGACCTTGACGTGGAAACCTTGCGTGCGTTAGAAAATGCGATCTTAGAATTCCCAGGCTGTGCAATGGTTATCTCGCACGACCGCTGGTTCTTAGACCGTATCGCCACTCACATTTTAGATTACGGCGATGAAGGTAAAGTCACTTTCTACGAAGGTAACTTCTCAGACTACGAAGAGTGGAAAAAGAAAACCTTAGGCGAAACGGCAACGCAACCACATCGTATTAAATATAAGCGTATTGCGAAGTAATCTGAAATAATAATGAAAAATATGGTGATGATCTCACCATATTTTCTTATTTTAATACCCTTTCTCTATATATTTACTTACTTTTTATAGGAAATAAAATGTTTAAGTCGTTAGTCAGTCAGTCAGTCAGTCAGTCAGTCAGTCAGTCAGTCAGTCAGTCAGTCAAGAATAGTTTATATCTTATTATTCCTATATTCTATTATTCTAAGCTATTCTTTGGGGCATCTTATTAAGATTGAAGGTATTATCGCAACGTACCTAATTTTCTATTTTCTTCTTCATTTCTCTATAACATTATTCTATCTGATATTTAGTATAACTGCTGTTATAGGTGTCTTATATCTTCCTGCTGCTATTATTTATGGAAGATTTTCGGAAGGTATAGTAGTTTCTATTTTTGAAACTAATATGCTTGAAAGTATAGAATTTATTAAAAACATCCCTATTTATTTGTATATATTATCAGGTTTATTTTTTATATTCTGTGTATATATTCTTTACAGAATAAAAAACATGTCATTTTCATCACTGTCATTAAGTAGAAATATTACTATTATAATTATTATAACTTTATGTACAATTTACAAACCCCTTAAAACACATTATGCACATAATGATAAGTTTTCCCTTGAGCATACTAATGTTGCACCTATTGGGTTTCCTGCCAAATTGATTAGTAACACATTAAACTATTATAGTTATAACAATGAATTGAAAAAATCGGTAGATGATCCTGTGAGTTGGAATATTTTAAATATTAATCCAAAATATAAAAATTATATATTGGTAATTGGTGAAAGTATGAGGGCAGACTATATGTCATTATATGGTTACCCAATCGATACCACACCATTCTTAAATAGTACAAATGGTTTCATTATTGATGGCTATATATCTACTGCATTGAATACTCAAACCTCTTTGCAAAGAATACTATATTTAAATAAGAATAATCAATTTTCTTATCAGGATAATATTATTACCTTGGCAAAAAATGCCGGTTTTGAAACTTATTGGATCTCAAATCAGGGAAAATTTGGAGAGTTTGACACAATTGCTGCTCGTGTTGCATTTAATGCTGATAATATCCATTTTACTAAAAAGGCCGGATATAACTTCACTAACGTCAATGATAGGAAGATGCTCGATATTCTCAAAGGATATGTTACTGAAAAACAAGATAAGCATCGCTTATTTGTTTTACATCTAATGGGGTCCCATCCAGAATTTTGTGAACGATTGGAGAGTAAGCCAGCAATATATTTTATCAATCAAAATATGTCTTGTTATTTAGAAACATTAACACAAACTGATTTATTGATTAAAGAAGTGATTGAGTTATTTAAATCTCAAGAAAATTATTCCCTTATTTATTTCTCCGATCATGGTTTATCTCATAAACAGAACGGTGATAGGTTTTCAATGTTTGTGAATAATCAATATAAACAAAATTATCAAGTACCATTTATCAAAATATCCAGTGATGATAAAAATAGAGTGTTCATAAAAACTCAACGCTCTGCCTTTAATTTTATGTCTGGGTTTGCTGAATGGTTAGGGGTTAAAGAAGTAACGTTATCGAAATCTGAAGGTTTTTTCTCGGATAAACAAGATGATATCAAGGTATTTGACGGAGATAAATTGATAGAATTTAATACCTTGCAGGATGATCCTGCGAAATTACCATAAACTTATAGGAGCTGTTTCTAATAGCGACTAAGCGTATTGCGAAGTAATCGTTTTTCCTACTCAAAAGTGCGGTCGATTTTGACCGCACTTTTTGCTATAATCCTCCCAATTTTTTATCTTTCAAAATTGACTTAATTCTCATCAACTTATGACAATGCCAAAAGAATACGATTCAATAAATATTACCGTGTTAAAGGGGCTTGAGCCAGTACAAGTTCGTCCCGGGATGTACACTGATACCCAACGTCCAAACCATTTAGGGCAAGAAGTTATAGATAATAGTGTGGATGAAGCTTTAGCGGGTTTTGCCACCAAAATTGAAGTGATTTTACACAAAGATCAATCGCTTGAAGTAATCGATAATGGGCGTGGTATGCCTGTAGATATGCACCCGACTGAAAAAATGTCCGGCGTGGAAGTGATTATGACGAAACTTCATGCCGGCGGTAAATTTTCGAATAAAAACTATGAATTTGCCGGTGGTTTGCATGGCGTAGGGATCTCCGTGGTCAATGCCCTTTCCGAGCGTGTGGATGTCACCGTAAAGCGTAACGGTCAGGTTTATCATATTGCCTTTGAAAACGGTCTTAAAGTGGAAGAATTAGAAGTGGTGGGGACTTGCGGTCGCCGTACCACAGGAACTGCGGTCAAATTTAAACCAAATCCAAAATATTTTGATAGCGATAAATTCTCTGTATCTCGCCTACGCCATTTGCTACGTGCAAAAGCGGTGCTTTGTTCAGGGCTGGAAATCAAATTTATCGATCACATCAATGGCACAGAAGAAAGCTGGTTGTATCAAGACGGACTTTCGGATTATTTAATCGAAGCGGTCAGTGAATTCACTACGCTGCCCGAAACCCCATTTATCGGCAGCTTTAAAGGCTCAACGGAAGCGGTGGATTGGGCATTATTATGGCTACCTGAAGGCGGTGATTTAATTGGGGAAAGCTATGTAAACTTAATCCCAACCATTCAAGGCGGAACCCATGTCAACGGCTTACGCAAAGGCTTAATTGACGCCATGATTGAATTCTGCGAATTCCAAAATTTATTGCCTAAAGGGGTAAAATTAACGGCAGATGACTTGTGGGACCGTTGTGCCTACGTGTTATCACTCAAAATGCACGATGCCCAATTTGCAGGACAAACCAAAGAACGTTTGTCATCCCGTGAAAGTGCGGTTTTCGTCAGCGGCGTAGTGAAAGACGCTTTCAGTTTGTGGCTCAATAATAATATCGAACCTGCCAAATTATTAGCCGAAATGGCGATCAGTTCTGCACAACGCCGTTTGCGTGCGTCTAAAAAAGTGGTGCGTAAAAAACTCACTTCAGGCCCTGCATTACCCGGAAAATTAGCCGACTGTTCACAGCAAGATCTTGAGCGGACAGAATTATTTCTGGTAGAAGGTGACTCGGCGGGCGGTTCAGCCAAACAAGCGCGCGACCGCGAATATCAAGCAATCTTGCCATTGCGCGGTAAAATTCTAAACACCTGGGAAGTTTCATCAGAGCAAGTACTGGCTTCTGAAGAAGTACACAACATTGCCGTAGCCCTAGGTATCGATCCGGACAGCAACGATCTAAGCCAGTTACGTTACGGAAAAGTCTGTATCCTTGCGGATGCGGATAGCGATGGATTGCATATCGCCACCCTACTCTGCGCCTTATTTTTACGCCATTTCCCGCAATTGGTCAAAGACGGACATGTTTATGTGGCAATGCCACCGCTCTATCGTATCGATTTAGGCAAAGAAGTCTATTACGCCTTAGATGAACACGAAAAAGAAGCCATTTTAGAACGCTTAAGCAGCAAACGTGGAAAACCGAATGTACAACGCTTTAAAGGTTTGGGTGAAATGAACCCAAGCCAATTACGGGAAACCACCATGGATCCAAGCACGCGCCGTTTGGTTCAATTAACCTATGAAGAGCCTATGGCTGATGAAAGTGCGGTGGAAAATTCAGATATTTTGAGCAATGAAACCATTGAATTAATGGATATGTTGCTCAACAAAAAACGAGCAGAAGATCGTAAAAATTGGTTGCAGACAAAAGGCGATCAAGCCGATTTGGATTTGTAATATGAATAAAATGAAAAAAACAACACTTGCACTCTTATTAAGCGTAACAACATTATTCTCATACAATGCTTTTGCCAATAGCGAAACAAACAAAACAATCGATAATTCAACCGCACTTTCAACAAAACTGCCGGTTATTGAAGCGGAATTAGCCTTTGCGCCGAATGTTCCCAAGCCCATTACACGCCAAGAACCCGCGCGTGTTGTGGTGAAATTGGAAGCGATTGAAAAAGTCATGGATATCATTGATGGCACACAATTTAAATATTGGACATTCAATGGTGCAACGCCTGCGCCTTTTATTCGTGTACGTGAAGGCGATACCGTAGAAGTACATTTGTCTAACCCTGCCAATTCTAAAATGGAACACAGCATTGATTTCCATTCTGCTGCGGCACCGGAAGGGGGCGCCATTGCAAGTAATACCAAACCAGGGCGTACTAGTGTATTTGCCTTTCAAGCCTTACAACCGGGATTATACCTTTACCATTGCGCGGCTTTCCCTGGTGCGGCAACTCATATCGGAAAAGGAATGTTTGGTTTGATGTTAGTAGAACCGAAAACAGGGTTGCCAAAAGCCGATAAAGAATTTTATATCGTACAAAATGAATTCTACACACAAGGAAGTTTTGGTGAAAAAGGCTTGCAAGTTTTTAGTATGGAAAAAGCAGGTTACGAACTTCCTGATTACGTGGTTTTCAATGGGCATTACGGTGCGCTAATGGGCGAAGATGCCTTAAAAGCTAAAGTTGGGGATAAAATTCGCTTTTTTATTGGTAATGCCGGTCCGAACAAAATTTCATCTTTTCACTTAATTGGCAAACCATTTGATACGGTTTATGTGGAAGGTGGAAGTTTGCAAAATCATAATGTACAAACAACCTTAATCCCTGCGGGTGGTGCCGTTATTGCAGAAGCTACGATACAAGTTCCCGGGCAATATACTCTCCTTGACCACAGCATTTTCCGCGCTGAAAAAGGGGCAAAAGGAATGTTGATGGTAGAAGGGAAAGAAAACCCTGAAATTTACAGCGGCAAAATTAAAGACGAACCTTATGACAAACAAAACCCAGATGCGAATGTCGATGTGCATTTTCATTTAAAATAGTGGGTTTTCGCCCACAGGGCGACCTACTTTTACTTCGCTATGCTTGCACTATGTGCCGTTGCCTTTGGCAACGTTCAAAACCTAAAGGTTTTGTCTTTGCTTGTGCAAAGCAAAGTAGGCAAAAGAAAGCACACCCCGACTTCGCTGCTTTTCTTCGCTTATTTGAAATTTTTTTAACGCAAAATTCCAGAACTCGCTTCGCTCAGACATACTGAATTTTGCTAAAAATTTCAAAACACTCAGGCGCTCAGACGGGGCCCCTATTTGTCGCCTGAAAATTACTAAATTTGTAGAAAAATAAGTTTGTTTGAGCGAAGCGAGTTTACTTATTTTTCGTGAAGCAAATTTAGTGATTTTCAGGAAACAAGGCAAATCGGGGTTGCCTTTCTTTTTGCTTACTTTTTCTTTGGCAACGCAAAGAAAAAGTAAGTCGCACATCGTGCGAAAAACGATCTAAATACAATTTAAATAAAAAAGTTGAAATTATGAACAACAACATCAACTACGAAGGCATCGAACAAATGCCATTACGCACTTTTACCGAAAGTGCTTATCTCAACTACTCCATGTACGTCATCATGGATCGGGCTTTGCCATTTATTGGTGACGGTTTAAAGCCGGTTCAACGCCGTATCGTGTATGCCATGTCAGAATTGGGGTTAAATGCGCAAGCGAAATACAAAAAATCCGCGCGTACAGTGGGAGATGTGTTAGGTAAATTCCACCCACACGGTGACATTGCATGTTATGAAGCTATGGTGTTAATGGCACAACCTTTCTCTTATCGCTATCCCCTAGTGGATGGGCAAGGGAACTGGGGGGCGGCGGATGATCCCAAATCTTTCGCGGCAATGCGTTATACAGAATCTCGTTTATCGAAAATTGCCGAAGTGCTGTTAAGTGAATTGGGGCAAGGCACGGTCGATTACCAACCGAACTTTGACGGCACGTTAGAAGAACCACAATATTTGCCGGCGCGTTTGCCACATATTCTGTTAAACGGCACAACGGGGATTGCCGTAGGTATGGCGACAGATATTCCGCCCCATAATATCAATGAAGTAGCGGATGCGGCTGTGGCATTATTGGAAAATCCCAAAGCAACATTAGACGACCTTCTGACTTACGTACAAGGCCCAGACTACCCAACTGAAGCGGAAATTATTACACCAAAATCGGAAATTCGTAAAATCTACGAACAAGGTCGTGGCTCAATAAAAATGCGCGCGACGTGGAAAAAAGAAGACGGTGAAATCATCATCAGTGCTGTGCCACATCAAGCGTCTCCAACCAAAATCCAACAGCAAATTGTTGAGCAAATGAATGCCAAAAAATTACCGATGGTAGAAGATGTGCGTGATGAAGCGGATCAGGATAATCCGGTGCGCATCGTGCTGGTTCCCCGCTCAAATCGCGTAGATATTGATGCCTTGATGAACCATTTATTTGCTACGACTGATTTGGAAAAAAGCTACCGTATTAATATGAATATGATCGGTTTAGATCATAAACCTGCGGTAAAAGGCTTAGTACAAATCTTGACAGAATGGTTGCAATTCCGCCGAATTACCGTCACTCGCCGCTTGCGTTATCGTTTAGATAAAGTCTTGTCACGTTTACATATTTTAGATGGCTTAATGATCGCGTTCTTAAATATTGATGAAGTGATTGACATTATCCGTAATGAAGATGAACCGAAAACCGTATTAATGGCGCGTTTTAATTTAACTGATGAACAAGCGGAAGCGATTTTAAACTTACGTTTGCGTCACTTAGCCAAATTAGAAGAACACGAGTTACAAGCGGAAAAAGCCAAATTAGAAGAAGAACGTCAGTATTTAGAAGAAATTTTGGGTTCTGAACGTCGCTTAAATACGCTCATTAAAAAAGAAATTCAGCAAGATGCTAAAACCTATGCCAGCCCACGCCGTTCGCCGATGATTGAACGTGCAGAAGCCAAAGCAATTTCTGAAACGGATATGATGCCAGCGGAACCTGTTACCGTGATTTTATCTGAAATGGGTTGGGTACGCTGCGCGAAAGGACATGATATTGACGCGCCAAGTTTAAGCTATAAGGCTGGAGATAAATACCTCACTCATGCTCACGGTAAAAGTAATCAGCCTGCCGTTTTTATGGACAGCACAGGTCGGAGCTATGCCTTAGATCCATTAAGTTTACCGTCTGCCCGCTCACAAGGAGAACCGTTAACCGGGAAATTAACCTTGCCAGCCGGCGCAAATATTGAGCAAGTTTTAATCGAACATGAAAACCAAGCCTTATTAATGGCATCCGATGCCGGCTATGGCTTTATCTGTAAATTTGAAGATTTGGTAGCACGCAACAAAGCAGGTAAAGCGGTATTAAGTTTACCTGAAAATGCGAAAGTCTTACCGCCATTGCTTATTCCTGATGAAAATGCTTTGTTAGTTGCCTTAACACAGGCCGGCAGAATGTTAATTTTCCCAGTGAAAGATTTACCGTCTTTATCCAAAGGGAAAGGTAACAAAATTATCAGTATTTCAGCCAATGATGCCAAAGCGCGGTTAGATTTTGTGATGAAATTATTGTTGATTAGCGAAAACTCGAGTTTAATATTCCACTCAGGCAAACGCAAAATCACATTAAAACCAGAAGATCTACAGAAATTCCGCGCCGAACGCGGACGCAAAGGTTCAAGCCTACCACGTGGCTTACATAGTGGTGTGGATATTGAAGTGGTTGAATAATCACGATCGGTAAGGTGGGCATCCTTGCCCACCGATAATGTAAATATGGAAAAAACCGCTGAAATACCTTATGGTTCGACAAGCTCACCAACCGGAATTTCCGCTTTTTGCAATTTGCTACGCCCCAAAATTCTCAAAAAATCCCACCGCACTTTTTAACTTATCGCCATAAAAAATCAATGGAATTCGGGTACGTTGCCAAACGGGGACGCCTAATTTTTGCCACACTTTTTTAATATCACGGTTAAGATCTTGCGCGTGCAATTTTACAGTACCTGAATAACCAAAACGCACGGTGATTTTTTCATTCGTTAATGGCAAGATTGACTTAAATTCATGGGCACCAATACGCCAAAGTGCGGTTAAATTTTCGCTGGTTTTGAACAATTGCAAATCGCCCAAATAATCTGGTAATAATAAAATCTGCCCAATGCGCAATTCCGCACAAAAATAGGAAACATCCGTCAGTTTAGGTACAAAGTAAAGTTTGTTTTGATAACGTCTAATGGTTTTGTCTAACAAAACATACTGCGAATTAGCATCCATCTTAGCAAAAATAACATCCTTTAATAACACACCCAAAGATTGCTCACCTAACAAGGGTTCACCCAGTTTTTCTAGCCACATTCTTAATAATGCATTTTGTTTATTCGCACTATATTGAGCAAAATGGGAAATTTCAAAAGTGCGGTCATTTTCGTTGTAGCGTTGAACAAACTCATCCGCAAGCAATTCATTTAATAGCTGCTGTTGGTTATAGCAAAGCTGTGCGGTAGTTTGCACCGCTTGGTCGAAAAAGGCCCAACGCTCGCGTAATTGCGGTAATACTTGATTACGCAAAAAATTACGCTCATAACGATTATCCGCATTACTTTCATCTTCAACCCACGATAATTTCTCCGCTCGAACAAAACCTTCCAAGCGAGCTTTCGAGCAATGTAATAATGGGCGAAAGATAGGCATCGAGAATAGCTCACTTTCCATTTGCATCGCACTCAACCCTTTTACACCACTCCCCCGTTTCAATGCAAGAAAAAATGTTTCCGTTTGGTCTTGCAGATGATGTGCTGTTGCCACCACTTCATTGGGCAAGCGTTCGTCTAAAATAGCCTGATAACGAGCTTCGCGCGCCCCTTGTTCAATGCCATTTTTTTTATTCACCTGCACTTTTTTTGTGATCAATGGAATATTGAGTTGTTGGCAAATTTGTTGACAATGTGCCAACCATTGATCCGCATTGGGGCTTAATCCGTGATGAATATGAATGGCGCGCAACTGCAAGTGCGGTTGAATTTCGCGAGATTTAGCGAAAAGAGATAGCAAAGCGGTGGAATCAAGTCCACCGCTAAAGGCGATAAGATAGTGCTGATATCTTAGTTTGGATTGAAATTCACTGAATAAACTCATTGTCGTTCAATCTATGCCACTTTCTCCGCGGCAAACTGCGGTTTTGGATGCATAATGGCATGACGCGCTTCAATTAATTGCAGCTCGTATGCTCCTAATTTATAGGTCATTTCCATGACTTCATTGACCGCGTTCCCCATTTGCTCAAAGGCTTCGAGTTCTGATTTACCGTTCAATAAATTGGCTAAGAAAAGCCCTGCGGTTAAATCACCAACACCCACAGGATCTTTGGTAAATGGATACAATGGACGGCTTAATAACCACACGCCCTTTTGTGTACCTAACAACATATCAAATGCATCTTTATTCTTGCCGGCTGAACCTAAATGCTTAACCACCACCATTTTCGGTCCTTTGGTTAATAGATGTTGCACTGCAGTAACTGCTTGATCAAAATTCGTGATATTTAGACCTGAAAGTTGCTGTAATTCAAAGAGATTAGGCGTAATAATATCCGCGTGCGGTAATGCCACTTCAATTAATTTTTCGCGCACACCGGCTGCCACCACACAACCTTTTTCTTCATTCCCCATCACCGGATCACAAAGATAAATTGCATTAGGATTACGCGTTTTGACTTGATGAAAAGCCTTAATGATTTCATCCACTTGATCAGGAGAACCAATGTAGCCCGACACCACAGCATCACAATGTTGCAATGCACCAATGGCATCAATACCGTTCACAATCTCAGGAATTTGTTGGTGCGGAATCACCATTCCAGTCCATTTACCGTATTGCGTATGGTTTGAAAATTGCACCGTATTTAATGCCCAAACATCAATACCATTCAATTGCATAGGAAAAGTCGCCGATTTATTCCCTGCATAACCAAATACCACATGTGATTGAATTGAAAGAACGTTTTTCATTGGTTGCCTCCTGTTATTAATATAGATAGTTGTAATAACAAAAGTGCGGTTAAGAATAACCGCACTTTTATCCGTTGTGAGTGATTAACAATAACCATAAGACATCAAACGCTGATAACGGCGTTCGAGTAACGCAGATTGATCTAAACCATCTAATTCCGCTAAGTCTGCACTCAAACGTGCTTTTAGATTTTTCGCCATTTCCGCATAATCACGGTGCGCACCGCCTAATGGCTCAGGCACAATGTTATCAATAAGATTTAATTCTTTTAAACGATCCGCCGTTAAGCCCATCACTTCCGCTGCCGTTGAGGCTTTTTCAGCACTTTTCCAAAGAATTGACGCACAACCTTCCGGCGAAATAACCGAATAAGTGGAATACTGTAACATATTCACTTTATCGCCCACACCAATAGCCAGCGCACCGCCGGAACCACCCTCGCCAATCACGGTACAAATCACAGGCACACTTAATTTTGCCATTTCACGCAAGTTACGTGCAATGGCTTCCGCTTGACCACGTTCTTCCGCACCAACACCCGGATAGGCTCCCGGCGTATCAATAAAAGTGATAATCGGCAATTTAAAACGTTCTGCCATTTCCATTAAACGTAACGCTTTACGATAACCTTCCGGTGCCGGCATCCCGAAATTACGCATCACCTTTTCTTTGGTTGAACGCCCTTTTTGATGACCAATAACCATCACAGGACGACCATCTAAACGAGCCAAACCACCGACAATGGCTTTATCATCCGCAAAAGCGCGGTCGCCCGCAAGCTCGTCAAACTCTGTAAAAATATGTTCAATATAATCCAAGGTGTAAGGACGATTTGGATGACGCGCCATACGTGAAATCTGCCACGCATCTAAATTGGCAAAGGTTTTTTTCGTCAACTCTGCACTTTTCTTTTGTAAGCGTTTGATTTCATCATCTAAATCAATTTTACCGTCTGTTTCAGACACAGAACGCAATGATTCGATTTTTGCTTCAAGTTCAGCAATCGGTAATTCAAAATCTAAATATTCTTGACTCATCTTTAATCCTAAAAATTGAGAGTAAAACGAACCGCACTTTCACAATCTACGTTGCTAGGCGCGTAAATTTTCGCTGTATTCTATGCTTTTTCACAGAAAATTGCAGTAATTTTTCAGCATTTTTGATTAAACCAACTCACATAATCAAACTGGTCGTAGTACTTTTTGCCCAAACAACCGGAATATTCATATAAATCCCCAACTTGGTAATCTTGTTCAAAGCCCTTAATGTAACATGCTGATTTAATATTGGGATAAGGCTTATGTACAAACACTACTTTATGCGTATAAGGCAAGGCATCAAAAGCACGCAAATCTGCTTCCGTAACCCCATCACGCGCCGTCATCATCACAAAAACATTATCCCAATTAATCCGCGCCGAACGCTGCTGCCATTTTTCTCGCGCATCTTGTTCTGAATGATAATGGACAAAATACAGCCAAATATCATCCAACTTAGCCACAGGATAGCCTTTATCCGATTCCACAAAAAATAATTCTTGCGCTTGATAATGCCGGGGTTGTTGCAAATATTTAATGAAATCCGCAGGATCCAAATAAAGATTGACGAACGGTGAACGGAACGCCTCGCCTAAGTCATGCAAAATTAACGCGCCATTGCAATTACTTGAAATCACTGACATTTGGTGATTTTTCAATTTTGCACGCAAACGCTTATTGATCCATTGACGACAATATTTATTTGATAATTTTTTGATTAAGCTAAACATCATTTATCCCTTAAAATTTGGCGTATTTTACGTGATTTACATCATATTGCCAAAATCAATCTTACTTCTAACTATTGATTATTTTTTTGAAAGTTTTAAACTAAAAAAGTTCTCAACGGGGTGCTTTAACTTTAAGGCTGAGAAAATACCCGTAGAACCTGAACCGAGTAATATCAGCGTAGGGATTTGAGAAACGGAAAATTTATACAAATTTGACCGCACTTGAATTCCTTTAACTTGTTTAAAGGATTTTTTTATGTCTAAAACACGTCTCATTTTAACCGCACTTTCTGCGTTTTCTACCACAGCATTTGCCACACAATCCGTCAATGTGTACACCGAAGAATTCTTCGGCGCCGATTGGGGACCAGGGTTAGAAGTCAAAACCTTATTTGAAAAAGCCAACCCGCAATGTCAAATTCACTATACGGTTTTTGAACAAACCAGCACCCTACTCAACCGCTTACGTCTTGAAAAAAATAAAACGCAAGCCGATTTGGTATTAGGTTTGCACGAGCAACAACTCGAATCTGCCGAAAAAACAGGTTTATTTGAAAAAATTGAGTTTGACTTTAACCAACTGGATTTGCCTGAAAGTTGGAAAAATCCCTATTTTATTCCCTACGAATTCGGGCAATTTGCTTTTATTTATGACAAAACCAAACTGGCCAATCCTCCAAAATCCTTACACGAATTAGTAGAACGTCAAGATTTGCGCATAATTTATCAAGATCCACGCACAAGCAGTATGGGGCGCGGTTTTATCGCTTGGATGAATCTTGTTTTTGATGAAAACCAAATTCAACAAGCATGGACAAAACTGGCAAAACATACCGTTACCGTTGGAAAAGGTTGGACAGAAACCTATGGCGCATTCTTAAAAGGTGAAGCGGATCTCGTTTTTAGTCATAATACATCGCCTATTTATCATTTATTACAAGAACAAAAAGATCAGTATGCCGCGACACAATTTACAGAAGGTGCGGTCTATCAATATACTACCGCAGCTAAAATCGCAGGTAAAAATAACGCTTGTGCAGACCGTTTTTTACAATTTATTTTCACACCCGAAGCACAAAGAATTATCACACCTAAAAACGTGATGCTTTCGACTATTTCGGCGCAAATCGAACCGCACTTTGATGCCTTAAAACAAAGCCAAAAAAACACCAAAACCCTCGATACCAACGGAATAACCGAAAGCACATTAAAAAGTTGGATCGCTACTTGGCAACAGGTTTTATCAAAATAAATGATGGCTTTTTTTACCGCACTTTCTCGCTTAACTACACTCCGTCCACGTCATTACGTGGGCGGATGCTTCGTATTGAGTGCTATTATTGCACTTTATGCTGCATCACTTAATGCCGTATTTTCTTCCGGTGAAACCTTTTTCTGGCAAGAACTATGGCAAGATCCCTATTTGCATCAGGTGCTTTTATTCAGTATTGGGCAAGCTTTTTTAAGTGCAAGCCTTTCTATTCTTATTGGTCTGCTTTTTGCGCGCGCCTTTTTCTATCAATCATTCAAAGGCAAAACCTTTTTACTGCGCCTTTTTTCGATCACCTTTGTGTTACCTTCTTTAGTGGCTGTATTTGGTATATTAGGCATCTACGGCGCGTCAGGCTGGCTTGCTCAACTTTTTACTTATTGGCAATTAGATTGGCAACCCAATATCTATGGTTTAACAGGCATCCTCATCGCCCATTTATTTTTTAACATCCCCCTTGCAACGCGAATGTTTTTGCAAAGTTTTTACGCCATCCCCAACCAACAACGCCAACTTGCTGCACAATTGAATATCCGAGGTTGGCAATTGATTCGCTGGCTAGAATTCCCCTATTTACGCCAACAAATCCTACCCGGATTTGTGCTGATTTTTATGCTATGTTTCACCAGTTTTGCTATTGTATTGGTATTAGGTGGCGGCCCTAAATTTACCACTATTGAAGTCGCCATTTACCAAGCCATCATTTTTGATTTTGACCTCTCCAAAGCCGCATTTTTCGCCTTGTTGCAATGTATTTTTTGTTTGAGCTTATTTGGGCTTAGTGCCATATTTAGCCGCCTGCCCGAAACGCAATTGAACTTCCAAACATTATGGTTGCCGAAACAATCAAGTGCGGTCAAATATTGGCATATTTTTTGTTTAATAACAGTCAGTCTTTTTATTCTCTCCCCCTTACTCAATGTCATGGTAAATGCTCTCAGTACAAAGGCTTTTTTTACAGCTTGGCGAAATCCAAAACTGTGGCAAGCGATGGGCTATTCTTTTAGTATTGCACCACTGTCTGCATCAATTTCACTCATTTCTGCCACCGCACTTTTACAATTTTCACGCCAATTAAATTGGCGTTATTTTCCTAAATTAGCACATTGCCTACTAAACACCAGTATGATTGTTCTCAGCATTCCTATGTTGGTGCTTGCCATTGGACTTTATGTGCTATTGCAAGAAATTTCCTTTACGCACTGGCATTTATTTAGCATTTTAGTATTCTGCAACGCCTTATCTGCCTTACCTTTTGTCGCCCGTATCCTTGCTGTTCCCATGAATCAAAATATGCAATATTACGAAAAACTCTGCCAATCTCTCGGCATTCAAGGTTGGGCACGCTTCCGATTAATCGAATGGCAAAATTTAGCTCAGCCAATGAAATACGCCTTTGCTTTAGCCTGTACCTTATCGCTCGGGGATTTTACTGCCATTGCCTTATTTGGCAGCCAAAATTTCAGTTCACTGCCTTATTTGCTTTACCAACAGCTTGGTAGCTACCGTAGCGATGATGCCGCAGTAACCGCATTGGTATTGATGTTAGTTTGTCTGGGTCTATTTTTTATGGTGGAAAAACAACGTGATTAAACTAAACCAACTTCAATTTCAATATAAAGAAATGCAAATGACCTTTGATTTGCATGTTCAAGCCCAAGAAAAAATTGCTATTATTGGTGCAAGCGGGGCAGGAAAAAGTACACTACTCAATTTAATCGCAGGCTTTGAGCGCGCAGACTCCGGGGAAATTTGGCTCAATGGTGAAAATCACAGCAAAACAGAACCGCACTTACGCCCTGTTTCCATGCTGTTCCAAGACAACAATTTATTTCCCCATTTAACCGTAGCACAAAATATTGGCTTAGGCATTAATCCCGGTTTAAAACTTAATACGGATGAAAAAATTCGTGTTCAACAAGCTGCAAGTGCGGTGGGTTTAAACGAATTTTTAAGCCGCAAACCCACTGAACTTTCAGGTGGGCAAAAACAACGCGTGGCGATTGCACGCTGCTTATTGCGAGACAAACCTATTTTGTTGCTTGACGAACCCTTTTCAGCACTCGATCCCGAGTTACGTTTAGAAATGTTAAATTTGATTGATGAATTATGCACCGAAAAGAAATTAACCTTATTAATTGTCACCCACCAACCCAATGAATTAAAAGAGCGAATTGATCGAATTATTTGCATTGAAAATGGGACAATAAAAGGCTAATTTCGCCATATCGGCGTATCGCAAACAACAAAAGAGCCACACTAGCAAAAATAGTGTGGCTCTTTTATCAATAAATTACGAATTATAGTTTGTCAGCATTTTGTTTTAAGTATTTAGCAACACCTTCAGGGTTGTCTTTCATACCTTCTTTGCCTTTTTCCCATTGTGCCGGGCAAACTTCGCCGTGCTCTTCGTGGAATTGTAACGCATCAACCATACGTAACATTTCATCGATGTTACGACCTAATGGTAAATCGTTAACTACTTGGTGACGCACGATACCGTTTTTGTCGATTAAGAATGATGCACGTAATGCCACGCCTGCTTCCGGGTGTTCAATGCCGTACGCTTGTGCGATTTCGTGTTTAACGTCTGCCGCTAATGCGTATTGAACTTTACCGATACCGCCGTTTTCAGTTGCGGTATTACGCCACGCGTTGTGTGTGAATTGAGAGTCGATTGACACACCAACCACTTCTACACCACGTTTTTTGAATTCTTCATAACGGTGGTCGAATGCGATTAATTCAGATGGGCAAACGAAAGTAAAGTCTAATGGGTAGAAGAAAATTACTGCTGCTTTCCCTGCGATGTGTTGTTTAAAGTTGAAGTTATCAACGATTTCGCCATTACCTAAAACTGCTGCCGATGTAAAATCCGGTGCCGGACGAGTGACTAATACCATAATTGTTCTCCTAATAAAAAGGTGGTTGAAAAAAACTTTTGCACAGAAGTGAATTCAAGTGCAAAATTAACGCTGAAAATTCTATGTAAATCCACCGCACTTTGGTAGTTGATTTTATCTATTATTTTAATCTATTTTTCCTAACAGGACGTAATATGCAAAAAAAACACTCTCTTGCCACCACTTTAGTTCACGCAGGGCGCAATAAACGCCTTACCCAAGGTTCCGTAAATCCTGTGCTTCAACGCGCATCTTCCTTGGTGTTCGAAAACCTTGCTCATAAAAAAGAAGCCACCATTAACCGCGCCAAACAAGCCTTATTTTACGGTCGCCGCGGCACACTGACCCATTTTGCCTTACAAGATTTAATGACTGAAATGGAAAACGGTGCCGGTTGTTATCTATACCCTTGTGGCGCAGCCGCCGTCACCAATGCTATTTTAGCCTTTGTTCAATCAGGCGATCATGTATTGATGACCGGGGCGGCTTATGAACCGACTCAAGATTTTTGTAATACAATCTTAAGTAAAATGGGAATTACCACAACCTATTACGATCCATTAATTGGCGCACAAATAAAAGATCTCATTCAACCCAATACCAAAGTATTATTCTTAGAAAGCCCAAGCTCATTAACCATGGAAGTACAAGATGTCCCGGCTATGGTCAAAGCTGCGCGTGAAGTAAACCCTGAAATCGTCATTATAATCGACAACACTTGGGCGGGCGGTATTTTATTTAAAGCCTTAGATTACGGCGTGGATATTTCTATTCAAGCCGGCACAAAATACTTGGTAGGACATTCCGATGCGATGATTGGTACTGCGGTTTCTAACGCCCGTTGTTGGGATCAACTGCGCGAAAATTCTTATTTAATGGGACAAATGGTAGATGCCGACACCGCTTACACCACCGCGCGCGGTATTCGTTCCTTAACAGTACGTTTTAAACAACATACAGAAAGTAGTATTAAAGTAGCGAAATGGCTCGTACAACGCCCTGAAGTGAAAGCAGTTTACCACCCTGCCCTACCAAGTTGCCCGGGGCATGAGTTTTTTGCCCGTGATTTTACCGGTTCCGCCGGATTATTCTCATTTGAGTTAAACGAAAAACTTAGCCACGACAAACTTTCTGCCTTTATGGATCATTTTGAACTTTTCACCATGGCATATTCTTGGGGCGGTTATGAAAGTTTGATTTTGTACACTCAACCCGAAGAACTTAAACGAATTCGCCCGAATATTGACCGCACTTTAACAGGAACCTTAATCCGTGTGCATATTGGTTTTGAAGATACCGATGAATTAATCGCGGATCTTGAAGCGGGGTTTGAGCGGTTGAAAGGCTAAAAAACCTAGAATAAAGAAGTGCGGTCAAAATTACCGCACTTTGTGTTACGAAATTCATTTTTATTTTGAGCACATCTCTTTCATCAATGCTTCTGGAGATAAAAAATCTTGTCTTTAGGTACTTATAATCTTATTACTGCAGTACGTAATGGCTAACTACAGGTCTGCTTTTTTGTAAGGGTAGTAAATGTCCTATATTGTATTGTTATTGATAAAAAATAATTGGCGTATTTTACCTAAAAATTACAGGAAGGGAAAAAAAAGCGGTGATATTCACAGAGAAATTTAAATAATAAAGTGCAAGCGGTCACTTTTAATAAATTTTACAAGGAAGTAACCGCCAATAAGAAAGCTTATTTATTTGTTTCTAAAAGTTGTTTCACTCCAGTATCATTAATAAACTTATCATATCCTGCACCAATCATTCTGTATATTTGATTTGTAATCATCATTTGCGGATGTGATTCAAATTTTGATACTGTCACCCTTTTAGGAGAATAATCTCTGTCCCATAGAACTGAATTATTTTTCATTAATTTATAATTAATCGTGTAAATAAAATCTACACTATAACCTAAATCATCCATCTTAAATTGTTTCACATTGCCTAAAAGCTTTAAATTTCCCGTACCGATATTAATACCAGTAAGTTGCAATTCTTTTGCTGTAATTTGCTTCACAATTTCAGCTACACTTCTATCAAGATAAATTGTTCCTACAGCAGTATTTTCTAGCTGACTTTCTTTTAGACGACCTTGTTGTGCTGGTTCATATGTAAAATCACCAAGAAGAATAGAAGAATCGACCTTTGTATAATTCTGAGATTGGTAACTATGAAGTTGATTGCTTATGTTTAAAGTACCTGAACAACCAACTAAACCAACAACGGTAATAGCAATTAATAATACTTTTTTCATTTGTAATGATCCTTATAAAATAGTGCGTTAAACAAGCCATTTTGATTGTACAAAAAAAAAAACAAAATGCAATCAAATTTTAACCTCTAAAAACTTTTAAAGAAAAAACAAGATATATCGCCAAACAACATTTGACACTTTTGCCCCTGCTCCCTATTATCTCGTTTATTAATCTTGTTTTTATGTATTGGAAACCCTATGCAACACAACCGAATTGAACAATTAAAAACTGCCCTTGCACAACGTATCTTGATTTTAGACGGTGCGATGGGGACGATGATCCAACAATTTAAACTGACCGAAGCGGATTTCCGTGGTGAGCGTTTTAAAAATTCTAGCGTGGATCTGCGTGGTAATAACGATCTGCTTACCCTAACGCAACCTTTAGTGATTTCCTCTATTCACGAGAAATACCTTGAAGCTGGGGCGGATATTATTGAAACCAATACGTTCAGTTCCACCACCATTGCACAGGCGGATTACGACTTACAAGCGGTGGCTTATGAGCTGAATTTTGCAGGGGCAAAACTGGCTCGCATTGCGGCGGATAAATACAGCACGCCTGAAAAACCGCGTTTTGTGGCAGGTATTCTCGGCCCAACTAACCGCACCGCCTCGATTTCGCCAAATGTGAACGATCCCGGTTTCCGTAACATTACCTTTATGGAATTAGTCGATGCCTATGCGGAAGCAACCCGTGGCTTAATTGAAGGCGGTTCGGACATCATTATGATCGAAACCATCTTCGATACCTTGAACGCCAAAGCCGCTGCCTTTGCCATTGACCAAGTGTTTGAAGAACTGGGCGTGGAATTGCCGATTATGATTTCGGGGACGATTACCGATGCCTCCGGGCGTACCCTTTCGGGGCAAACCACCGAAGCCTTTTACAACTCGCTCCGCCACGCGAAACCGCTCAGCTTTGGTTTGAACTGTGCCTTAGGGCCGAAAGAGTTGCGTCCTTATGTGGAAGTGATGTCGAAAATCTGTGAAACCTATGTGTCCGTTCACCCGAATGCCGGCTTGCCAAATGCCTTTGGCGGCTACGATTTGGGGGCAGAAGAAATGGCGGCTCACATCAAAGAGTGGGCGGAAAGCGGTTTCTTAAATATCGTGGGTGGCTGTTGCGGTACCACACCTGAACATATCAAAGCTTTTGCCGATGTGGTGGCAGGGATTAAACCTCGTGCTTTACCTGAAATCAAAACCGCAATGCGTTTGTCGGGGCTTGAGCCGTTAAACATTGATGATGAAAGCCTGTTTGTGAACGTGGGCGAACGCAATAACGTAACAGGTTCGGCGAAGTTTAAGCGTTTGATTAAAGAAGAAAAATTTAGCGAAGCCATTGAGATTGCTATCGATCAGGTGGAAAACGGTGCGCAAGTGATTGACGTGAATATGGACGAAGCCTTGCTCGACTCGCAAAAATGTATGACCCGTTTCCTTAACATTATGGCGACAGAACCTGATGCGGCGAAAGTGCCTGTGATGATTGACTCGTCCAAATGGGAAGTGATTGAAGCTGGTTTGCAATCGGTGCAAGGTAAGGGAATTGTAAACTCCATTTCCCTCAAAGAAGGCGAAGAAAAATTTATCCACCAAGCGAAACTGGTTCGCCGTTATGGTGCGGCGGTGGTCGTGATGGCGTTTGACGAAGTGGGGCAAGCGGACACCGAAGAACGCAAGGTAGAAATCTGTACCCGAGCTTACGATATTCTCGTGAACCAAGTGGGCTTTCCGCCTGAAGATATTATTTTTGACCCGAACATTTTTGCCATCGGTACGGGGATTGAAGAACACAATAACTACGGCGTGGACTTTATCAACGCCACAGGTCGCATTAAACGTAGCCTACCGCACGCCAAAATTTCGGGCGGTGTGTCGAATGTGTCCTTCTCGTTCCGTGGTAACAATGTGATGCGTGAAGCCATTCACGCCGTGTTCCTTTACCACGCTATCAAGCAAGGAATGGATATGGGGATCGTGAATGCGGGGCAACTGGCGATTTATGACGATCTTGATCCGGAATTGCGTGATGTGATTGAAGATGCGGTGTTAAATCGCCGTCCTGATGCGACCGATCGCCTGTTAGATATTGCAGAAAAATACCGAAATGTGACCGCTAGTAGCAATGAAGACAGTGGCGTTGCCGAATGGCGTACTTGGGCTGTAGAAGAGCGGTTGAAACACGCCCTTGTGAAAGGGATCACCAACTATATTATCGAAGATACCGAAGAAGCGCGCCAAAAATTCCCGACACCGCTCGAAGTGATCGAAGGGCCGCTAATGGACGGTATGGACGTGGTGGGCGATTTGTTCGGTGATGGTAAAATGTTCCTACCGCAAGTGGTGAAATCCGCTCGTGTGATGAAACAGTCGGTTGCTTATTTAGAACCGTTTATCAATGCCACCAAACAGAAAGGTTCATCAAGCGGTAAAGTGGTGATTGCCACTGTAAAAGGCGATGTTCACGACATCGGTAAAAATATCGTGAGCGTGGTGTTGCAATGTAATAACTTTGAAGTGATCGACTTAGGCGTAATGGTGCCTGCGGATAAGATCATTCAAACGGCGATTGACGAAAAAGCGGACATCATCGGCTTAAGCGGTTTGATCACGCCGTCCCTTGACGAAATGGAATATTTCTTAGGCGAAATGAACCGCTTGAATTTGAATATTCCTGTGATTATCGGCGGAGCAACCACCTCCAAAGAGCATACAGCGATTAAACTTTATCCGAAATATAAGCACGAAGTGATTTACACCACCAACGCCTCTCGTGCGGTAACGGTTTGTGCGGCATTGATGAACCCAGATACCAAAGCGGAACTGTGGGAACGAATGAAGAAAGAGTACGAGCAAATTCAAGACGCTTTTGCCAACAAAAAAGCCCCACGCAAGCAGTTGCCGATTGAAGAGGCTCGCAAAAATGCCTTTGATGCGTTCAGTGGCGAATGGGCGGATTATCAAGTGCCAACACCGAAACAAACAGGCATTATGGAATATAAAAACGTGCCGATTGCGACCTTGCGGAAATTTATCGACTGGTCGCCATTCTTCCGTTTATGGGGCTTAATGGGCGGTTATCCTGACGCCTTCGACTACCCTGAAGGCGGTGAAGAAGCCCACCGAGTGTGGAACGATGCACAAAAAGTGTTGGACGAATTAGAGCAAAATCACAAGCTCAACCCAAGCGGCATTATGGGGATTTTCCCAGCCAACAGCGTGGGCGATGATATTGAAATCTATCAAAATGCCGACCGCACTTTAGTGGCAGGCAAAGTCTATAACCTCCGCCAACAAAGCGAACGTGGCAAAAACAGCAAAAGCCCGTACAACCTTTGCTTGAGCGACTTTATCGCAAGCAAAGCCAGCGGCAAACAAGACTGGTTAGGTATGTTCGCCGTCTGTGCAGGGATTGAAGAACACGATTTAGTGGAAGGCTACAAAGCCGCAGGGGACGACTACAACGCCATCTTGCTCCAAGCGGTCGGCGACCGTTTAGCCGAAGCAATGGCGGAATACCTGCACTTTGAACTCCGCACCAAAGTTTGGGGCTACACCGATGAAAGCTTGGACAACGACCGCCTAATCCGTGAAGAATACATCGGCATCCGCCCTGCCCCCGGCTACCCAAGCTGCCCAGAACACACGGAAAAACAGATCATCTGGGATTTACTGGAAGTGGAACAACGCATCGGAATGAAACTCACCGAAAGCTACGCAATGTGGCCTGCGGCAAGCGTCTGTGGCTGGTACTTCACCCACCCTGCGAGTAATTATTTCACCCTTGGACGTATTGATGAAGATCAAGCGGTGGATTATGCGAAACGCAAGGGGTGGAATGAGAAAGAGATGGTGAAGTGGTTGGGAGTGGCGATGAAGTAAAGAAGTAAAATAGATTGGTGGGATTTATCATTCCCACCATTTCTTAATTTTCTTTTAGAAAAAATTTTCTTATAATTTAGAACAATATATAAACAAAAAATAGGAGTATAATATGGCTTACCGCTTACCGCTTACCGCTTACCGCTTACCGCTTACCGCTTACCGCTTACCGCTTACCGCTTTAGTGTGTTTGGGCTTATCCGCTTGTCAAGCAATAACAGATGTGGGGACACAAGCAACAAATGTTTTACGTTCAGTTAATGAAACCTTATCAGGTCAATTTATTGATAACCAAACTAAAGAAACGACATCAACTGCCTTAAATAAGGCTACTCCAGCAAATAATGTGAAATCATTATTCCTTGACGCATCGCCAACCTTAAATAAAGTTTTACCACTCATTGCCTGTGAAAAAGATGATCAGCTACGAGCTTATCAAGACGAAAGCAGCGTAGGAATGCCTTATCCATTATCGCCAGTAAGACAAATGCAATACCATAAATCAGGCTGTGTCAATGTTCAACGAATTGATAGTATTAAGAAAAAAGCCAACAATGCTTTTAGTTTTAGAGTATTGTTTGTTTCTCCACAAAGCCAAGAAACCTTTAATGGGAGATATACGGCTATAAAACAGCCAAATGGAGAATGGTTATTTAATTGGAGTTCTATTGATGCCCTATAATGCCCCTAGGGCTTACGCCCTAGGTTAAGCATAGTATCGTGCCGCTGGCACGAAAACCTAACTTGCTCCAGCGGAGCAACATTATGCGTAACCCACGGCGTAAGCCGTGGGCAATTTAGTTATCCGGAATTTCCGGATAACTTCTACAAATTAACTTAATTGTCATTTTAAAAGTAGTTTCAACCGCTTGTTGAAAAACAGGACATTGAAAAACAAAAACAGGACATTGAACACAAAAAACAAGACATTGAGCAAAGTCCTGACGAAAAAACAAGACATTCAGAGAAAACCCAGAAACATATCGCCGCACTTTCTCAAATTTTAGCTAATCGTATTTTTTCACGAATAGATGTGGGCAAGGCAAAGGGAAATATCGATTTCGATAAATGGCAAAATATGGAAAATGCTTCTAGGGCTTCCTCCCTAAATTAAGCATAGTATCGTGCCGCCGGCACGAAAACCTAACTTGTTCCAGCGGAGCAACATCATGCGTAACCCACGGTGTGAGCCGTGGGCGATTCAGTTATCTGGAATTTCCGGATAACTTCTACAAATTAACTTAATTGCAATTTTGAAAGCGATTTCGACCGCTTGTTGAAAAGCCAGTCAAAAACTTAGTTCACAATAAACTCTCTCGCTTGCACACTCAAAATTTTCCGCTATTATAGCGCAACAAAATTTTAGCTAGACTTATTGAGATTAGACGATGAATAAATTTAAATTCATTTTAATGACATTAACAATTACCCTACTTTTTGCTTGTACGCATAAAGCGAAAAGCGTCAAAACAATAAAAAAAGGTTATTTAAAAGAAAATATTAGTCTGGTGGAATTATCTAACCCTGCTCACTATAAACGCTATTATTATCGCTGTCGAAATTTCGAAACAGGTTCAAATTCGTTGTTATACGCTTATTTTCCATTATCTCGAGAAAGCCGAATGAAAGAAAATTTTGGCATTTATTTCCAGCTTGATGGTGGTAAGGCGGAACCTTTTGATCATATTGAAAATCGCACTCTTAATGCTCGTGGTAGTCGATTTGAGGTGGTTTACCGCTCATATAATCCCATTCAGGGCAGTTATATTGATTTGATTGCTCGTCAAAATAGTTCTGTGTATTACAAAAATCACCAAGGGAAACGCACGCGTTGGTTGGAATGTCGTGAAGCATAATGACAGCATTACCTTGTGATAATAAAAAACCTTTTCCAATCAGGCATACTTCGGTATCATACAGCATATTTTTCTTCTCAATTTATAAATAGGTAAAACGTGAATATTCAACAACTTTTATCAGATAAAATTCAACAGGCAATGGTAGCAGCAGGCGCAGAGCAAGGTGTCGAAGCTGCTGTTCGTCAATCAGGTAAACCACAATTTGGTGATTATCAAGCTAACGGCATTATGGGCGCGGCGAAAAAATTAGGCTTAAACCCTCGTGAATTCGCGCAGAAAGTGCTAGATAAAGTGGATTTGCATGGCGTAGCGGAAAAATTAGAAATTGCCGGTCCCGGCTTTATTAATATTTTCTTAGACAAAAATTGGTTGGCACAAAATGCAAATCAGCAATTAAGTGCGGTCAATTTAGGCATTAAAACTGAAAAACCACAAACTATTGTGGTCGATTATTCCTCCCCAAATGTAGCGAAAGAAATGCATGTAGGACATTTACGTTCAACCATTATTGGTGATGCGGTTGTTCGCACGTTGGAATTTTTGGGTAACAAAGTTATCCGTGCTAATCACGTGGGGGATTGGGGTACGCAATTTGGCATGCTCATTGCTTATTTGGAAAAAATGGAAAATGAAAATGCCACTGCAATGGAATTAAGCGATTTGGAAGCATTCTATCGTGCAGCAAAAGAACATTATGATTCAGATGAAATTTTTGCGGAAAAAGCCCGTAATTATGTGGTGAGACTACAAAGTGGCGATGAATATTGCCGTACGATGTGGAAAAAGTTGGTGGATATTACTATGCACCATAACCAAGAAAACTATAACCGTTTAAATGTCACCCTCACTGAAAACGATGTGATGGGTGAAAGTTTGTACAATCCTATGTTGCCTGAAATCGTTGCTGATTTAAAAGCCAAAGAATTAGCCGTTGAAGATGACGGCGCACTCGTTGTGTTCTTGGATGAATTTAAAAATAAAGACGGTGATCCAATGGGCGTAATCGTTCAGAAAAAAGATGGTGGTTTCCTTTATACCACCACAGATATTGCTGCGGCAAAATACCGTTATGAAACATTAAAAGCGGATCGCGTGCTCGTTTTTTCTGATAGCCGTCAATCACAGCATATGCAACAAGCCTGGTTGATTACGCGTAAAGCAGGCTATGTACCAGATAGTTTCTCTCTTGAACATCCATTCTTTGGTATGATGTTAGGTAAAGATGGCAAACCGTTTAAAACGCGTTCTGGCGGCACGGTAAAATTAAAAGATCTCTTAGATGAAGCGGTAGAGCGTGCGGACAAATTAATTGCTGAACGTAGCACTGAACTCAGCGCGGATGAAAAATCAGCTGTGGTAGAAGCCGTAGCAATTGGTTCAGTAAAATATTCTGATTTAAGTAAAAACCGCACCACAGATTACGTGTTCGATTGGGATAATATGTTAACCTTTGAAGGTAACACTGCACCTTATATGCAATACGCTTACACACGTATTCGTTCAATCTTCGCTCGCGCCGGCATTAATGCGGATCAATTAACAGGCGATATTCTTTTGGCTGAAGACAAAGAACGTGCTCTTGCAATCAAATTATTACAATTTGAAGAGGCATTAAACGGTGTAGCAAAAGAAGGGATGCCACATATTCTGTGCCAATATCTCTATGAACTTGCAGGTGCATTCTCTGGTTTCTATGAAGCCTGCCCAATATTGAATGCGGAAGAAAATATCAAAAATAGCCGTTTAAAATTAGCCTATTTAACCGCAAAAACCTTAAAACAAGGTTTAGATTTGCTTGGTATTAAAACGGTTGAAAAAATGTAATCAATCCCCTTGAGTGACGGCTCAAGGGATTTTTTTTGGAGCTCAATTATGAAAAAATCCCTACTCGCGATACTAATTTCCTCTATTGTTTTGCTTACAGCTTGTGATGACAAAGAAAATCAGGCTAAATGGCAACAAGCAGAACAAAAGATTTCACAATTACAAACGGAATTAAAAAACACTCAAGATGAACTGGCAAAAGTGCGGTCAGAAATTCCGGTGATTTTTGCCAAAGCCGTGACGCTATTTGACAAAACCGAAGAATTTCAAAATCCCAACAAAGAAGATGAATATATAACAGAAAGCGTGTCATCTATGCAGATCACTGCGGTAGAAACTAACGAACCTTGGCTTAATGATTTGCTTTATAATCAAATGCTTGATAGTGATTTTAGTCTTGATGATAAAACTAAAGAACAAGAAATTAAGCAAATTCAAGACCCTAAGGCTCGCTTGCAAGCGCGTTTGGCTTATTTATATGACGAAGCTCGAAAATCCTCACAAGCCTTTGAAACCCGAACGAATGTCTTTCGTGAAACCCTTCGTTATGTTGGACAGCGTCAAAATATCTTAACATTTACACAAGATCTGTATACGGATGGCGGTGGCGCACATCCTTTAAGCTGGCGAAACTATATCAACATCGATATGACTAAAAAAGAAAATATTAGCTTAGAAATGGCATTTGGTCATGAGAATTTAAGTAAACTCAATGAGTTATTATGGCAAGAATATGCTGCTTATAATGCGGAAGTGAATGATAACACCGATGAAAATGCCTTTTTTGTAAAAAAAGCAGACTTTGAAATCACTAAGAATTTCTATTTCCACAGCGATGGCATAACCTTTGTGTATCCACCTTATCTAATTGGCCCTTACGCTGCAGGAGAAATTCAGCTTTCTCTTTCTTGGGATAGCATTCGTGATTTATTAAAACCAGAATACCGTTGGTAATGCTAGTTGGTGAGTCTGTCGAACTATCAACTAACGTTTCGACAGGCTCTATACTGCCATATATGACTTCTTCAACACTGCCCATATCGATTATTTTTGCTCCTCATAACGATGTAACAAAAGCTCAAATATGAAGTTTTTAAAGTAGGTATAGGGGATAAAATAACAAAGCATAGTGATTTATCTTCAACCATAGAGCAACATTCCAATGTAGGGAAAAAATTTAATCCTAGTGTATCTAATGTGGATAACGTAACTTGGTACGACGTTGCCGTAATTGCAAACGGGAATTTAGCCTGACTTCCGACACACCGTTTGCCCCCTTGAAATTTGTTTTTACTCCCCCATTTTCTGTTTCACAATGATGTTGCAATGTGCTTTTTTGAAAATTTCAAAAATTTTTTTAAAAAGGCCCTTGAAAAAGAAATTGCAATCCACATTTTATAATCACGTAAGACGAGACGATAACAATCTCGTCAAAAGTAAAACAGATTTCTAACTAGGAGAAAACATATTATGGGTAAAATTATTGGTATTGACTTAGGTACAACAAACTCTTGTGTTGCTGTAATGGACGGTGACAAACCGCGCGTAATTGAAAACGCTGAAGGTGATCGTACTACTCCGTCAATTATCGCTTATACAAACGATAACGAGACATTAGTTGGTCAACCTGCGAAACGCCAAGCGGTAACAAACCCGAAAAATACATTATTTGCAATCAAACGTTTAATCGGTCGTCGTTTTGAAGACAGCGAAGTACAACGTGATGTGAACATTATGCCATTCAGCATTGTGAAAGCTGACAACGGCGATGCTTGGGTAGATGTAAAAGGCGATAAATTAGCTCCGCCACAAATCTCTGCTGAAGTATTGAAAAAAATGAAAAAAACCGCAGAAGATTTCTTGGGCGAACCGGTTACTGAAGCAGTAATTACTGTTCCGGCATACTTTAACGATGCACAACGTCAAGCGACGAAAGATGCGGGCCGTATCGCTGGTCTTGATGTTAAACGTATTATCAACGAACCAACAGCCGCGGCGTTGGCTTATGGTTTAGACAAAGGTAAAGGCAACCAAACTATTGCGGTTTACGACTTAGGTGGTGGTACATTTGACTTGTCAATCATTGAGATTGATGAAGTAGGTGGTGAAAAAACTTTCGAAGTATTAGCAACTAACGGTGATACACACTTAGGGGGTGAAGACTTTGATAACCGCGTCATTAACTACTTAGTTGATGAGTTCAAAAAAGAGCAAGGCGTAGATTTACGTAATGACCCACTTGCAATGCAACGTTTAAAAGAAGCAGGCGAAAAAGCGAAAATTGAACTTTCTTCTGCACAACAAACAGATGTGAACTTACCATACATCACTGCAGACGCAACAGGCCCTAAACATTTGAACATCAAATTAACTCGCGCGAAATTAGAAGCGTTAGTTGAAGATTTAGTCGCACGTTCAATGGAACCTGTGAAAGTAGCGTTAAATGACGCTGGCTTAAGCGTAGGTCAAATTGATGATGTGATCTTGGTGGGTGGTCAAACCCGTATGCCATTAGTTCAACAAAAAGTGGCTGAATTCTTTGGCAAAGAGCCACGTAAAGACGTGAACCCTGACGAAGCGGTTGCTGTAGGTGCGGCGGTACAAGGTGGTGTGTTATCAGGCAACGTAACTGACGTGTTATTATTAGACGTGACACCATTATCATTAGGTATCGAAACCATGGGTGGCGTGATGACCACTTTAATTGAGAAAAACACGACTATTCCAACGAAAAAATCGCAAGTGTTCTCAACAGCGGAAGATAACCAAAGTGCGGTAACTATTCACGTACTTCAAGGTGAACGTAAACAAGCGAGTGCAAATAAATCTTTAGGCCAATTTAACTTAGAAGGTATTAATCCGGCACCACGCGGCATGCCACAAATTGAAGTGACTTTCGATATTGACGCAGATGGTATTATCCACGTTTCAGCGAAAGATAAAGGCACAGGTAAAGAACAACAAATTACCATCAAAGCTTCTTCTGGCTTAAGCGATGAAGAAATTCAACAAATGGTTCGTGATGCAGAAGCAAATGCAGAAGCAGACCGTAAATTTGAAGAGTTAGTGCAAGCACGTAACCAAGCGGATCATTTGGTTCACTCTACTCGTAAACAATTAAGCGAAGTGGGTGATAAATTATCTGCTGACGACAAAGCACCAATCGAAAAAGCGGTTAGTGAACTTGAAGAAGCGGCGAAAGGTGAAGACAAAGCGGCGATTGATGCAAAAGTACAAGCATTAATCCAAGTGTCTGAAAAACTTATCCAAGCCGGTCAAGCGCAAGCACAAGCGGATGCGACTGCTCAACCGCAAGGTGGCAAAGGCAACGATGATGTGGTTGATGCTGAATTTGAAGAAGTGAAAGATAAATAATCTTTATCTGAACACTGAACCCAAGGGCGTAGCAATACGCCCTTTTGGTGTATATCTAAGAGAATAATTTAATGGCAAAAAGAGATTACTACGAAGTTCTAGGTATTCAAAAAGGGGCGGATGAAAAAGAAATCAAACGTGCCTATAAACGCCTAGCAATGAAATATCACCCCGACAGAACCAAAGGGGATAAAGAAAGCGAAGAAAAATTCAAAGAAATCAACGAAGCCTATGAAATCTTAAGCGACAAAGAGAAAAAAGCCGCTTACGATCAATATGGTCATGCAGCCTTTGAACAAGGCGGTTTTGGCGGTGCCGGTGGCGGATTTGGTGGCTTTGGCGGTTTCGGTGGATTTGAAGATATTTTCAGCGAAATGTTCGGCGGTGGCTCTAGCCGTCAACGTGTTGTCCGCGGTGAAGATTTACGCTATGACATCGAAATCACGTTAGAAGAAGCGGTTCGTGGCGTCACCAAAGATATTCAAATTGCGACCCTTGCTCATTGTGATGAATGTAATGGTACTGGTGCAGAAAAAGGCTCAAAAGTCGAAACCTGTCCAACCTGTCATGGTCATGGCCGCGTACGCCGTCAGCAAGGCTTCTTTATGACGGAGCAAATGTGTCCAACTTGTCATGGCACAGGCAAAAAAATTGAAAAACCTTGTAAAAAATGTCACGGTGACGGACGCGTTCATAAAAACGAAAGCCTTTCTGTTAAAATCCCCGCTGGCGTGGATACAGGTAACCAATTACGTTTAGCCGGAAAAGGAGCCGCCGGTGAAAATGGCGCACCTGCCGGAGATTTATATGTGGTTATTCACGTTCGTGAACACCATATTTTTGAACGTGACGGCAGCAATTTATATTGCGAAGTCCCAGTTAGCTTCACGATGGCGGCATTAGGTGGTGAAATTGAAGTCCCTACCCTTGATGGTCGTGCCAAACTCAAAATTCCTGAAGGCACACAAACAGGTAAAATGTTCCGTATGCGTGGTAAAGGGATTACCGCAATGCGTTCGGGCTATGCCGGTGATTTAATTTGTAAAATCATTATTGAAACACCGGTTTCACTCAATGAAGAACAAAAAGAACTACTACGCAAGCTAGAAACTAGCCTTGAAGGACAAGAAAAACAACGTCCAAAATCATCGAGTTTCTTTGATGGAGTGAAGAAATTTTTTGATAATTTAGGGAAATAATCTCTCGAAAAGAGCATAAAGTGCGGTCATTTTTAATGATAATGCCAATAATTGAGAAAAGGGTGTTTACTCTGCATTTAATTTTGTTATAGCTCCCTTTCTCATTTCGCAGTGCTACAATAGTTTTAGTCGGTTGGGCGAATACTTTTGCGTTGTAGCTCCCTTTCTCATTTCGCAGTGCTACAATCAACAGCGCAACATATACCACACCAAGCACGTTGTAGCTCCCTTTCTCATTTCGCAGTGCTACAATTTACGCGCCTTTGGATCGCCTACTATACACGTTGTAGCTCCCTTTCTCATTTCGCAGTGCTACAATCTAGCCAAAAGGGGGGTCGGTTTTGGAATAGTTGTAGCTCCCTTTCTCATTTCGCAGTGCTACAATTTGTTACCATTGCAACCGCATTGATAGAAAGTTGTAGCTCCCTTTCTCATTTCGCAGTGCTACAATGATCGGCTTTAATTTGTCTATTCTTCCGCTGTTGTAGCTCCCTTTCTCATTTCGCAGTGCTACAATAAGTGCCATCTCGGGGATAGCGGTTGATGAGTTGTAGCTCCCTTTCTCATTTCGCAGTGCTACAATAAGCGCGCGCGCGAATGCATCCAGATATTAGTTGTAGCTCCCTTTCTCATTTCGCAGTGCTACAATTTACGCGCCTTTGGATCGCCTACTATACACGTTGTAGCTCCCTTTCTCATTTCGCAGTGCTACAATAAAGTTATTTCAATTAGTCGGGAATTTCGAGTTGTAGCTCCCTTTCTCATTTCGCAGTGCTACAATAAATAAGGAAATTCTATTACCTACTTTTCGGTTGTAGCTCCCTTTCTCATTTCGCAGTGCTACAATATACTTTCCTTGAATTCATTAAAGCTCGTTGTTGTAGCTCCCTTTCTCATTTCGCAGTGCTACAATATAAGGCGTTGTTTGTTTAAAAGCTCGTATGTTGTAGCTCCCTTTCTCATTTCGCAGTGCTACAATCGGCGTTTTAACGTTACCATTCATTGAACCGTTGTAGCTCCCTTTCTCATTTCGCAGTGCTACAATATGTTCGCCTAGCAAATCTTTACGGCGTTTGTTGTAGCTCCCTTTCTCATTTCGCAGTGCTACAATCCCGATGCACCAAGGCCTTATTCAATAAGGCTTTAGTGCATTTTTGTTTGTAAAAAAATCAATAAAATATTCTCTGTACGCTAGCTATTTGATGAAATTTTTTTAGAAAAAGTGCGGTGAAAATTATTCATAATTTGTGCAAAAATGATTTTTTGCCGTAAATTTAGAAAAAATACTGTCTGCAAAATAAGCAATCAAACAGTCTTTTTGATTAAAAAAACAGCACTTGAACTGTTGCGTGATTTTTAGTATTTCAGTGTTTTTTTATTAAAAAAGTAGCATTTGGTTTGCATTCACTTTTTTCTCTTGAACTTTCAACTCACCTAACAAAATCTGCATACTGGCAAACTGTTTTTCGGTAACTTCTAAACAACGAATTGAGCCTTCTTCAGGCAGATGTTCACAAAGCCTTTTATGGTGCTTATCTAACGCATCTCGTCCTCGAACAATGCGGGCATACACTGAAAGCTGTAACATTTGATAGCCATCTTTTAATAAAAATTGGCGAAACTGATTGGCGACTTTGCGTTTCGCCGCCGTGGTGACAGGTAAGTCAAAAAAGACGATCATTCGCATAAATTTTGCCTCACTCATAACGATGTTCCTCAAGCGGTAAGATTTCGGGAAGTTTTAACAACTCCGCATTTTTACTCATTAACGCATTTTGAAAGGATGCAACAGCTCGATCTATGGTAGCCAATACGCTAAAAGTCTGTTGATTAATGCTCATTTGATAGTGCAATAAGCGAATAAGCTGTTGTTTAGTTGCTGGGGTTAAGCCGTTATCAAGCTTATTTTCTTGCCACAGTTGCCACACCATTAAATCGACCAAAGGGCGAAATGGTTCAATAAAATCATCCGCGAGATTAAAGGGATTTTGTTCATTATGATGAAACAATCCTAACGCTGGTAGCCAACCATATTGTACTAATGCTCTTGCCACTGCGGATCGTAATATCGTGTAAGCATAGTTCAGATGTGCATTAATGTGATTTTCTTGCCAACGGCGAAAATCCTTCCCAAATGCCGTTTGAAAATAGAGTTGTGCTGCTTGTGCCTCTATATTTTCTTTATCGCCCGATTTCACTTGTGTCGCCATTGCATACAATCTTTTCGCCTCTTTAGGGTGATGGGATTGGGTAAGCACAAAGGCTTGGTTGCGGATTTTTTGTTGCACAATCTTTTGCCAAAGTTGCTTTTTCTGTGGTTGGCTTGCTTCAAGTTGTAATTTAAGTGTTTTTAATTGGCGATGATATTGAGCGAACGGTAGCCATTGCCCACAAGGTAAAAATTGCTCATCACAACTCAATAGTGTGATACCTTGTTGAGCAAAGGCTGAAAGTAGCGGAATTGTGATTACCGTTTCCCGACTTTCCACCACGACAATAGCAATATCTTCAAGGGGAACGGTAAATTCCTGCTCTTCTTGTTGGATTAACATCTGTTTACGTTTTAAGGATAATTTTCCCCCATTACTGATTAAAATACTTCGCCAGCTCATAGCATCTCCTTGAATTGAAAAAATCCCTGCTTTCATTAAAAACAGGGATTTAAAATTAACGAACAGGTGGACGTTTTTTCATTGGACGACAAGGTCGGATATTTTTACCGAGTTCATCGACTTGGTATTTTTCAATAGATAATGCTAACTTCACACCTATTCCCAAATAAATACCGTTAGGTGCTTTGGAATTATCTAAATCGTGTTCTTTTATATTAATCGCACCAGTCAACCTATTAAATCCGTTGTAGTAACCAAAAAATTGAGCTTTTTTAGTTACCACCTTTATTAAATCATTTGGATAAAGTGCAAACTGGAAGATTGCATTTTCATCCATTTCCTCCCATTTATCTTCTGGTGTATATGCAACCACAGCCCTATTCGGCAAAATTCCTTTTGCTACTTGCCAAGTGTAAATCGGAACAAGGAAATATTTTCCGCCTTTAATAAAGACATCTACTCGCACCATTGAGGCATTATCGGCAACGCCATTATTTTGGCGAACTAACACACCGGATTTTTGAACCTGTTCTACACGCACTGCTTTCACTTGTTGCCCACCTTTTTTATAAAAGGGTTCAGCGAAGGCTTTTGCCGGATCATTATTAAATTTTTCTAAACGTGCTTTTAAAGCCTCATAAAGTGCTTTTTCACGTTCTCGATTAACCATATTTTCCAGATCTTTTAATTTCAGTTGAGTGAGTGGCACTCGAGAAACACTTAATCCTTCGGCTAAACGTTTGGCGGATTTGATGGTTTCCATATGCCCTTGCCCCGTCATTTTGCGTGTTGGGGCGCGTGAAACAAAGAGCGGTTGAATAAATTCGTGATTTGCTTGCGGTCGATCCGGCAAGGCGATAACGACATCTTCTGCTGGGGTTTCACTAAACACGCGAATTTCCACTTCTTGACGGAAGAATTTCCAAGGTTCAGGGAAATGGAATTTAATAATTTCCCCTGTTTCTTGATCAATTTTTTCCCCCGTAAACACATTCATCTCTTTATAACGCACATAATCGGTAATTTTCTTTTGTAATGCACGAGTAGAACAAGCGACAACTACTGCATCAACGGCGTGATGGCGGTCATTATCTTCACGCACTTTTTGAATTCCCCAACTTCTGCGAAGTAAGGCAGTAATTTGACCGTTTGAGGCAAATACTCGTTTTTTTCCCTGCCCAACTAATTGCATATTGTCTTCAATAAAATTGCACAGAAAACGTGCCACATAGCGAGTATCATTTAAGTTACGCTCTCTAAACCCTTCTTCATCAAGGTATTTCGTTAAAATCCGTTGTTTTTTGCTATAAGGGAAACGGCTACCATTAACTAAGGCTTGAAAGAGTTTCCAACGCTCTGAGTTTTCTTTGCCATTTAACCACTCGTAAGGCGTATGATTACCTTTGTTCTGATTTTCATTGGCAAGCACTAACACTTTATTATTAAAACTGTCGTCCCAAGTACGAGAGAATGGCAATGCGTGATCGATTTCTACATAGCCTTTTTCAAGCAAACGGTTTAAATCTAACTCTTTGCCTGAATATAAGCATTTGCCGTGCTGTTGTTCATAAAGACGCATTTTAAGAATATCTTTCGCTTTTGGCTCGCCCACAAAATGAGGGAAAAATTCTTTAAATTTTTCAACCGCTCTTTGTCGCTCATTGCGATTTTCTTCCTGACGTTTAGTAATATCTCGGCGTTCGCTATAGGATTTACCGACTTCTCGCCCGGTTTCAATATGAATACGAGCAGGCGAACCATATAAACGAACCACACCGTTAATCACTTTTCTGGCTTGAGATAAGGTTCGTAACACCACAGGATTACGAATGTCTTCCACAGGAATTTTTGGCAAGAAACGTAGCTCAAGTTGTTCTTTTTTACCATAGTGATCGCCATAAACCTGTTTACACGCCTCATCGTAACGCAAACCATGTTCCATAAGCGGTAGGATTTTGGCTAAACTTTGCAAAGAAAGTTGAATAAATTTATCAAAATTAAGATTTTCTAATAGGGCATTTAATACCGCAGGTGATAACTCGCCATTCAGATATTGGCTAATATCCTCATCGGTTTTATAAATCGAAAAAGCCGTACCGATTTTATCTAACAATTCTGGTTTGGTTTTTAATCCCTCCCATTCGGTTTTCAAGCTATTACTTTCTAAGGCTTTACGAATGGCATGCCAAGCCTTCATTTCCATTAAGGTTGCACTTTCTGCATTATCTTTACCGTAACGAACCCCTTTAAAAATCGCTAAATCTGATAATTCCAACAATTTCCGTGCTTGAGCATAAGTGAATTTTGCTTTCTCAAAAGGTTGATTTATCAATAATTGGCGTTCTTCCGCCGTTAGCCCACGATCTGCACCATTTTCTAAAATGCGTAAGTTATTGAGCTTAGTCAGCCACACAAAATATTCCGCACTATAACTGTTTTTCGGGGCTTTATATTCGGTGGGTTCGAAGGTGCATTTCCCTAACATTTTTAAAATAGCCTCGCCGGATAATGCAGGTTTTTGCCACATTAACAATTCTGCGATGGCTTGCTCAAGAGATTGAGATGTATAAGGATTGTTGAATTCACGTTGTTTTTGGAATAGTAAACGAAGTTCTGCCAGTAAGTCGTTACGATCAAAGGTGTGGCTGTAAGCCCCACGTTGATTGCGGATATGCCCTTCTTCCTGTTGGAACTTTTTAATCGCAATTTCAGCCGGAGTAGAAAATGCCTGAGCTTGCAATAATTGACGGTTTTCACTAACCCCTTTTAACAATGCACCCAGTTCTTTATTGTCAGTTTTACTTTCATTTTTACGTTGTGATAAATAGCCACGATGTTTTAACAAATGTAATAATACCGCCGCCCATTCTTTACGATCTAATAAGTGATTCAATCCCTTAACACGCAATTCCCAAGGGTTATTCGGCAATGGCTTAACATCATCTACTTGCAAAATCCCTTCTTGTTTTAATAAACGCTTAGCTTTAAGTAAACGAACGGCTCTACGTCTGACCAACCGTCTGCTACTTCTTGCCAAACGGCGAGCAAGGGCAAGAGAATCCCCTGTTTTCGGCACTTCTGCTCGTTCAAAGGTTCTTACGCCAACATCAATTAAACGAATCGGGAGTTCATCTTGATCAATTTCAACCACTGCCCAACCCACAGAAGCGATACCTAAATCTAAACCGAGAATGTAATTGAGCTCTTTCATTTGAATATCCTTTTTAACGAAAATAACAGACCTTATTATTTTTACCACAAATCGATCAAAAGATTGACAATTTTTATTCAAATTTGTAGAATTGTTCACATATTGTTGCACTGCGAAATGAGAAACGTTGCTACAATAAGGCTTTTCTGAAAAGAATTGACCGCAATGCTCTGCCCCTTGTAATTTCGGTTACAAGGGGCATCATTTTTTGTATTATTTTCGCTATAGCTCGGTACAAATTACTTTCAAGTGAGTGATTATAGTGATGAAATTGATATAAGCATTGCGGTTTTACCTGATTTTGATGGTTATAACCGTGAGGGCGATGAATGCATGGTTTTCGATTTTTGGGCATTAGCAGATAATTTAAATAAGGATATAAGCTATTACCCCATTACTTGTGAATGTGGGATGCCTGATGATGCAGCTATTGATGCACCGCTTAATCAAAAAGTATCCGATAAGGAAATTATTTGGGATATTCCCATTAAGGATTATCGCTGGACCATCGTTCCACAATACAAAGAATTAGATGGCACATTGCGTATTATTTTTGATAAGCAAGACTTTGAGCAAACCGTTTTGCGAATGAACAACGAGCTACGTTCACTTCTTAAAAATGGCATTGAAATTACAACTATCAAGCCCGAACAGTTTATTGATCTTTATGGCGGTGCATTCTCCTTGGAAATAGCTATAACCAATCAACCACACATTACTTACGCACAAATTAGTTCAATTTATCCTTACGGTGGATGTGATAACGCTAGATGTTGGTTGCTTAGCCAATAATTTAGTAGCATGGTGGTTTTGCCTACAGTAATAGAGCCTCTCCCAAAACGAGATAATTACTTCTCGCTTTTTTTCACTATAAGTGTTGCATTTATTTTATGAATTTAGGTATCCGTTTTATAAAAATAATACCCAGATAGAGGAATCCCCCCTATCTGGCAAACGACTAATGTAAAACTTCAGATAACTCAACCCGACGTTTTTCCCTTACAGAAAGCGTACAAGCGTCTGCAGTTGCAATTGCAGCTCTTGCGGCTTCACCTGTGAGTAGTTTTATAAACTCTTCACTTGGTTGCATACCGTGCAAAATATCATTCAGATATTTCATCTCTTTTTTCATAATAGAACTTAGCCACATTGGGGTGCGTTTTCCTGGTTTACCATATTGGATTGCACCGTCCATTTCGGTACTGGTATAAATACGCGTTCTGTCGTCGTCTTCCTCTTGGCTTTCGTGGACTAAGAAATAACTCTCTTTGCCATCAAGTCGTAATATACCTTTACAATGATACATATCTAGTTTGATTGCCCCTTTTGTGCCTTGAATTAACACATAATGTTCACCCCAACGGAATGCAGATCCCCATTCCAATACAGCAAAGCGGTTATCATCAAATTCCAAATTGACAAATAACATATCGTCTTCGTCACCAAACTCAGGGGTATTGTGGGCTACGTTTGCTGCATTCATATAAACTGATTTCGGCATTCCACCCATTAAGAATTGAACGCAATCTAGCTCGTGGATATGGTGATATAAATGTCCGCCCGATTTTTCACGAATTTTTTTCCAAGAAATACTTGGTTGTACGTCTTCCCAGCCATTGCGAGCAGTATGACAATATAGCACTTTACCTATCACACCTTGATTAATCAGCTCTTTAGCGTGATGAACACCGTTGAAGAAATTCATAACGTGTCCAGCCATAAAAGTAACGCCATTTTCTTCGCAGGCTTTAACCATCTCATCACAGTCTTGATAACTTAATGCGATAGGTTTTTCACAGAAAACGTGTTTTTTATGTTTTGCCGCCAAAATAACAGGTTCTTTATGTAAATAGTTTGGCGTTGCAACAATGACACAATCTACATCATCACGCATTACCAATTCTTCCAAACTGTTTGCTGCATCACATTTCAATTCTTCTGCGATGGTTTTTCCATTTTCTGGGTCGTAAACCACCGTAATTTGTGCATTATCAAATTCATTCATAAAGCGTGCGAGATCTGCACCAAAATAGCCCACGCCAACAACACCATATCTAATCATTTTTTTGTCTCCTAAATTAATTAAAATACAGAATTTACCTTTATCGATAGCGATGAAACTTTATTTAACCGAGCCTTCAGATAATCCTCCTGCGATTTTATTTTGAATAAAACAAAAGAATAATACTGATGGAATGACCACAATAACCGAAGCCGCCATCATATCGCCCCAATCTAGAATCTCTGCACCATTTAGAGATCGTAATGCCACGGCAACTGTCATTTTGCTGGTATCATTGACGAGAATAAGGGCGTATAAGAACTCATTCCACGCATTGATAAAGGTGTAAATGGCAGTTGCTACAATACCTGGGGCAACAAGTGGTAAGACTATTTTGAAGAAAATAGTGAATTTACCTGCTCCGTCAATTTTGGCGGCTTCTTCAATTTCAATCGGTACCGTCTGGAAAAATCCGACTAGCAACCAAACTGCATAAGGGACGCTAAAAGAAAGATAGACGATAATCAGACCACTTGTTGTATTGGTTAGCCCTACTTTTGCCATTGCAATAGAGTATGGAATGGCAAGTAAAATCGGTGGGAAAATATAGGTTGTGACCAATAGTCTTGACATAATTGAACCTAATTTCGGGAAGAAACGAACAATACCGTATGCTGCCATTGCCGAAATGGTGATAGCGATAATGGTCGTAACTAGCGAGATAAATAGGCTGTTTTTAATATTTACAATGAAATTGAGATCGTTAATAACGTGTTCAAAGTAATCTAGTGTGAATATCTTTGGCCAGAACCGAGTTGGCTCACTGGTGAGTTCCCCTTTACTTTTTACGGACGAAATGAATATCCATACCAAAGGAAAGATAGCAATGACGGTTGAAGTTGCTAAGAAAAGATGGGAAACGATGTCGCCAAATAATGAAGATTTCTTTTTCATTTTATTTACTCTCCTTTTCCCAACGGTTAATAATTTTGAAGTAGATGAAACAAACTGATAGTAAGAAGATAAAGAGCAATACAGTCACTGCAGAAGAACGCCCTAATAATTTACTTCCCCAACCCATATCATAGGCATAGATTGGTAATGTCATCGTTGCATCAGCAGGACCGCCACCTGTAATAAGATAAATAATATCGAAGTTATTAAATACCCAGATGGTACGCAATACGACTAATAATCCAACAACGACTTTAATATGCGGTAGGGTGATATAACGGAACACTTGCCACATATTTGCTCCATCAATTTTGGCTGCTTCATATTGGTCTGACGGAATAGTCTGTAATGCGGACAGAATATTGACCATTATCAAAGGGGCTCCAAACCAAATGTTGATAAAGACAAGACATACGAACGCCCAAGTCCTATCAGCAAGAAAATTAGGGGCAATATCCATCAGCCCTAACTGCACCAACATATTAGGTAAATAGCCATAAACACCGTTTAAAATCCATTGCCAAGAGAATGCGATAACAATCGTCGGGAATGCCCAAGGCACAATTAATAGGATTTTATAAAGCCATTTAAAACGTTCTACCCGATTTAAAGCCAATGCAAGTAAGAAACCGACTAATACCTGACCTATCAGTGATAAAACTGTCCACATTAATGAATGCCCAAATGACATCCAAAAGCGAGGATCTAACAACACTGCTTTATAGTTGGCTAATCCTACAAAGCTATATGTCGGCATAATCAAGTTTTTATTGGTAAAACTATAAAAGATACTTGAGAGAAACGGATATACAAAGAGTACCGAAACGATCAACAACGCAGGTAATACGAATATCCATCTAGTATAGTTATTGCGACGGTAATACATAAGGAAAGCTCCTTATCAGTTTTTTCAGACAAAACTTCCCTAATACTTCGTCATAAAGTATGTGGTGTAAGTGATTAGAGAAGTGATGAAGTTATTGGGCTACAATGGCTTCAAACAGAGCATTGAGTTCTTTTTCTGCTTTTTGTGCGGCAACCATTGGATCTGTTCCATTTACAACAATATCTTGGAACATTTTCTCAATAACGTGTTGGTTAGTTAAAATCCCCGCTTGTACACTCGGCCCGTGTTCATAACCAATAGCAATTCCTTTTTCAAGTGCATCAGAAATGACTTTTTCGGCGTGACTAAATTGCTGAACCACAGGATCTTCTTTGTATGCAGTTTCGTCAGAGATACCTTTAATTGCAGGCAACATACCAACTGGAACTGACTTCAAGAATTGAATATATTTGTCTTTGTCGTAAAGTGTTTTCATAAAGGCTTTAGCGATATCTGGGTGTTTAGAGGCTTTCCAAACAACCATTGGAATATTTGAACGCTCAATCCCCACTTCAGGATCATCTGCTTTCATTCTTGGTAACGGATAAGCATCAATTTGTTCTAAAAGATGCGGTGAGTTAGCTTTTACTCCACCAATTTGGAAACCAGAGTTGAAGTCAAAAGCTGTTTTACCTTGATAATATAAGGTGGCTTGTTGTAATACATTGTAGTTCACCGCATCTTTTGGTGAGGTTTCTTTGTACATTTTCACCCAATATTTAATGCCTTCTTGAGCAATAGGGCTGGTTAAGTTCACTTTAAGATCTTTAGTTAATAAACTTTCCCCTGCACTTCTCACATAAAGATTTAAAAAGCGAGTTGCCATCAAATCATGACTACCCATTGGAACAGAAAGTCCATACACCCCATCTTTCGTCAATGCTTTTGCGGTATGGTAAAGTTCGTCCCACGTTTTCGGCACTCTTAAATTATTTGCTGCTAACAAATCTTTACGGATCCACATTACTTGAGCGTGAGAATAAAGTGGAATAGAATAATTTTGCCCTTTAACGGTTCCTTCATTAATTGCACCTTCAGCAAACTTATCACGACCAATGCTATCAATCAGATCACCTATCGGTTGCAATGCACCGATATTAATCATTTCAATAACGTGGTTTGGTAAAGCCGTACTCATATCTGGCACATTGCCTGAAGATAAGCCTGTTGTCCATTTCGCATAAAAGTCATTCCACGAAAACGTTTCAATTTTGATTTTAACTTTCGGGTGTTTTTGTTCAAATTCTTTTGCTGCCTGCTGAATAACTTCTAAGCGAGGACCTTGTGTAAAAGAATGCCAGAATGTAATATTACCAGCCAATTCTTGCCCTTCTTTAGGCATTGTAGCATTGGTTTGAGCTGTGTTCTTATCATCACAACCAGCTAATACAGACACGCCAGCAATGATAGGAAGTAACGCTGAAAACAATCTTTTAAGTTTCATAGTGTAATCTCCTATATGTAAGTACTATAACTGTAATAATGACATTTCAGTATGTGGATCAAAGAAATGAACGTGTTTCATATCAAATGCCAGTTCAATTACTTGCCCCATCACAACATCTTGATGAGAATGAACAACAGCTTTTAACGCTTGTTCATCAATATCGGTATGCAAGATATATTCAGCACCAAGTAGTTCAGCTACATTGATTGAAGCTGAAATTTTTGAATGAAAGTACTGACCTAATAGTGTAGGATCATTTGAAATATTTTCAGGGCGAATACCTAAAATAATCTCTTTATTTTCAAAACCTTTGGCTTGAATGAGCTCATTCCATTGTTCGCTAATTAAAAGAGAATTTGTAGCTGTATGGAAATGGTGATTTGAGATAGTTCCTTTGACAAAATTCATTGTCGGAGCACCAATAAAACCAGCGACAAAGAGATTATTTGGACGGTTATAAATTTCTTTTGGTGAGCCAATTTGCTGGACAATACCACTTTTCATCACCACAATTCTATCCGCCATTGTCATTGCTTCGGTTTGATCGTGGGTAACATAAATTGTAGTGGCATTGAGATTTTTATGGATACGAATAATTTCTGCACGCATATTGCCACGCAATTTAGCGTCAAGATTTGATAACGGTTCGTCCATCAAAAAGACTTTTGGAGAACGCACAATTGTTCTACCTAATGCCACCCGTTGTCGTTGTCCACCAGATAATGCTTTAGGTTTACGATCTAATAACTGCTCAAGCCCTAAAATCTTTGCAGCTTCTTTAACTTTCTGATCGATCTCTTCTTTGGAAAAATTTCTCAGCTTCAATGCAAAAGCCATATTGTCATAGACTGTCATATGCGGATATAACGCATAAGATTGGAACACCATAGCAATATCTCGATCTTTGGCTTCTACATCATTGACCAGCAGATCATCAATATAAAATTCGCCTTCGGTAATATCATCTAAACCTGCAATCATTCGCAAAGTTGTCGATTTACCACAACCAGAAGGACCAACAAGTGCGATAAATTCTCTATCTTTCACTTCAAGATTGAAATTTTGTACCGCTTCAAAGCCATTATCATACCGCTTGCCTATGTTTTTCAGTGATAACGTTGCCATAAATTCACCTTCTTATCCCTTGAGATATTAATAATTAATGCTTTACAACCAATACATTTAGATCGAAAATTAATTTAACTTCAAATAAGACATCATATGTCTTATCTTTTAGACATATGATGTCTTACTTTAAAAAATAAAACCGTGATCTACTTCACAGAAAAGAAAGAAAAATGGAAAAATTTACAAAAAAAGCGGCTTCTCTTGAATTACAAGAGAAAATTAAAACGCTCATTCTCCAACGCAAATTAAAATCGGGTGATTTAATGCCAACGGAAAATGAGCTGATTGAACTATTTAATGTTAGCCGTTCTAGCCTAAGAGAGGCCATCAAATCCTTAGAGGCTCTACATATTTTAGATATTCGCCACGGTATAGGAACATTTGTTGGCTCATCATCTCTTACTCCGATGATCCGAGGGCTAACATTTTATGCTCAACTACATTTACAAGATAATCTCAAGAGCATAATTGATATTCTTGATATTAGAGAGATCCTACAATATGGTTTTGCCCCAATGGCTTTGCCTAAGATCAGCGAGGAAAATAGCCAACGCTTGCAACTTCTAGTAAAAACATTAGAAGAAAATGCAAGTAAACAGTGCTTTTCTATTGCAGAAGAAAAACAAATTCACCTACTGATTTACCAACCATTGCAAAACCACTTACTCAGCCAATATCTTGATGCATTTTGGGAAATCTATGAAAAACTTGAAAATGATCTCCCACCAATTCGAGTTTCACCAACTGCATTAGCATTGCAATACCGTGAATTAGTTGATGCCGTTGAAGCAAAAGATCTGGAACGAATGCAACGAGCTATCCTCTATTATTTCCAAGAAATCAGACAATGTTTATTAAAAGGATATCACAATGAACAGAATTAAAATCGCTCTAATTGGCTGTGGATTTTTCGGCAAGCAACTAGCATATAGCTTTCACAAAATGAACGGTGAATTAGTTGGTTTTACTGATCTTGACTTTAATCTTGCCAATCAGCTTGCCGAAAAGTATCAATCCGTTGCTTACCCAAACATTGATGATTTACTGATTAACACTCAACCAGACCTTGTTATAATTGCGACTTACAATTACGCTCATAAACAACCTGCAATTACAGCTCTCAATCATAATGCTCATATCTTTATTGAAACGCCTTTCACTATTGATAGCCAAGAAAGCCAAGAGATAATGCAGCTTGCACTTGAAAAAAATAAAACGGTTTTTGCAGGACATCTACTTCGAACCTTACCTGGCGTAATGAAAGCCAAACAGTTTATGCAAGAAAATGTATTAGGCAAAATTACAGTAGCCAGAGCAACCCGACAACGTTGGATTGATAGCCCAGCAAATAAAAACTGGTGGAAAAATGACGTATCCCTGACAGGTGGAAAACTATTTAACGAAATCCACGAACTTGATCTGCTTTGTTGGTTACTTGGTGATGTAAAATCAGTCTATGCTCAATCAACCAATAGAGCGCATTTGGATAACATTGATAACCACGATATTATCCAATTACTTCTCCAATTTAATAGTGGCGTATTTGCTTCTTTAGAAATGGGAACTGCTTATCGACTACACGAATGGGGTATATCCATTCACGGAGAATTAGGAGCATTAGTTATCAATTTCTTCAACTCCACAATGACCCTCACCCTTGCAAATGGACAACGTCAGCAATTTAATTTGTACGATGAATTTGAAGCCGATTTATCCTTACGCGAAAACGGTAAAGCTATCCAACGTTATAATGACTTAAATGCACTCGTACCTTTATGGCTAAGCCGAGCAACCGAAATTGAAGCATTAACAGTACTAAATTACTTAAGCCATAATGCACAATCCGTTCTGACAGAACAGCCAATTGATGCGGTAAAAGTAGCAGATGCAGCAAGGCAGTCAATGATACAAAAAGCACAGATTACCATTACTTAAGAATACAGATAAGCTATATTTCAGCTTACATTTATTCACATTTCTCTAGCTTTTTCTTAGTGAAAAAAAGTATATTAGCGAACATTTGTAAGCTGAATAAGCTGAATAAACAGGATAAAAAGATGGCTTCTCTCAACTTCCATTTTGTGAATAGATTTCGCCTGCAAGCAAAAAAATGGCCTAATCGTACCACTTTACGTTTCCGTGAACAAGCTCAATGACAGGAAATGTCGTGGCAAACTTTTCAGCAAGAAATTGACCGTTTCCCTTATGCTTTAATTGCTTAACATATTGATATTTAAGATAAAATTGATACATTCACAAATAATATGCCTCGTTGGACTATCGCTGATTTTGGGGCGATGCAGGCAAGGGCTGTTGCGGTGCCGATTTATGCGACAAACACGGCAAAACAAGCGGAATATATTGTGAATGATGCTGACATTAAAATTCTCTTTGTTGGTGATCAAGAGCAATTTGATCAGGTCTATCAAATAGCGAACAACTGTCCACAATTAATGAAAATTGTGGCAATGAAAGCGAATATGCATTTGAGGGATCTGCCAAATGCGTGTTATTGAGAAGATTTCTCAATGTTGTTCCAAATGAAGCGTAATTTGAAAAACGCCTTAATTCTAAACAGTTATCCGATCTTTTTACGCTGATTTATACGTCTGGAACAACAGGTAAACCAAAAGGCATGATGCTGGATTATGCTAACCTTGCTCATCAATTAAATGCTCACGATCTTGCTGTAAATGTGAATGAAGATGAGGTGTCGCTTTCGTTTTTTACCGCTTTCGCATATTTTTGAGCGTGCGTGGGTTGCTTATGTTTTTCATCGTGGTGCGACAAATTGCTATTTGGAAGACACCAACTACGTCCGTGATGCCTTGAGCACACTGAAACCAACGGTGATGTGTGCATTGCAAATTTCCCCTGCTCGCATTGCGGTTTCTATGGCAAATAACATTGCTGCGCCCACTCGACTTTGTATTGTCATTGGAAGAACGGCATAGTCAAAGCCTGAGAAAAATGTTAGGCGGTCAATCTCACTGTCCGTATAGCGCTGAGTTCTTGCTTTTGGCGTACTTGATTTTTATTTGGTGAAAGTAAATAAAAAAGCCACTTCTCCAAGTGGCTTTTTATTCATGATACTTACCAGTGGTGCCTAGGGTCGGACTCGAACCGACACGCTTTTAAGGGCGGCGGATTTTGAATCCGCTGCGTCTACCAATTTCGCCACCCAGGCTTCACTGGTAAGTATCACGTGTGTTGAACTGGTATGCATTATACGAAGATTAAAAAAGCTTGCAAGTATTAATTTTAGATTTGTGATTGTTCGCTTTAAAATTCACCAAATTTAACCGCGCTTATGCTATTTCATAAAGTGCGGTGATAAATTGACGTCTTTTGATTAATCACGCTTGCGACTTAATAGCCACCATGTAATTAATAAAAACATCAAACTTGGTAGTAACGCCCCGATTAATGGCGTAACACTATAAACTAAGGTCAGTGGTCCAAAAATTTCATTAACCACATAGAAAAAGAAACCAAAACAAATACCTGTGACAATTCTTGCACCGGCTGTCACGCTACGTAATGGACCGAAAATAAAAGAAAGTGCCAACATCATCATGACGCCAACAGAAATTGGCTGGAATAATTTACGCCAATAAGTGAGCTCAAATTTTTTGCTGTCTTGCCCTGTTTGTTTTAAAAATGCGATGTATTCAGACAGACCTGAAATAGAAAGCGAGGTTGGACGAACAGACACAATCCCTAATTTATCAGGTGTTAATGAGGTTTTCCATTCTTGAGCAAGGTAATTTTTTGTTTCAATTTTTTCTTTCGAAATTTCCGAAGTATTTAATTGCTTTAAAGACCAAACCTCTCCTGTATAGTTTGCATTGTTAGCATGGCTAACGCTTTTTAATTGACGAGTATCGTCAAAATGATAAATATAAATATTTTTTAAATTTGCATTATCAGTGACTTGTTGTATATAAATAAAATCATTGCCATCTTTTGCCCAAATCCCATTTTTTACTGACATCATTGAGCCACCAGACACCGCTCTTGCGCGCATATCACGTGCATATTGTTCTGTTTGTGGAATCCCCCATTCTCCAATCACCATAGTTAAGAGAACCAATGGTAAGGCTGTTTTCATAACGGCAAGACCGATTTTTAAGCGAGAAAATCCTGCCGATTGCATGACGACCAACTCGCTACGACTGGCTAAATTGCCTAAGGCGATCAATGCACCCAATAATGCCGCCATAGGGAAAAACGTCTCAATATCTTTCGGCATAGTTAATACGGTATAAGCGATAGCTTGTAGCATATCGTACGAGCCACGCCCAATACTGCGAAATTGTTCGACAAATTTTATAATGGCAGACAAACCGACTAACACGAACAGCGTAGCAAAAATTGTCCCTAAAATACTTTTACCAATATAACGTTCTAAGGTATTCATTTGTCATCCTTACGCAACTTTACGGCTAAACAGATTACGAATTTTATACATAAAAGCACTTTCCCAGCTATTTAATATCACCCCAATCATAAAGAATAAGATACTCACTAAAGGCATAAAAATGCTCGCATCAAGTTTATTGGCCCCTCCTGCTGATTTTAATGAACTTTGTGCTAGAAAATAAATGAGATATAACATCAATGCAGGTAACATCTTGGCAAAACGCCCTTGACGAGGGTTAACACGACTTAGTGGAACGGCAATTAATGCCATTAATGGGACAGCAATCACCAACACGATACGCCAATGAAACTCCGCTTTCATAGCAGGTGTTTTTCCCTTTAACAGCTCGTTGAAAGTCAAGGTTTCAGCTTCGGAACTTTCACTATTAGTCGCTTGATAGCCTAAATAAGCTTGATACTCTTCAAAATGAGTAATACGAAAATCAGGCAACGCCACCGAACCTTCCACACGCTGACTATTTTGTAGATTTAAAATTTGATCTCCATTCGGCAAAGATTTTAATTCACCTTTTTCTGCGGTAATCACAGAAGGTTTTGAGTTGGCTTTTTCTTTGGTTTGAAATAAATAGACATCTTTAATTTGATTATTTTCAATCTGGTTGATAAATAAAACAAAATCATTGTTATTGGATGTCATAAATTGCCCGGCAGAAAGTGCGGACATTTTAGGATTCGCTTTTGCATCATCAATAATCTCTGCTTGTTTTTTAATTGCCCAAGGGGAAATCCAAAAGGCATTATAAGCCGCTAATGCCCCTGTAAAAAATGAAAGCATCAATGCGACTTTCACCAAAATGCGAGAACCTACGCCACAAGCGCGCATCACTGTGATTTCACTTTCTGCATATAAACGCCCTAAAGTTAACAACAGCGCAATAAACAAACACAGCGGCAACATTAATTGTGCCATTGTTGGCATGCCCAATCCTAATAATGACATGACCAGATCAGCCGGCACATTGCCGCTTGCCGCTGAACCCAATACGCGCACAAGTTGCTGACAAAAGAAAATTAGCAATAAAATAAATAAGATAGCAACCTGTGTTTTGAAAACTTCTTTGGTTAAATACTTGGTTAAAATCACGTTATCTGTTTTTCCGCTTGCAATTTAGTTGAATTTCATTCATTTTATGACCGCACTTCATAAGTGATGAAGTTCAGTCAAATTTAGCCGCTTATAATAGCTTATTTTCATATGTAAAAATAGTAGGAAGGAATATGAAATATTCATCAAATTTAACCGCACTTAATACTGCCGATATGGTATGGGTAACCATTTTTGAAGAGGGCGTGTTGTCAAAAAACGCTCAACAATTCGATGCACAAGGCGAAATTAGCGCACTAATTCAGTGCGGTGAAATTTCGGGGAAAATTGGTGAAACCGCGCTCTTGCGCCAAGGTTCACAACGTATTTTATTAGTTGGTGCAGGTAAACCACAGGAAATAACAGAACACCAATTTAAACAAATGGTACAAAAAGCGTTCCAAGCGACCAAAACAACTGCTGCTAAAACGGTTTTTAATGGGCTCACTGATGTACAAATCAAAGATCGCGATCTCTATTGGAATATACGTTTTGCTATTGAAACGATTGAAGCAGAAAACTATGCGTTTGATCAATTCAAAAGCAAAAAAGCCGATGAATTAAGCTTAGATGAGATCTTTTTGGGGATAGAAACAGAAGAGGTTCAACGTGCTATTCAACAGGCTTGTGCCGTGGCATTAGGAGTTAAATTAGCCCGTGATGTCGCCAATTGCCCACCAAACGTATGCAACCCGAAATATTTAGCGGAACAAGCCAAAACATTGGAAAAACGTACCGCACTTATTAAAACCACCGTGCTAGGTGAAAAAGAAATGGCTGAATTAGGGATGAATGCCTACTTAGGCGTATCTCAAGGTTCTAAAAATGAAGCGCAACTTGCGATTATGGAATACCGTAATCACCCTAATCCCAATGCCAAACCGATTGTATTAGTGGGCAAGGGCTTAACCTTTGATGCCGGTGGTATTTCACTAAAACCGGCCGCAGAAATGGATGAAATGAAATACGACATGTGCGGTGCGGCATCCATTTATGGAGTAATGAATGCTTTGGTCGAATTGCAATTACCACTAAATGTTATTGGTGTGTTAGCCGGTTGTGAAAACTTACCGGATGGCAATGCCTATCGCCCGGGGGATATTTTGACCACCATGAATGGACTCACGGTTGAAGTGCTGAATACGGATGCGGAAGGACGTTTAGTTTTATGTGATACCTTAACCTATGTGGAACGCTTTGAACCAGAATGTGTGATTGATGTCGCCACCCTAACAGGGGCTTGTGTAGTCGCCTTAGGTCAACACAATAGCGGCTTGGTTGCAACCGATGATGCACTCGCTGATGCACTATTTCAGGCCTCACAACAAACCCAAGATAAAGCCTGGCGTTTGCCATTAAGCGAAGAATATCAAGAACAGCTTAAATCTCCATTTGCCGATCTTGCCAATATTGGTGGACGCTGGGGCGGTGCGATTACTGCCGGTGCATTTTTATCGAACTTCACGAAAAAATATCGCTGGGCGCATTTAGATATTGCCGGAACAGCGTGGTTGCAAGGGGCAAACAAAGGGGCAACAGGAAGACCGGTAGGCTTATTGACGCAATTCTTAATCAATCAATGTCAATAGGGCGCATACAAAAGGGCAAATCACTTTGCCCTTTTATTTTGCCTTAAACCGCGGTTAAATTTTTCAAAGTTTTGTCGGCTGCTTCCTCTAGCATTGCTTGACGTTCTGCGTCCGTAATACCATATAAGCGACCAAATAAACGATGGTCAATATTCGTAATACCACAAAAATTAAATAATCCATTCACTAAACAAATATCTAATCCTTGTGCATAACCATTTGCCTGATATTCTGCTTGAGCACTGCCCATATTAATGAATTGCTGAATTTTCTTGTCTGAAAGCAATCCCACCGATCCATTCGCATCGGTTTTGTAAGCAAACCCATGACTTAACACGCGATCCAAATAGCCTTTTAAAATTGCAGGAAACCCCATCCACCACAAAGGATAAATGAAGGTTATCAAGTCCGCATCACGAATATATTGCTGTTCCTGCAAAATGTCCGAGGGCAATTCACCTTTCATTTCAACCGCACTTAGCACGGGGTTAAAATTCATCTCATAAAGATCGCGAAGGATAACATTCGCCCCAGCTTGTTCACTTGCTGCAATCACGCGATCAACCATCGCTCGGGTAAAGCTGTTTTGATTGGGGTGAGCAAAAATAATTAAATGATTCTTCATAAAGTTTTCCTAAAAGGCACTTAATGAGATACGCATTGAACAAACGCAATACGCATCTCATAACGCAAGCATTTCCAATGCATTAAAACTTCTCTACCGTTAATGTAATGCCTTGAACGCTTTTTACTGTTACACGATCTCCAACCTGCAAATCTTCACCTTGAATACGCCAAGTCGTATCACCAAAGCGTCCACGCCCGATACCATTTGCCGCCATATCTTCAACGACACCTTTAGCACCAATTAAAGCGTGATCTCGTTGATTTAGGACAGATTGTTGATCATCTTCTTTATCTCGGCTATGTTGATATTTCCACCAAATCACACTTAAAATTGTCGCTAAAATCGCGTAAAGAATACCAACCGTAGTCAACGATATAGACGGAATTAATGCCACTAACGCCGCCATAACAATCGCCGCCAAGCCCCACCAAAGAAGAAAAATGCCCGGAACCACAATTTCAGCGATAAGCAATACGAAACCTAAAATCAGCCAATGCCATTCTGTCCATGTGGAAAACCATTGTGCAGAAAACATGTCCATAAACAATCCTTATTTTTTATCGCCTTTTAACAGCTCTGCAATACCCGCCACTGAACCTATGAGATTCCCGGCTTCAAGCGGCATTAACACGACTTTGCTATTATCCGATCCACCAATTTCTTTCAACGCTTCCGTATATTTTTGTGCAATAAAATAATTAATTGCTTTGGTATCACCGTTTGCAATCGCATCAGAAACCATTTGTGTCGCTTTCGCTTCTGCTTCCGCCGCGCGTTCACGGGCTTCTGCCTGCAAAATAGCTTCTTGTTTTTCCCCTTCAGCTTTTAAAATACGCGATTGTTTTTCCCCTTCAGCGCGTAAAATCTGTGCTTGGCGCACCCCTTCCGCTTCCAAGATTTCTGCACGTTTATTACGTTCTGCTTTCATTTGCGCATTCATCGCTTCACTTAATTCACGCGGCGGACGCACGTCACGGATTTCAATACGTGTTACTTTAATGCCCCAAGGATTAGTGGCTTCATCCACAATGGAAAGCAAACGACCGTTAATACTATCCCGTTGTGATAGCATTTCGTCTAATTCCATTCCCCCTAATACCGTACGAATATTCGTCATCACCAAATTAATAATAGCTTGTTCAAGGTGATTGACTTCATAAGCCGCACTGCGAGCATCTATCACTTGCACGAAACATACTGCATCAATGGACACATTCGCGTTATCTTTAGAAATCACTTCTTGCGATGGAATATCTAACACCTGTTCCATCATATTAATTTTGCGCCCAACGCGATCCACAAAAGGCACCACAAAATTTAATCCCGGTGTTAAGGTTTTTGTATAACGCCCAAAACGTTCAATGGTCCAATGATAACCCTGTGGCACAGCTTTTACTGTGGAATAAAGCACAAAGACCACAAGCACAATAAAGACTAACGTTGCAATTGGAAGCTCTTCCATGTCAAACTCCTTGTTGAATTGTTAAATTGACGTAAAAACTATAACAAATTACACCGCACTTTGCACATACTTATAGCCATCCTTTTCGGGGACAAATTCAAATACATGAGTAATACAACTTGGCGCATCCTGATCTTGGTGAGAAACAAAGAGCAACTGTGTTTCACTATTGGTCACAAGTTGATCGATAAAACTTTTCACCAGTTTACGATTTACCCCATCCAATCCTTGCAACGGTTCATCCAAAATTAACACAGGGGGATGTTTTACCATCGCACGCGTAATCAACAACAACCGTTGCTGCCCCCAAGATAAGGAACGAAAAGGCTTTTTCGCGAGTTCGGTTAAATTAAGACGAGAAAGCCATTGCATAGCTTTTATACGTAACGCATCAGGTATTTGCTGATAAACCCCAATACTGTCAAAAAAGCCAGATAGGATCACATCTAATGCTGAACTATTCACACGATAATCCATATGCAATTGACTGCTGACATAACCTATCTTCGATTTTATATCCCAAATGGTTTCACCACTTCCACGCTGTTGACCAAACAAGATGACGTGATTACTAAAGGCTTGTGGATGATCACCGGTAATCAATGACAATAAGGTAGATTTTCCTGCGCCATTAGGGCCTTTAATCCACCAATGTTGCTTCGGTTCCACGCGCCAAGAAAGGTTATTAAGAATACGTTTATCACCGCATTGAATATTGACATTTTGTAGCTCAAAGTGCGGTTGATTTTCTGGTAGTTTTATTTTCGGAATAGCACTTTCAGGCAACGCCACATCTAATGCCGTTTCCGCATATTGTAATTGCCGAAAAATACTCTGTTGTTCAATCTGTTGACGTTCACCTTGCAAAATTAATTCGAGATTATCCAAAATAGCAATCTTTTCCGCCGCACTTGGAATATCGCCAAAGCGATTAACAATCAACACCAATGCCATTTTTTCTCGGAGTTGATGAAGCAAGGCTGTCCAATCCTGTACAGATTGATGATCTAACCCTTCAAAAGGTTCATCTAAAATCAGCAAATCAGGATCGCTCACTAAAGCTTGAGCCAATAACACTTTTCTACTCTCTCCTGTAGAAAGTTGCATAAATGGACGATCTAGTAACGACGAAATATGTAAATACTCCGCATATTTATGACAAAGTACATGATTTTCTGACCCATTTAAGATCATTTGGCGAGCAGTTTTACCAAAATCATCAGGGCTGACCATATCATTATTACGCGCTTTAAAGGTTTGTTCTAAAAGGCGTTGTTGCTGTTCAAAGGAAAGCAAACTGATACGACAAAACTGATTTTGATATTCGCCTGAATAAACAGGAAGATCGCCTTTTAATGCTAAAGAAAAAGCGGTTTTACCACTACCATTACTGCCAATTACAACCCAGTAATCTTTTGGCTGAATGATAAAGTGCGGTAAATTTAAGAAACGATTTTGATGTAATTTAAATTGTGCATTTTCAATATGTAACATAAGTGTATCCTGCTGATATTCAGAATTTAAGGGATAAAAAAAGCGACCACAGTCATCACTGAAGCCGCTTTTCAAAACCAATCAATTAGGCGTTATTTTTACGCTCTTCTGCCATACAAACCGCCGCCGTAAATAATACGTCTGTTGATGAGTTCAAGGCGGTTTCAGTTGAATCTTGTAATACACCAATCACAAAACCCACAGCAATCACTTGTGCGGCTACATCTCCACTAATACCAAATAAGCTACAAGCTAATGGAATTAATAGCAATGAACCACCGGCCACACCTGACGCACCGCAAGCACAAACGGCGGAAACAACGCTTAATAAAATGGCTGTAGGGATCGATACCGGAATACCTAAAGTTTGCACCGCGGCTAAGGTTAATACGGTAATCGTAATCGCCGCCCCAGCCATATTAATGGTTGCCCCTAATGGAATAGAAACAGAATAAGTTTCTTCATCCAAACCTAATTCTTCTGCTAAATCGATATTAACCGGAATATTTGCCGCTGAACTACGAGTAAAGAAAGCCGTTAAGCCACTCACACTAATACATTTCCACACTAATGGATATGGATTACGGCGAATTTTCCAATAAACAATAATTGGGTTAACAACAAAGGCTACAAAGAACATTGCGCCTAATAAAACAAGTAATAAATGACCATAATCTAAAAGTGCGCTTAAGCCTTTATCTGCTAAAGTTGAAGCTACTAAACCGAAAATACCAAATGGAGCAAGACTGATCACGAGGTGAACAATTTTTGATACAGCTTCAGCAAAATCATTAAACGCATTTTTAGTCGTATCTGCCGCGTGGCGTAGAGCAAGACCTAAAGCAATTGCCCAAGCTAAAATACCAATGAAGTTACTCGTTGCAATAGCTTCAATCGGATTAGCAAAAATATTAGAAATCACAACAGCAAAAACCTCTGTCACGCTTCCCGGCGGAGAGAGAGAGTCTGCCGCGGTAGATAATGGAATATACATTGGAAATAAGAAGCTAGCGAGTACGGCAATAACCGAAGCACCGAATGTACCAATGACATAAAGAACAACAATATCTTTCATATTGCTTTTTGAGCCAACTTTTTTATTCGCAATCGCTGCAATAACAAGGACAAAGATTAAAATAGGTGCAACAGCACGTAATCCTTTGACAAATAACGCACCAAGAAGCCCCACTTTCTCAGCTAAATTAAAACCAAAAACAGGCTCTAAATTTGGGCTGATTAATGCAGTAAGAATACCAAGAATAAGCCCCACGAGAATGCGTTTGACCAAACTGCCGTGGAAAAAGAGAGAAATAAAACGTGAACTAGCCATAATTAAATCACATAGGTTACGCAAGCGTTTGCTTGTCTGTTGAACACAAGGATCATAAGATCCAACGGAAACTTAAAGATAGCTCAAATTTCATATAAAAGAAACTGAAAATTGCAAATTTATTGCAATGACAAGAAAATATCTAAAAAAGATCAAAAAAATTATTGACGAACTATTTTTAAATACAGTATTATACAGCTGTTTAAATAAACAAGCTGATTTAATAAATAGTTATTTGACGGTATTTATACAGAAATGAATAGGAGCTAATTATGCACTATACAAAAACTAACTCTATGATTGCTAATGATTTCTCATATAACCCACTGCCATTTTTTGATGATATGGTGGAAAGTGAGAATTCATTAATGACCTATAGTCGTAAATTAGACCTCAATTTATACTGTATTAAACATCCACAGCAAACCTGTTTTATTCGTGTCACTAATCCCGATATGATTGCTTGGGGTATTGAACAAGGCGATATGCTTGTTGTTGAAAAACATAATGAATTGCATGAAGGTGATTTAATTGTTATTGAACAACATCATAGAATGGAAATTTATGAATTTGTTGTGCACAGTAATGGAGAATTTGTTCTTTTTGCACTCAGCTCTAAAGCAACGAATATCAAGACGGATGATATTGCCAAATTAAATATTATTGGAACCGTCACCAATACGATCCATCAAATCAAACCGCGCGCTCATCATCTGATGAAATTCGCTGCTTAGCCATATTATATTGAACCCATCCACATAATATCGAAAAAGGACTAAGTTCCACAAAACACAGAACTTAGTCCTCAAACTAAAAAATACTAATCTTTAAAAAATCAAAATTTTCTTTCAAGATTATTTTTTATCAGTCTCACCATATTTTTTAGCTAATGCTTGATCAAGTTCAGTAAGGGCTTGTGAAGAAGCTTGTAATTCACTTACTTTAGCTTGAAGCTCTGCTTTTTCTTCGTCAGTTAACGGTTTTTCAAGTGATTTTACTGATTTACGAGTTACCTCAATAGAAAGATTTAATACAGCTTTGCTTTTCTCTTTGAGTTCTTTGATTTCTTTGCTTTTAACATCAACTTTATCTAAAGAGTCCACAATAGCTTTTGTGCCATCTTCATATTTTTTCAAGATTGGCTCTACTTCTTCAGGTGATTTCAGCTGAGATAATGAAGTTTGAAACTCTTGTAACACTTGTTGTTGGGTAGCTTGTTGCTGCTGACTCCATTCAGTGATTTTCTTGTATTCTGCTTTTGGATCATCGCCACAAGCTGTGATACCTAAAGCCAAAATTAACGTTGCTGTAAATTTAATAAATTTGTTCATGATTTTTCCTTATTTGAAAGATTAAATTGCCCAACCAAAAGCATAGAATGCAACCAATGCAATTGCAATTAACACTGTGCCAAGGTTTAAGTTTTTCACATCACCTGAAACAATACGACCAATCACAAGTGCCGCAAAGCCAAGCATAATGCCTGTTACGATATTTGCTGTCAATACAATAAATACCGCACAAACTAAACCACTCATTGCTCCAACAAAGTCAGTAAAATCTAATTTGCTCACATTACTTAACATGAGTAAACCGACATACATTAATGCAGGCGCAGTGGCATAATTAGGTACTAAAGTCGCAATAGGTTGGAAAAATAGCATCAATAAGAAACCAATCCCTACCACAATAGCTGTAATACCTGTCTTACCACCTGCAGCTGTACCTGCAGCAGACTCAATATAAACAGCCGCCGGCGCCGTACCAAATACACCGGACATTAAGCTCCCCACAGAGTCAGATGTTAAGGCTTTACCACCATTAATAATTTGTCCATCTTTATCTAATAAGTTTGCTTGTCCGGCGACCGCACGGATCGTACCTGTTGCATCAAATACCGCGGTCATAACAAGTGCGAATACCACAGGTAAAATCGCAGGTTGTAATGCGCCTTGAATATCTAATGCTAAGAAAAGTGATTGCTCGCCAAAGGTTGGCATTTTGAAAATTTCACCATCAAATTTTACAGCCGGATCAAAAATCAAACCAACAATAGTAATTGCAATAATCACCCATAAAATTGCACCTTTTACTTGCAATTTTTCTAAGCCAATAATTGCCGCCAATCCCAGTAATGACATCATCACAGGGAATGAAGTAAATTCACCGAATTTAACAGGGAGCCCCTCTTGGTTACCAACAACCGCGCCGACACCATTTGCTGCAATTAAAAGCAAAAACAAACCAATCCCAATACCTGCACCATGCGCAATACTCGAGGGAAGATTACGTAAAATCCAAGAACGAATACCTGTTGCAGAAATGACGGTAAAGACGAGCCCCATTAAAAATACGGCACCCAATGCAACAGGAATACTCACTTGTTGACCGTGTACTAAGCTAAATGCGGTAAATGCTGTTAATGAAATGGCACAACCAATTGCCATTGGAGCATTCGCCCATAAACCGATTAAAATCGACCCTAAACTGGAAACCAAACAAGTCGCAATAAATACGCTCTCAGCTGGAAAACCTACCCTACTAAGCATATTAGGCACAACAATCACAGAATAAACCATTGCTAAAAATGTGGTTAAACCTGCAATAATTTCTTGTCGAACAGTCGAGCCACGTGCCGAAAGTTCGAAGGTTTTTTCTAAAGACATAAGTCATCCTTTTGTTAAGAGTAAAATCGCGCGTATTGTACCGAAAAGCTGTAGATTGTGAAAGCAAAACCACTGTAAAAGTGCGGTTAAAAATCAACGAATTTTTCATAAATCTACTTTTTCTTGTGGATTAAAGGATCTATACTTAGCACTTCTTTGTTAAGTTAGAAGGAATCACTTATGGCAATTTTAGTTACCGGCGGAGCCGGATATATTGGCTCACACACTTTAGTCGAATTATTAAACAACAATCGTGATGTAGTCGTATTGGATAACCTTTGTAACTCCTCGCCAAAATCACTTGAACGAGTAAAAGAAATCACAGGCAAATCCGTTAAATTCTATGAAGGCGATATTCTGGACAGCGCATTATTACAACGTATTTTTGCCGAAAATAGTATTGATGCAGTGATTCACTTTGCCGGTTTAAAAGCGGTAGGTGAAAGCGTTCAAAAACCGATTGAATACTATCGCAATAACGTAACCGGTTCACTCAATCTTATCCAAGAAATGCGCAAAGCGGGGGTATGGAATTTTATTTTTAGTTCCTCTTCAACCGTTTATGGCGATCCTGAACGCATTCCCGTGACAGAAGATTGTAAAGTTGGCGGAACAACCAACCCATATGGCACATCAAAATTAATGGTAGAACAAATTTTAATGGACATTGCTAAAGCCGTACCTGAATTTAGCATTACCCTACTTCGCTATTTTAACCCTGTTGGTGCGCACGAAAGTGGTTTAATTGGTGAAGACCCAAATGGTATCCCAAATAACTTAATGCCTTATATTAGTCAAGTGGCTATCGGCAAACTCAAAGAATTATCTATTTTCGGTAATGATTACGACACCAAAGACGGCACAGGCGTTCGTGATTATATTCACGTTGTTGATTTAGCCGTAGGCCACGTAAAAGCCTTAAATCGCCATGAAAATGACCGCGGTTTGCATATTTATAACCTAGGTACCGGCGTAGGTTATTCGGTTTTAGATATGGTTAACGCATTCAATACTGCCAATGGCATTGAAATTCCTTATAAATTTGCACCACGCCGTGCCGGGGATATTGCCGTAAATTATGCTGATGCCGGTCGAGCTGCCAAAGAATTAGGTTGGAAAGCAGAACGAGATCTTGAACAAATGATGAAAGATACTTGGAATTGGCAAAAAAACAACCCGAAAGGCTATAAAGATTAATCAAATTCCAGTTTGATTACTACCTAGCACGAGCCGTGCTAGGTTCGGTAAACCCAGCCCCGCTGGGGCTGAATAGAAGAGCCGCAGAGCAGCTCAGATTAAATAACCCTATACGGCTCGTATAGGGTTTATCAATATTTGGCAGGACGACATATTCGCTCCTTTTTATTATGCAAAAACAACCTTCTATCATCACTCAAATTTTTAGCCGTAATATGCTCATTTGCATCTTCACAGGCTTTAGCTCAGGATTACCCCTGTATATTATCACGTCCCTATTACCCATTTGGTTACGCTCAGAACAAGTGGATTTAGAATCTCTCGGTTACTTCACCGCCGTCACCTTACCCTTTACGTGGAAATTTCTTTGGTCCCCCCTATTAGATCGCTATGTTCCACCATTTTTAGGTCGCCGCCGCGGTTGGATATTCATATCCCAAGTGTTATTACTTATATCTTTAGGGTTATTCGGCTTTTTAGATCCCACAACACACTTTGGGCTCACACTCATTGCAGGATTAGCCACCCTCTGCTCATTTTTCTCTGCAAGCCAAGATATTGTATTAGATGCTTTTCGCCGTGAAATTTTATCAGATGCAGATCTCGGTTTAGGAAACAGTATTCACGTCAATGCCTATCGCATTTCAGGCTTAATTCCAGGCTCATTATCCCTAATTTTATCCGATCACCTCCCTTGGCAAACAGTCTTTATTATTACAGCCCTTTTTATGTTACCGGGGATTTTCATGACGCTATTTTTAAGCCGTGAACCACAAATTGAACTAAAAACAAACCGCACTTTAAAAGAAAATGTCGTAGAACCCTTCAAAGAATTCTTTACACGTAAAGGATTATGGGGCGCGCTAGGTATTCTGGCTTTTATATTCCTCTATAAACTGGGTGATAGCATGGCTACTGCGCTCATTTCCCCTTTTTATTACGACATGGGATTTTCAAAAACGCAAATTGGCATTGTGGCTAAAAATGCATCCCTTTGGCCTATGGTGGTTGCAAGCATTGTCGGCGGAGTGATTATGCTCAAAATAGGGATCAATAAAGCACTCTGGTTATTTGGACTTGTGCAAATTGTAACCATTCTAGGCTTTGCTTGGCTCGCCGGTCACGGACGCTTTGAGCAAATCGGCACATACGAACTTACTGCATTAAGCCTTGTGATTGCCGCTGAATTTATTGGCGTAGGGCTGGGCACTTCCGCGTTTGTCGCTTTTATGGCGCGCGAAACCAACCCGCTTTACACCGCGACCCAATTAGCTTTATTCACCAGCCTATCCGCCTTACCCAGAGCAACCATCAACACACAAGCCGGAGCATTAATCGAATATTTAGGCTACTACCATTATTTTTGGTTCTGTTTTTTCTTAGCGATTCCGGGAATGATTTGCTTGATTTGGGTGGCTCCATGGCGTGAGAAAATTAAGATTGGATAACGCAAAGAAAATCATTATAATAAAGAACGTTCAGGACTAGCGAACCCTGAACGCCCTAAGGTTTATTCTGCTATAAGCCAGTTCCAGTGCTACTACGTAGCAATAGGCATAACAGAATAACAATGATTAAACGAAGAATTCGTTTCATATCATGCTCCTTGTGAAAATAAATCACAAGATCTGCTACAGCCCCGCTAGCTGCGAACTGGCGGGACTGCTAGCAGACCCACCTACGCCATTTCAAGCGCGCCATAATTATACACAAATACTATACTTTTGAACAGTTATTATCTTGTTATTCATTTGCTTTTTCCCTAAATTCACGTTAAAGTAACCGCACTTTTTATTCAGGAGAACAATCATGAAAATTATCCTTTTAGGCGCACCTGGTGCAGGTAAAGGCACTCAAGCACAATTTATTATGAATAAATTTGGCATCCCACAAATTTCAACCGGTGATATGCTTCGTGCCGCAATCAAAGCCGGAACAGAATTAGGTAAACAAGCTAAAACCTTAATGGATGCCGGTCAACTTGTTCCAGATGATCTTATCATCGCACTGGTACAAGACCGTGTTGCACAACCTGACTGTGCAAAAGGTTTCTTATTAGATGGCTTCCCACGCACCATCCCACAAGCGGATGCATTAAAAGCCGTGGGCGTAAGCATTGACTACGTTTTAGAATTCGATGTCCCGGACGAAGTTATCGTTGAACGTATGAGCGGTCGCCGCGTCCACCCTGCCTCAGGTCGTTCATACCACGTTGTTTACAACCCACCAAAAGTGGAAGGCAAAGATGATGTCACTGGCGAAGATTTAATTATCCGTGCAGATGACAAACCGGAAACGGTGTTAGATCGCTTAAAAGTCTATCACACCACAACTAAACCACTCGTTGACTACTATCAAGCGGAAGCAAAAGCAGGCAACACAAAATACTTCCGTTTAGACGGTACACAAAAAGTGGAAGATGTTAGCGCAGAATTAGACAAAATCTTAGCATAAACATCACAACAACAAGATAAACAAAAACCCCTATACAGCTCATGTTGTATAGGGGTTAATTATAAGTGCGGTCAATAAGATACCGTTTTTAACGCTTATTTTTTACCCAATTGTGGTAATACTGAATCTTTACCTGCAACTAATAAGCCTGCTTGAGAGTACACACCTAATTTATTGCGAGTATCCACGATGTCTAAGTTACGCATAGTTAATTGACCAATACGATCAACCGGATCAAATGGCGCATCTTCTACTTTTTCCATACTTAAACGTTCAGCCACGTAAGTTAAGTTTGGTGAAACCGTATCTAAGATTGAATAGTCGTTACCGCGGCGTAATTCAAGAGTCACTTCACCAGTAATCGCACGTGCCACCCAACGTTGTGCTGTTTCGCGAAGCATTAATGCTTGTGGGTCAAACCAACGACCTTGGTATAATAAACGACCTAAACGTAAGCCGTTAATACGGTATTGCTCGATAGTATCTTCGTTATGAATACCTGTCACTAAACGCTCATAAGCAATATGTAATAATGCCATTCCCGGGGCTTCATAAATACCACGAGATTTCGCTTCAATGATACGGTTTTCGATTTGGTCAGACATTCCTAAACCATGGCGACCACCAATACGGTTTGCTTCTAAGAATAATTCAACAGCATCAGAGAATGTTTTACCATTTAATGCAACAGGCACACCTTCTTCAAAACGAACCGTGACAGTTTCCGCTTTCACTTCAACATTTTCATCCCAGAATGCCACACCCATAATCGGTTTTACGATTTTGATACCAGTACTTAATAATTCTAAGTCTTTCGCTTCGTGAGTGGCACCAAGCATATTTGAATCTGTTGAATAGGCTTTTTCTACTGACATTTTGTAGTTAAAGCCATTTGCAATTAAGAATTCAGACATTTCGTGGCGACCGCCCAATTCATCAATAAATTGTTGGTCTAACCAAGGTTTATAAATTCTTAAATTTGGGTTTGTCAATAAACCATAACGATAGAAACGTTCAATATCATTACCTTTAAAAGTCGAGCCATCGCCCCAAATATTGACGTCATCTTCTTTCATTGCCGCCACAAGCATCGTCCCGGTGACCGCACGACCTAATGGTGTTGTGTTAAAATACGTAATGCCACCGGTTGAAACATGGAATGCTCCCGATTGAATTGCCGCAATACCTTCATGAGCCAGTTGTGTACGACAGTCAATTAAACGTGCGTTTTCTGCCCCATATTCCATCGCTTTACGTGGAATCGCATTATAATCATCTTCATCCGGTTGCCCTAAATTTGCAGTATAAGCATAAGGCACAGCACCCTTTTGGCGCATCCATAATAATGCAGCAGAGGTATCTAAACCACCAGAAAAAGCGATCCCTACTTTTTCACCTTTTGGAAGACTTTGTAAAATTGTGTTTGACATGTTTATTTTCCTACTAGTTAAGTGTTTGCAAGTCGGCATATTATGCGTGCAAATCGCTTTTTTTTCAATAAATTTGACCGCACTTTAACACTTAATTTTCCATGATGATTTTAGGGAATTAAACGCAATACAAACAAAACTACATCGATTTTGCAACATAATCTTCCAATACCTGATTCATCCGGCTTTGCCAACCTTTTCCTGTTGCCTTAAAAGCCTCAATCACTTTGCTCGAATAACGAATAGTTACGCTCACTTTTTTCTCTTCCACAGGCGGACGACCGCGTTTACGTTCGCGAGACCATTCGATTAATTCTTTAATTTCGGGTGGATAATTTTTGCTAAACTCAATGGCTGCTTTAAAATCTTCATCTGTCCATTCAGGGCTTTCATCATCGATAAACTGATCCGCATCATCATAATAAGGATCAGCTAATTGTTCTTCTAAAGTTCTCATATTTTCTTTGCTCCCTTGCGTTGGCTTTTCTAAAACTAATAATTCTTAAGGCATAGTCTCGATAACAAAAAACAAGCATGTGTAATCGTTCTCCAATATACCCTAAAGCCTGAAATCTCTCTTCGCCATAATTCTTTCTTAAATCAGGCTGAATAAATGCTGTCTCAAAATCAAATTCGACAGCATCGGAAAACGATAAATCACGTTCATATTCATTCTTCTGACTTTTCTGTTCATCATATTCTATTAACATTAAACACCCCTTTTTAAAAACTGTCAATATTTGTAGTTACAAATATTATTAAGCGTTTGATGAGAGTTTAAAAAAATAAGAAAAAATTTGGTAGGATAAGGCATTAGAATTGGAATAAAGATCACAAAAATAGGATATTATGCCACAGTGACACAATGCCTTGAGTTTCGTAGAGTGAACATCTTTACTCGCCAATACAAATTAACCTAGACAAGAATATTTACCCTATGTATTGTCATTTAATTTCATCGACGCAAAAATAAAAAAACCCGATCCAAAGATCGGGTTTAAAATGTTAGCTAATCAACTGATTAGAAGTATACGCGAACACCCACACCGTAACGATGATCTTTCGCTTTTTCTGTGCCATCAGCGTATGCAGTTACGCCAGCACCACCAATTGAAGCTTTGGTATTAGCTTTAACGTGTGAATAAGCATATTCAGCATAAGTCACGACATTTTGAGTAAACTTATAGTCTGTACCAAGAATAAATACGTTCTCAGTTAATTTACCGCCGTTATTTACTTCTAAGCCACCTGCAACCGAACGTAAGAAGTTTGCCTTACCTTTAGCAAATCCAAAATCATCTGTATAACCTTTATATACATTGTGTTCCCACGCTGTATATACAGAAGCAGTATCTTTTAAGTACTCATATTTTGCTGCCACTTCTAAGAATTTACCTTTACCTTGGTTTTCATGAGCTTTAGTGTCAACAAATTTAGTTTCGCCGTATTCTACGCCAAACTCAGTTGTACCATAAGTAAATTGAGAAGCAACACGCCATGCTTTTTCTTGGCGACCTGTTACGTTAGTAACTGAATCATCATCATATTTAGCTGTGGTATAACCTGCATTTAATTTTGCTTTTAAATCACCGAAATCAGCTTGGTAGAATGCTACCGCATTGTAACCATATTTCAGTTCTTCGTCTGTTTGATTACCATCTTTTGTTGATTGACCAAATACATAGTCAGCACCAAAGCCTAATTTGTGACCTTCTGCGATTTGGAAATCAGCAGAACGGAAAGAAGCAACTTTGTCACCGCCATCTAATACGTTGTTGTTGCCACCAAAGATATAAGCATTATCATTGATTTGGATCGCATCACCATTGGTATCTTGTTTACCGAATGTTAAACGACCGATATTTTCCGCTTCCAAACCTAACCATAATTTGTTTGTTTGGATGTTATTGAATGAGCTTTGAGTATCCCAACGGTCACCACCCTCGTTAAAACGTAAACGAGTGAATGCTAATGCTTTTAAGCCGTTACCTAAATCGTGTTGTGCTTTGAATTCGATACGAGATTCGTTGTTACGTAAATCTGCACGTTCGTTATCGTTGAATTTACCTAAAACAACGTCGAAACGACCGCCTACATCAACTGTAGTGCCTTCGTTATTGTAAACTGTTGCTGCGCTTGCAGACGCTGCTGCTGCAGCTACGACTAATGCTACTAATGTCTTTTTCATAATTTAATTCCTTATCAGAATTTATTTTTATAACAATTTCCATTTGAACTTTTAGCAAAACCAAAAGTCAAACATCGCTTAAATCCTTAAGCGGTCAAAATATTGCCAAAGAAAAATAACAACGTCAATAAAAGTTCCCGAGAATTTCTCAAAAATCTGATCAAGATCACATTTTTTAGGCAAACGGTTGCTAGTTTGATTATTTTCTGAACACTCTTACATTGGTAAAGCCATTTTCTTTTAAATACAAGGCTTGTAACTTGCTCATTACGCCACGTTCACAATACAACACATAATTTTTGCTTTGGTCAAGGGAGCCAAATTGCGATGACAATTTATAGAATGGCATTAATTTCACTTCATGACCATCCAATTCAAAAGGATTGTCATCCGTTTCTTCAGGACTGCGAATATCTAAAATAATATCGTTGTCGTTTAATACTGAAACCGCATCCACTTCCACCACTTCGCGCTCAGTTTGTTCAGCAATTTCACGAATATCCAAATATTGCGCATTTTCCACCGCACTTTGCAGCACATCAAAGTTGAAGTTTTGTTCTTCCGCTAAGATTTTTTCACGAATCGCTTTTACTGTTGGATTTTTAGAAATCACCCCACAGAATTCAGGCATAGATTTCGCAATATCATCCGTGCCAATTTCACGTGCCATCGCAATAATTTGTTCTTTGTCGTGGGTAATTAAAGGACGCAACACCAAGGCATCAGCGGCTTCATCAATTAAACGCAAATTAGTTAAAGTTTGGCTAGACACCTGCCCAAGGGCTTCGCCTGTGACAATGGCTTCAATTTTAAAACGATCTGCGACTTTGCTCGCTGCACGTACCATCATGCGTTTTAACACCACGCCCATTTGTCCATTGTCGATTTTCTCGAGAATTTCGCCTACCACATCTTCAAAATTAATGGCAATAAAACGGACTTTGTGCGAAGTGCTATAACGGCTCCAAATATGATACGCCATTTGTTTTACCCCAATTTCATGCGCCGCACCGCCCAAATTAAAGAAACAATAATGCACTCGTGAACCGCGGCGAATTAACATATAACTCGACACGCCAGAATCGAAACCACCGGAAATTAAAGATAACACATCTTCCTGCGTACCAATCGGATAGCCGCCAATCCCTGCATGGCGCGCGTTAATAAATAATAATTTATCGTCTTCCACTTCAAGGCGAACGGTAACATCAGGATTTTTCAGCTTCACTTTTGCGCTTTCAATATGTTGGTTCAAACCACCGCCCACATAACGTTCAATTTCCAATGAGCTAAAACTATGCTTGCCACGACGTTTCGCACGCACACAGAAAGTTTTGCCTTCTAATTCCTCACACATACGCGCCAAAGTTTGCTCAAAAATATTGTGTAAATCCGTAAAAGGCTGTTCTTCCACTTCTAAAAAATGGTGAATTCCCGGAATACGTTGCAAAGCTGCAATAATTTCGCTTTTTAGTTCTTCTTGTTGTGAACGAACCTCAATAAAATCCCAATGGCGCACCACGGCAACCTCAAAATCACGGGTTAACACATTGCGGATATTGCTGGTTAAAATTTTGATAAAACGCTTACGAACACTGTCGCTTTTAATCATAATTTCGGGAAAAAGTTTAACGATAAATTTCATGGTCATCTCGCTGATAAAAAATTTCGGTGATTATACCGATTTATGCCTAAAATAAAAACCGTTGCGGGGGCAACGGTTTAAATAGGTTTGAAATATTATGGTCGTAGCAGTCGTAGGATGGGCTTTAGCCCATCATCCTTGATAATAAATTATTCTGTTGATGGGCTAAAGCTCATCCTACATAAATCTAACGTTTGTCGTTTGGGGCTAATGTAATTAGCCCCTACGGGATCATCCGGTTATTTATATCGAATATCGCCCAATTTAAACAACCTCAATCACAACCCCATCATCACGCAATGGCAATAATTCCCCCACTGCAAACAATCGCGAACCGGCTTTTTCCGCGGCGGCTTTTACTTGTTCAATGGCATTTGGGCGGACGGCGATCAGTAAACCGCCTGAAGTTTGCGGATCGCATAATATGGCTTTTTGTTCGGCGGTCATTGGGCTGATTTTATCACCATAACTGTCGAAATTACGCTGCGTGCCACCGGGTACGCAACCTTTTTCAATATATTCCACCACGCCATCCAACGTTTGAATTTGATCAAAATTCACCACCGCACTGACGCCGGAACCTTCGCAAAGTTCGCGCAAATGCCCCAGCAAACCAAAACCGGTAACATCCGTCATCGCCGTTACGCCATCAATTTCAGCAAATGCCGAACCCACAAGATTCATTTCACACATCGTTTTTGCCGCCAGTCCTTGGTGTTCAGCTTTGAGCTTGCCTTTTTTCTCTGCCGTGGTCAGTACGCCAATCCCCAATGGTTTAGTTAAAAATAGCTGATTACCTACTTCTGCAGAAGCATTTTTCTTCACTTTATCGGTGCTAATAATGCCTGTCACTGCCAACCCAAAAATCGGTTCGGGCGCGTCAATAGAATGTCCGCCAGCCAATGCAATTCCTGCTTTTTGGCAAGCAAAACGCCCACCGTCCACAATGCGTTGCGCCACTTCAGGGGGAAGCAATTTAATCGGGAACCCCAGAATTGCCACCGCCATAATCGGTTTCCCGCCCATGGCAAAAATATCACTGATAGCATTGGTTGCCGCAATTTGCCCAAACTCAAAAGGATCATCCACAATGGGCATAAAGAAATCCGTGGTGCTAATAATCCCAATGCCATTGCCAATATCATATACCGCCGCATCGTCTGCGGTGTCATTGCCCACTAACAAATTCGGGTCAACAAAGCTATTCAGTTGCGTTTGCAAAATTGTCCCTAATACCTTAGGAGATATCTTACAGCCACAACCTGCGCCGTGGCTATATTGGGTTAAACGAATGGTATTCGCCACCGTATCATTCAACGCCCCTTGAAGTGCGGTCAAATCTTCTTCCATTTTTGCTGTCCTTTTCTAATGAAGTTGTTGGGATTATACGCCTTTTACAAAACCCCTGCCAACTCGAAAAATGCGCGGTAGGCGGCAGCTTTTTTCTCTAAGCTTAAAGGATAAGCGCGGGATGTGGAAGGCACGCGATATAATTTCAACTCGCGCCCTGCAAAAGGAAAATCAATAAATTCATTGGTTTTCGGTTCTTTTAATTTTTCAGGCACAAGGCTAAACAAGGCTTCCGTGGCTTTGCCGCCCGTGGTAAAAATCCATTGACAATGGGGAATTTGTTTAAGAATATCCGCCAACGGCACAGGTTCCACAATCTTTAAAAATTTATCGGAAGCATTGCCTTGTTCCCGAATGGCTTTCCACACCGTTGGGCAAGAGGCGATACCGCGCTCCATTAAAAATGCCTTAATCCGTTCAGCGTCAAATCGCTTCTCGCCTTTGACTTGAAAATATGCCTTATCATTAAAAAAGATCAAGCCATAAATCCGCCACATATCGTTTTGGAAATTGGGGTAATGAAATTCCATACAACGCTTCTCGGCAGTGGGTGGAAAAGTTCCCATCATCATTACCGTAGCTTGGGGCGGTAATACAGGTGGAAACGGATGGGTTTCAATTTGTGGTTCTAACATAAAATTCTCGCTTTTTTCACCGCGCTTTTGGCAAAAGTATCAACCCTATACGAGCCGTATAGGGTTACTTAATCTGAGCCGCTCTGCGGCTCTTTCTTTCAGCCCCAGCTGGGCTGGGCTTAACGAACCTAGCACGGCTCGTGCTAGGTGATTTCTCAAAAATAAACTTTGTCATCAATCTGGTGCATTTTGCAAAATCATCCTTATTAACTATGCAAAGTCTCAAAAATAGTTTCCGCTAAGGATTTTGAAATCCCCGGCACGGACGCAATTTCATCCAAAGTGGCGTTTTTCACGCCTTGCATGCCACCCAAATATTTCAGCAATGCCTGACGGCGTTTTGCGCCTACGCCTTCAATGGTTTCTAACCCGCTTTGAGTAAAGGCTTTTTGCCGTTTTTTACGGTGTCCTGTAATGGCATGATGATGACTTTCATCGCGAATATGTTGGATCAAATGCAAGGCTAAACTATCAGGATCTAAATTCACTTCACGCCCTTCCTTGCTCAAAATCAGCGTTTCCTGCCCGGCTCGGCGATCAACGCCTTTTGCCACCCCAATTAAGTGCGGTCGGTTTTTATCCCATTTTACATTCAATTCGCGAAATACTTGCAAGGCGCGATTAAGTTGCCCTTTGCCGCCGTCAATAAAAATAATATCCGGGATTTTTTCAGTCTCTAAATCACGGTCGTAGCGTTTTTTCAAGGCTTGCTCCATGGCAGCATAATCGTCTCCCCCCGTAATCCCTTCGATATTAAAACGGCGGTAATCGGATTTAAGTGGCCCGGCATCGTTAAAGACTACACAAGAAGCAATGGTTTGTTCTCCCATGGTATGACTAATATCAAAACATTCCATTCGCTTGATTTTTTCAATGCCCAGCAACGCTTGCAAGGCTTGATAACGTTCGCTAATTAAGGTGGTTTCTTTTAATTTTAACGCCAAGGCGGCATTGGCGTTCATTTGTGCCAATTGCAAATATTTCGACTTCGTCCCTTTGGTGTTGTCTTGAATACTGACTTTACGCCCTACTTGTTCCGTTAACAGGGTTTCGATTTCTTCTTTTGCCTCTAATTTGTGATCCACAATAATGCTATTTGGTACGGTGCGCCCTTGGTGGGCTTGCAAATAAAATTGCCCCACAAAGGTCGCGGTCAATTCCGATAAATCCGTATTGGCCGGCACTTTCGGGAAATACGAACGATTGCCCAACACTTTGCCTTGACGAATAAATAACACCTGCACACAAGCCACGCCATGTTGATAAGCAATGGATAAAATATCCATATCGTCCAAGCGTTCGTTGCTCACAAATTGTTTTTCTGTTACTGCGCGCACCGCCTGAATTTGATCGCGATAACGCGCGGCATTTTCAAAATTCAGCGCTTGGCTGGCTTGTTCCATTTTGCCAATTAAATGATCTAACACTTGCTGATCTTTGCCTTGCAAGAACAAGCGCGCATAATCCACTTGTGCGTTATAGTCTTCATCGCTCACAAGCCCTTCCACACAAGGCGCGGCGCAACGCCCGATTTGATATTGCAAACAAGGGCGCGAACGGTTTTTATACACGGAATTTTCACATTGACGAATCGGAAACAACTTTTGCGATAACGACAAGGTTTCACGCACCGCGCCGGCGTGGGGATAAGGCCCGAAATATTCCCCGATGACTTTTTTGGATCCCCGATAAGCAGTAATCCGCGGATGGCGTTCTTTGGTCAGCAAAATATAAGGATAGGATTTATCATCACGCAATAAGACGTTATAGCGCGGTTGGTAGGTTTTAATGTAATTATGTTCAAGCAGCAACGCTTCCGTTTCCGATGTGGTAATGGTGGTTTCAATACGCGCAATCGCCGCCACTAAGGCTTCAGTTTTTTTGCTACTTAAATTGGTACGAAAATAGCTAGATAGACGTTTTTTAAGATCCTTGGCTTTCCCCACATAAATCACCGTATCATTTTTATCAAACATACGATATACACCGGGATCCTGAGTGACATTTTTTAGAAAGGTTTTATGGTCGAACATCATTGTTAATTCAAGCAATTAGATACAATAAAACCCTTGCAAAATAAACAAGGGTTTACATTATTTTCATATTGATGCGGCAAATTATGCCGAATTCAAACTCAAATGGCAACTAATGATATTGTTTACCAATATTAAAGGTTAAAGTAGCATAATGTTTTGCTTTTTGGCATTGTTCTTGATCTTTATACGGCACTTCATGGGTAATTTGGGCTTTCCAAAAGCCTTGACGAAGCGGAATAATATCGACCGTACCATCATCGCCCGTCACATCGGAGAAAGCTTGAGCTTCGACTTTATGGGTTTTGCTGTTGTCGGCAGTATCAAAGCCATCAAAGGTTGCCGTTAAGGTCGCGCCTGCTAAAGGTTCGCCACGGAATAATACTTTAACTTTAAAACGATCACTCACATTAATATTGGCTGGATTATCCATCGGCACAATTTCCAATTCATGACCGATTTGTTTAGTAATGACATCAATGCCCGCACTTTCATGCCCAACGTTGACAATATTTTTGCCATACATTGATGTTAATTCGCAATAAGTTGCTTTGGGTGTGGCTTTCATATCGGCTTGTTTCCAACCCTCGGCATTTTTTGACCAAAAAGTAGGTTTATATTCCGCCGCAACAATGTAACTGCCTTCTTGAACCGGTTTTTCCGTTTCAAAATGGTAGTTATGTTCGCCTTTTTGCACTAATTTTTGTTTTCCCTCTTGAGTAAACAAGGTCACACCACGATCAAAAAAACTTAAACGTTTTTCAGGTATGGTTTCTAAGGTAGGAAATTCGCCATAACCTAAATCTGCTTTTAAAATTTCATCACCGTGCGTGTGATCGGTTTGCATCCAAACTCGGTGCGCTTGCGCTGAAAATGCGCTTGCGACAAGGGTTAAAAATAAAACTGTTTTTTTCATGACATGACCATCCCTATTTATAAATGATAAAAGGAAAATAAGCATAACGGCAAAATTCGCTCTTGTAAATAGGAATAATTATCAAATAGAAAGATAAATTTAAACCTATCGCACAAGAATGACGTTTCAATAAGCTCAACGAACCTCTTGTGCGAATATCATGACAGAAACTACCCCAAAATTCTCCGCACTTTTTCCAAGTCTTCCGGCGTATCTACGCCCACTGCAGGCGTTTCTTTGGCCAATTCCACATGAATACGTTCGCCATTCCACAAAACACGTAATTGTTCCAAACATTCAATTTGTTCTAAGTCTGTCGGTTGCCATTGGACATATTGTTTAATAAACCCTGCTCGGTAAGCATAAATGCCGATATGACGTAAATAATGAGCACCCAATTTTAGCTCTTCGATAGATTTTGTTTTTGCTACTACTGGCGCAAATTCATCCCGATTCCAAGGAATAACCGCACGAGAGAAATACAACACATAGCCGTCTTTATCCGTTAGCACTTTCACCGCATTCGGGTTAAAGAGCTCTTCCGGCTCTTGAATTTTAACCGCCAAACTTGCCATTTTTACCTTGAATTTGGCGAGATTTTCCGCTACTTGTGCCACAATCACAGGAGGAATTAACGGCTCATCCCCTTGGATATTCACGATAATTTCATCTTCCGCAATACCCAATTTTTCCACCACTTCCGCTAAGCGTTCCGTGCCGGAATTGTGTTTTTCTGAAGTCATGCAAACTTCGCCGCCAAACTGTTCTACGGCGTTTTTCACCTTTTCGTTATCCGTTGCCACCACAACGCGGCTTGCTCCTGATTGTTGCGCTTTTTCCCAAACGTGTTGGATCATGGGTTTGCCTGCAATATCCGCTAAGGGTTTTCCCGGTAAACGGCTGGAAGCAAAACGTGCCGGAATAATTACAGTAAATTTTGTCATGTTAGTTTCCTTTTGAAATTTGTTCGATTTTGTCTAAAAGTGCGGTGGCTTTTTGCCCTGAAATTTCTGCGTCAACAGGCACATACCACCAATTTTGTTGCGCAAATTGACCGCACTTTACGGCGTCTTTTTCGGTCATCAACAGCGGTTCATTGTCATTAAATTGGCTCAATTGTTGTGCACTAAACTGTTGATGATCTTGGAAAGCTTGTGCCTGCGTTAATTGAATACCCAAGCCTTGCAACATATCAAAAAAGCGTTGTGGGTTGCCAATGCCCGCTAAGGCGGAAGCCTGTTTAAAATCTTTTAATAAACACTTCTTATGGCTCACTAAATTGATAGCATAATTCGGCACCAGAGTCATAACGGCATCAGTATATTGGTTTTCACCGCCATTGGTAATCACCAAATCCACGCTGGCCAATCGCGCCGCGGTTTCTCGTAACGGCCCGGCAGGCAAGACAAAACCATTGCCTAAGGCGCGTTTGGCGTCCATTACCACAATTTCAATATCACGTTGCAGTTTGTAATGTTGTAAACCGTCATCGCTAATAATCACATCACAATGCTGTTGCTTTAATAACAATTCAATGGCGTCTTGGCGATTCGCCGAAATACAAACCGGCACGCCGGTTCGTTTGGCAATTAAAACCGGTTCATCGCCCCCTTGAATAGAATCGGTTTCTGCGCTCACCAATAAGGGATAAACCTTAGATTGGCTACCATAACCGCGCGAAATCACACCGCACTTTAAACCGCGCGCTTGTAATTGTTGCACCAACCAAACCACTACAGGGGTTTTGCCGTTTCCACCGACAGAAAGATTGCCCACCACAACAACGGGAACAGGCGCGCGATAGGCGCGTGAAATACCGAATTTAAAGAGAAAATAACGAACACGGCTGATAAGCCAAAATAAAAACGAGAATGGCAGGAGAAAATAGGCAATGACGGAATTTGAATACCAAAATTTCATTGTTTGTCCTAAATACGAAAAATGGGCGAATGTTATTCGCCCCTATAAATTAATGACTAAATTGCATCGCGTGCAATTGTTTGTATGCTCCATTTTGAGCTAAAAGTGCGGTGTGATTTCCGCGCTCTTTGATTTCACCATTTTCAATCACCACAATTTCATCGGCATTTTCAATGGTAGATAAACGGTGGGCAATGACCACCACAGTACGATCTTTTTGCAAGGTTTCAAGGGCTAATTGAATTGCACGTTCTGATTCCGTATCCAAGGCTGAAGTTGCTTCATCTAAAATCAGCACTGGAGAATTACGTAATAAAGCACGCGCAATAGCTAAACGTTGGCGTTGGCCGCCTGATAAACTTGCGCCGTTTTCACCAATAACCGTATCCAACCCATGCTCCATTTTTTCAATAAATTCCATTGCATGTGCGGCTTTGGCTGCTTCAATAATTTGCTCGCGGCTATATTTATCTTTTGCCGCATAAGCAATATTATTTGCCACAGTGTCATTGAATAAATGTACCTGTTGTGAGACTACTGCACATTGCTCACGTAAATTACTTAATTTATAGTCTTGAATATTCACACCATCTAACAAGACTTCGCCCTCTTTTACATCGTAAAAACGCGTTAATAAACTCGCTATGGTGGATTTTCCTGAGCCGGAGCGTCCCACTAATGCGATAGTTTTGCCTTGTGGAATAACAAGATTGATATTTTTTAAGGCTAATTCCTCTTTGCCCTCATAAGCAAAGGAAACATTTTTAAACTCCACATCGCCTTTAGCACGCGTAATCACTTGTGTCCCGGTATCTTTTTCCGTTTCTAAATCCAAGAAATCAAATAAGGTTTGGCAAGCCGCCATTCCACGTTGGAACTGCGAATTAACATTGGTTAAGGATTTTAATGGGCGCATCATTGCCATCATCGAAGAAAACACCACGGTAAATGAACCCGCCGTGAGATGGTCAATAGCTAAACCGTCAATAGTTGCAATATACAATACGGCAGAAAGTGCGAAAGAGGCAATTAATTGTACCAAGCCATCCGCTACGCCATCCGCTTTCACTATTTTTAATCCTTTACGGCGCATATCATCGCTTACTCGATCAAAACGTTGACTTTCTACATCATAACCGCCATAAGATAAAATCACTTTATGTCCTTTGATCATCTGTTCAGTCGATGTGGTTAACTCCCCCATGGCACTTTGAATATTACGGCTTAACTCACGGAAACGTTTAGATACAACGCCAATTAAACCGCCAATAATCGGGGCAAGTGCAAATAACACAAGAGATAATTGCCAACTGGTGTAAATCATCACCGTAAATAAGGAAATTAAATATACCCCTTCGCGCACAATAGTCACTAGCGCGCTAGATGAAGAATTCGCCACCATTTCGGTATCATAAGTGATGCGCGAAAGTAAACGCCCTGCGGGATTTTGATCAAAATAGCTAACCGGCATCACCATCATATGACGGAATAAACGGCGGCGAATAGTCATCACCACATTGCTTGAAACCCAAGATAAGGCATAAGCAGAAAAATAGTTTGTGATGCCTCGGAAGAAAATAAACACCACGACTAATAACGCCATTAATTTTAGAAAATCATGATCCGCATTACCAAAACCATCATCAAGCAACGGCTTAAGCAAATAAATCAATCCTGAATCAATCAACGCATTCAATATCAACATGATTGCACCACCAATCAATGCCCATTTATAAGGCTTAATGGTTGGCCATAAACGCTTAAAGGTTTTAACGGTTGAAGTGTCTTTTTCTTTGGTCATAATCGTTTTCTAAATTTATAAAATGGGCGCATTGTACCTGTTATTTCGGTTTTTCGCCAATAAATCCACGATACCAAGGGGAAAAATCCGTTCTCGCACTCCGTAATCTCATGATATTATTGTCAAATTCCACGGAAATTTGCCCCAAAACCGCGGTATTTTTCACCGCACTATCTACCGCCTCCAACCTTGCCACTACAGCCTTATTCGGAAAATGCCAAGGGTTCCAACGCCCACTCGAAATCAACGCGACTTTAGGTTGAATTTTCTGCACAAATAGCGCGCTAGTCGAGGTTTTGCTACCATGATGCCCGACTTGTAATACATCAATTCGAGGTAAATCTTTCAAAATTTGCTGTTCTACTTCGGTATCCGCATCTCCTGTTAACAACACATTAAATCGTCCATCCGAGACGAGCAGAACGCAAGAATGGGGGTTATCAGCTCGCGACACAATCTCTGTTGGTGATAACGCTTCAATGCGTAATCCTTGCCAATACCATTGTTGTCCGGCCAGGCATAAAGTGCGGTCTGTTTTGCCATAATTTTGCATAGAAGAATTGAACAAACGCACCTTAGGATAAGCTTGCAAAATATCCTTCGCACCGCCTGAATGATCATTATCATCATGACTTAAAATAAGCCAATCTAACCTAAGACCTTGTCGTTGCAAATAAGGCAAAATTTCTGTTTTTGCCATAGATCCCCCCGTCCAACTCGCGCCTGTATCATATAACAATGCGTGATGATTTTTTACAATTAACGTGGCCAATCCTTGCCCCACATCTAAGGTTTCTATCCGCCAATGGGGCGCTGTTATTTTTTGAATAACAACAATGCTTAGACACAACAACGCCACTAGTCCCCCTAAAACATTAATCCGTTGTCGTAATATGGGCGAAAGCACTGGTTTTAAGGCAAATTGCCTGAGACGTTGTTGAGGCTTTTCTCTACGCCAAATCGAGACCCAATTCATCAAACCAATAAAACTTAAGGCTAAAAATGCCGTTATAAGTAAACTGTCTTGTATGCTCAGCGTTAGCCAATTTCCCTTAAACCACCCTACCCATAAGGTAATTCTTTCGGCTAAAAAATGGCTTATTTGCCACGTATAACCTGCGCCACCTGTTAAAGCAGCGAATAAGGTTACCGGCACAAGCAAAAAGCTATAAAGCGGCACAGCCATTAAATTTGCGACAAAACCGGCAAAAGAAAATCCGCCAAAAATCAATAATTGAATCGGCGTAAATAACCAAAATAACCCTAGTTGCAAATGAATTAACCCAAAAATCCAGCGAGCTTTAGCCGGCAAGGGTTTGCCTTTCCATAAAATTAAACGCAAAGGAAATACTTGATACCATAAAATTAAACCGGCTACCGCGCCTACAGAAAGCCAAAAACTGGCGGATAAAATCATAATAGGATCACAAAGTAATAAGAGCGCAATAACCCGAAAAAAAAGTTGCCAAGGGGTATAATAGCCGCGCCCGATTCTGACCAGTAAAACTAACAACAACGCCATTGCCGCACGGAAAGTAGGAATCGCAAACCCGGCTAATTCAGCATAAATAAGTGCCAGCAACGCGCTCACGACAAAAGGGAATATGGGGGTAATGGCTGCCGTTGGGAAGAAAAATTGAACCGTTCGCGCTAACCAAAAACCAAGCAACATCGCCAGACCAATGTGTAATCCCGAGATCGCAATTAAATGCGCTGTATTCGTTTGCTGATAAATCTGCCAAGTTTCAGCTTGAAGCCAAGCGCGTTCACCAAACCCCAAGGCAAGCAATAAGCCTTGTTGTGCGAGGTGTTGTGTATCGGCTAGAGCTTGATTTAGACGTCTTTCACGCCAAGAAAAATCATCCCGAATTTTCACCGCACTTTTAGCCACAGCGGTGGCGATAATCTGTTTGGAAAAATACCATTGCTGTCGATCAAATCCACCTTGATTTAAACGTGATGAAAGCGGTCTGATACGTAAATCTGCCTGCCATATTTCACCTAACTGAGGCTTTCCCTCTGATCGCCACTGTAAATAGATACGCCGCCCCGTTGAATCGGAAACAACAAAAGTCTGATATTCTTGTTGATGTAAAATTTCATCAATGCGGATTTCTGTACGTCTATTTTCAACCTTAATTTCACCGGCTCTTTGATATAAAGTTAAGGCTTGATGTTGAAAATAAGCTATCCCAATCAAGACAAACGTAACATAACCTAAAATATGGCTTAACTTGGGGAAAAAAGAATGGAAGACCAATGCGGTTAAAAATATGGGCAAAATAAGCCATACCCAATGTTGCCACGAAAACAACAGAGAAGCCGGCGTCCAAAGTAAGGTTAATGCACTCACTATTATTATCAAAGCAAGTTTATCTAAAGTCACTGACATCATTAGAATGCCTACTATGCAATTTATTTCGTTAATAGAACAATATGTGAAGTTATACTCAAAAACGCAAAATATAATGACTAAAAATGGAATCTAGATCACAAAACTGAATTTTCGGACAGTTTTTTTTATAGTTTTAGGCTAAAATTCATTTGCTTAATTAAAAAACTTCTGCTATTTATATGCGCCGCGAAAAAAGAGTCACTTTTTTCATTATTTGGGACAACATACACATTTTATTTCCTGCTGTTCGACAGGACGTATTTGTTGATTGGAGAAACACAACATGACAGCGACAAACAAATCATCTCTTAGCCTTTTAGCTTTAGCAGGCGTAAAACCGTACCAAGAAAAAGTTGGCGAAGAATATATGAATGAAGCACAACGCCTTCATTTTAAAAAAATTCTTGAAGCATGGCGCAAACAAATTATCGAAGAAACATCTCGTACCGTAACACATATGCAAGATGAGGCGGCTAACTTTCCTGATCCAGCTGACCGCGCTACGCAAGAAGAAGAATTTGGTTTAGAATTACGCGCACGTGATCGTGAACGTAAATTAATGAAGAAAATCGAAAGCACCCTAAAAAAATTGGAAACTGAAGATTTCGGTTATTGTGATTCTTGTGGTGTAGAAATCGGTATTCGTCGATTAGAAGCGCGTCCAACAGCAGATTTATGCATTGATTGCAAAACTCTAGCAGAAGTTCGCGAAAAACAAATGGGTTATTAATTACTTAAGGAAATTTAGTGGGCATGAATATGCCCACTCTTTTTTATTTTTGGAGAAGCATTATTTTAACTTACATCAAAAATTTGCTTGTACGAAAAGGGCAAAAAAAACAAGAACGAAATGAACCGCACTTTGTATCAGAAAAATCAGCACATGCTGCGCGTTCAAGCACAAAAAGCCTAAAATCAGAAAAACAAGCGGCGCATTACAACAAACATATTATCAAAGCAACACAAGTAGGCATTAATCCGCGAATGATTAGCAAAAATGCCTTAACCGTTGTGGAAAAACTCAATCGACACGGCTACGAAGCCTATGTGGTTGGTGGGTGTTTGCGTGATTTATTGCTTGGCAAAAATCCCAAAGATTTTGACGTCGCAACCAATGCACGACCGGAACAAATTCAAGCAGTATTCCAACGTCAATGCCGCCTGGTTGGTCGCCGTTTCCGATTGGCACATGTTATTTTTGGACGTGATATTATTGAAGTGGCAACGTTCCGTGCTAATCATAGTGAAAGCAAAAATGATAATCATGCCCGTCAAAATGAAGACGGCATGTTATTACGCGACAATGTTTATGGCACCTTAGAGCAAGATGCAGAACGCCGTGATTTTACTGTCAATGCCCTTTATTACAGCCCTAAAGATAATTGTATTCACGATTATTTTAACGGTATTGAAGACCTCAAAGCAGGGAAATTACGTCTGATTGGCGATCCTGTCACGCGCTATCAAGAAGATCCTGTGCGCATGCTCCGCTCTATTCGTTTTATGGCAAAATTGGATATGTTTTTAGAAAAACCTAGTGAAAAACCTATCCGTGAATTAGCCTATTTGTTAAAAAACATTCCTCCGGCGCGCTTATTTGATGAAAGCCTAAAATTATTACAAGCCGGATTTGGGGTTAAAACATACAAATTATTGCGTGAATATGGATTGTTTGAGCAGCTTTTCCCTGCTCTCGTACCATTTTTCACGGAAAAAGGTGACAGTCTGGCAGAGCGTATGATTTTGAAAGCATTAACATCAACAGATGAACGGGTTGCCGATAAATTGCGCATCAATCCTGCTTTCTTATTTGCGGCATTTTTTTGGTATCCACTACGCGAAAAAGTGGAAATTCTAAAAAATGAAGGCGGATTAAATAACCATGATGCTTACGCTTTGGCGGGCAATGAAATTTTAGATCAATTTTGCACCGCACTTGCTGCACCACGCCGTCATACTGCGGTCATTCGGGATATTTGGTTCTTACAATTACAATTAATGAAACGCGCCGGCAAGCAACCCGAGCGCACCATGGCCCATTTAAAATTCCGTGCGGCTTATGATTTATTGGCAATGCGAGCGGAAGTGGAAGGGGGCGAAGCTATTGAGTTAGCTACTTGGTGGCACGAATATCAGTTCAGCAATATTGAGCAACGCGATGCGTTAGTACAAGAGCAAAATAAAAAAGCCCCTAAACCGAAAAAACGTTATTACCGTACACGCAAAAAACGTAAACCGAAAGCACTGGATTAAATCATGACAATTGCTTATATCGCCCTTGGGAGTAACCTTAATGAACCCGTAGCACAACTTGATGCAGCGGTTTTAGCGATTTCACAACTTAACCAAAGTCAATTACTTCATGTCAGTCCTTATTACGCTAGTAAGCCTATGGGGCCACAGGATCAACCTGATTATGTGAATGCAGTGTTAAGTATTGAAACGCAGCTTGAGCCGTTGGTGTTATTGGATGAATTACAGCGGATTGAAAATGAACAAGGACGTATTAGGTTGCGCCGTTGGGGTGAGCGTACCTTAGATTTAGATATGCTCTTGTATGGCAAGCTGGAAATGCAAAGTGAGCGATTAATACTCCCTCATTATGATCTGCAAAATCGAGAGTTTGTTGTGGTTCCTTTATTCGATATTGCACCAGAATTGGTCTTACCTAATGGAAGTGCGGTGAAAAATTTACGCGAAAATTTTAACGCCCATAACATGCTAGTGGTCAAACCAGTAAAATAAACTACACTAAACTGCACTAAACACAAGCAAATTTAGGTTATAATATCGTCACTTACGCTTCTCCCTAATAGCGTAAGTTATTATATTAATGAAAATGCGGCTCCCCCTAGGCTGCATTTTTTATTGAAACGAGTAAGCCGTTTTTATGATCGCGCTTCAACTGCCCTTTACTCAATCCCACTACGAATTTTCCCTGCAAAGGCATCATAATCCACTAAAAAAGCATCATGCCCATAATCCGAAGCAAATTCATAATATTGCAAGTTAACACCAGCCTGTTCTAATGCCGTTTTGCTTTTATGTAAATCCACTATTTTAAATAATTGATCATTCATCACGGCAACTAATGTATAGCGTGCTTTGATGCGAGATAAGGCGGCTTTCATATTTTCAAAGCCCACTGCAGGATCGTAGAGGTCTAAGGCACGCAATAAATGCAAATAACTGTTCGCATCAAAGCGATCCAAGAATTTTTTCCCCTGATAGCTGAGATAACTTTCCACTTGAAAATAATCGCCCCAAAATTGGGATTCTGCTTTGGTGGCTCGTCCGAAAGCCTTGGCAAGTTGAATATCCGTACGATAAGTCAACATGCCCAACATTCGCGCAATAGCTAATCCTTTTGTTGGCGGTTCGCTCTCATAATAATCCCCACCGTTAAAATTCGGATCGTTGATGATAGCTTGACGCATCACGTGGTTGAAACCAATCGCTTCTGCACTAAAGGTTAAAGAAGAACATAAGTTCACCACATTATCCAAAAAGTCTGGATAATAAATTGCCCATTGAGTGGCTTGCATACCGCCAAAAGATCCCCCTATGACCGCATGAAGATGAGAAATACCCAGATAATCAATCAGTGCTTTTTGCACATGAACAATATCTTGTACCACAATATGTGGAAATTGACTGCCAAAAGGTTTGCCGGTTTGAGGATTAATGGAGGCAGGCCCTGTTGTTCCTTTACAACCACCTAATACATTGGAACAAATAAAAAAGTATTGAGAAGTATCAAAAGCCAGCCCCTCTCCCATAAATTGCTGCCACCAACCATCTTGTTGGCTTTCTGCAAAATAAGGTTCGGCATCCCCCGTCAAGGCATGGCAAAGCAAAATGGCATTACTTTTATCCGAATTCAATTTACCATAGGTTTGATAAGCCACTTCAATATGCTCAAGCTGCCCACCAAAAATCAGATGCAAAGGTTGCTCGGTAAAAAGCGTGACTTTTTGTACTGCCATGAAACTGTCCGAAGTAAAGTAAAAAATAAATGATAAACTACCGATGTCATACTCTATTGTCAAGCAATTTTAGCCGTCTAAACGTCTAAAATCACTTCAACTAAAATTTAAACTTGAATTTAACCGCACTTTTCTTTAAGGTTGAGGCATTGAAAACGAAGATATATTTAAAAATGTTATTATCACCTATCCCCATTCTCACTAAAGCGCGGTCGTTTTTCAGGTTATTTCCTGTCAAACGCCTTTTTTTATGGGGAATGGGCGTGTTCATAATATTGCTGTCAATCGTCACCGCTATCGATCGTGGCATAGCTTATTACGTGAAAAATGATATTTATACGGATATCAACCAAATTCCCTACCGACCTTATGGCTTAATTCTTGGCACAGCAAAATATGTAGTCAAAGGTGTGCCTAATCAATTTTATGAGCAACGCATGAAAACCGCTTATGCCTTATTTTCTGCACAAAAAATAGATTATTTATTGCTCAGTGGTGATAATCGCACATTACAATACAATGAACCCAAAACCATGAAACGTGATTTACGGAAAATGGGCATTGATGAAACATTTTTATTTTCTGATTACGCAGGTTTTCGTACCTTAGATAGCATTATTCGAGCCAAAGAAGTGTTTCAAGCAGAACCGATGACCATTGTCACGCAGCGTTTTCACTGTGAACGCGCGCTATTTATTGCGAAATATTATCATATTGAGGCCATTTGTTTTGCCGCCGATACACCTTATCCGTTTTCGATGACACGCGTTCGCGAAGCCTTGGCACGTGTACTCATGTTATGGGAATTATTTATCGAAAAACAACCGCACTTTTTAGGCAATCCAGAACCACTTCCACCGCCAATTGAGCGCGACCTGTAGAGGGGCCTTACAGCCCCCATCACTCCATCAAATTTTTTTATTGTTATCATACTCCAAAACTAGGATAATACGCGTTTATCTTTGTCTCGCGATTTTCGGTTTATTGGTTATTATGGAATATATTTTACTTATCATTTCCACCGCACTGATCAACAACTTTGTGTTGATGAAATTTTTAGGGCTTTGTCCGTTTATGGGGGTATCTAAAAAAGTGGATACCGCCATTGGAATGGGATTGGCGACTATGTTTGTGTTAACAGTGGCATCCCTTTGTGCCTACCTTGTTGACGCTTATTTATTAAAGCCGCTCAATGCAGAATTTTTGCGCACGTTGGTCTTTATTCTGGTCATTGCCGTTGTGGTGCAATTTACCGAAATGGTGATCAATAAAACCAGTCCAACCCTTTATCGTTTACTGGGGATTTTCTTACCCTTAATTACCACCAACTGCGCGGTGTTAGGGGTGGCTTTGCTTAATATCAATCTTGCCCATAATTTAGTGCAATCTGTGATTTACGGTTTTGGCGCGTCCCTAGGTTTTGCTTTGGTTTTAGTGTTATTTGCTTCTCTGCGTGAACGTCTGGCGGGAGCGGATATTCCGTTGCCATTCCGTGGCGCGTCTATTGCGCTCATTACTGCAGGTTTAATGTCCCTTGCCTTTATGGGATTTGCCGGATTAGTGAGAGTCTAACGCGATGATTTATACTTTACTCCTATCAATTGCTATACTTGCTTTGATTTTCGGGGCAATTTTAGGCTTCGCTTCTGTGAAACTCAAAGTAGAAGCAGATCCCTTGGCTGAAAAAATTGATGCCATTTTGCCTCAAAGCCAATGTGGCCAATGCGGTTATCCGGGTTGTAAACCCTATGCAGAGGCTATTGTTAATGGCGATGAAATCACCAAATGTATTCCGGGTGGACAAGCCACGGTAGTCAAAATTGCAGAAATTTTAGGTGTAGATGTGCCAACAATGGATGGGGCAGAAGAACCTGAAGTTAAAGTTGCATTTATTGATGAAAATATGTGTATTGGTTGCACAAAATGTATTCAAGCTTGCCCTGTGGATGCCATCATTGGGACAAATAAAGCCATGCACACAGTTATTCCCGAACTGTGTACCGGCTGTGAACTTTGTGTTGCCCCTTGCCCAACGGATTGTATTTCCATGAAGAAAGTGGAACAAAATTTAGATAATTGGGATTGGAAAATGGCTACCCATATTATCCCTGTTAAAAATATTGAACCCGTAGCGGAAGGAGAAAAATAATGACCGATGTAATTAGCCGCTACAACACAGGTAAACTTTGGGATTTTGCAGGGGGAATTCATCCGCCTGAAATGAAATCACAATCTAACCAAACGCCCATTACACGTGCACCTTTGGCTACGCATTTTTATGTGCCGGTAAAACAACATGCCGGAAGTGCGGGTAATATTTTAGTCAATGTGGGTGATAAGGTACTTAAAGGACAAGCCTTAACTCAAGGTAATGGCTTGCGTGCCTTGCCTATTCACGCGCCAACTTCAGGTAAAATTACAGCCATCGCCCCTCACGTTGCCGCGCACCCTTCAGGTTTATCTGAATTATCTATTCATATTGAAGCGGATGGTTTGGATCAATGGCGCGAGCAATCGCCTATGGAAGACTTTTTGCAATGCCCCCCTGAACAGCTTATTCAAAAGATTTATGACGCCGGCATTGCCGGGCTGGGAGGGGCAGTATTCCCCACTGCCGCGAAAATCGATGCGGCACAAAATAAAGTCAAATTATTGATTATTAACGGCGCAGAATGTGAACCCTATATTACTTGTGATGATCGGTTAATGCGTGATTATGCCGATGAAATTATCGAAGGCTGTCGTATTTTGCGTTATATCTTGCGTCCTGAAAAAATGGTTATCGCCATCGAAGACAATAAACCTGAGGCCATCCAAGCATTAAAAAATGCGTTGCGTGGAGCGAATGATATTGATATTCGCGTCATTCCAACCAAATACCCCTCAGGGGCGGCAAAACAATTAATTCAAATTTTAACAGGTATGGAAGTACCAAGCGGCCAACGTTCATCGAGCATCGGCGTACTCATGCAAAATGTCGGTACGGTTTTTGCTATTAAACGTGCTGTTATCAATGATGAGCCGCTTATCGAGCGTGTCGTCACACTGACAGGCGACAAAATCCCACACAAAGGTAATCAATGGGTTCGTTTTGGCACTCCGATTCATTTCTTACTGGAAAATGTAGGTTACCAAGCCGATACGCGTTTTCCTGTTTTTGTGGGTGGACCAATGATGGGATTAATGGTGCCGGACTTAACGGCACCTGTGACCAAAACCGCCAACTGCCTACTTGCACCCGATCATTTTGAATATGATCCGCTAGCAACAGAACAATCTTGCATTCGCTGCTCTGCCTGTTCGGATGCTTGCCCTGTGCATTTAATGCCGCAACAAATGTATTGGTATTCACGGGCGGAAGACCACGACAATGCGAAAAAGCAAAATATTATGGATTGTATTGAATGTGGTTTATGTGCTTATGTTTGCCCAAGCCATATCCCCTTAATTCAATATTTCCGCCAAGAAAAAGCTAAAATTTGGGAAATCGCTGATAAGGCAAAGAAATTGGAAGAAGCGAAAATACGTTTTGAAGCGCGTCAAGCACGTCTTGAGCAAGAAGCCCAAGCACGCCAAGCGCGTAGCCAACGTGCCGCTGCAGCTAGACGTGAAGAAATTGCCGCAACTCAAGGGGAAGATCCGGTAAAAGCCGCACTGGAACGTTTAAAAGCGAAAAAAGCAGGCGAAGCAGCAACAGTGCATACCGAGGCAAAAATCAAAACCATTATCGGCAAAAATGGCGAAACCTTGCCTGATAACAAAGAGTTAATAGCACAACGCAAAGCGCGCCGCCTTGCTCGCCAACAAGAATTAGACCATTCAAGGGTGACAAATGGTGCTTGCGGTTCGATCCCTGAAACGGAAAAAACAGTAGAAAATTCAACCACACTTGATCCGAAAAAAGCGGCAGTTGCCGCCGCTCTTGCACGCGCCAAAGCCAAAAAAGCCGCGTTGCAACAAAATACGGAAAACACACAATCAACGCAAAGTGCGGTTGAAAATGTCCTTGTTTCTGAACCTGAAACCGTGCATGAAACCATACAAGAAAGGGATCCGAAAAAGGCCGCGGTGGCTGCTGCGATTGCACGCGCCAAAGCCAAAAAAGCCGCGTTGCAACAAAATACGGAAAACACACAATCAACGCAAAGTGCGGTTGAAAATGCCCTTGTTTCTGAACCTGAAACCACGCCAGAAATGGATCCGAAAAAGGCCGCAGTGGCTGCTGCGATTGCACGCGCCAAAGCTAAAAAAGCCGCGTTACAACAAAACACGGAAGGCACACCGCAATCTACGCAAAGTGTGGTTGAAAATCCCCTTGTTTCTGAACCTGAAACCACGCAAGAAAGGGATCCGAAAAAGGCCGTGGTGGCAGCGGCGATTGCTCGAGCAAAAGCAAAAAAGGCAGCACAGCTGGCTAGTAAATAACAATATCATGTAGTATGGCGGCACAAGACGGTTGGTGAGCTTGTCGAACCACGGTCGTTGAGATTGTCGAAACGTCAGTCTTGTGCAATTTTGCTAAAATAGCTTATGGTTCGACAAGCTCACCAATCGCCATTTTAGCTTTATACGATGACTACATCATATTGACAAAAATAAGGAAAATTAATGTTTAAATTAACCAGTTCACCCCATATTCATTCAGGTAAACTTACTGCACGGATTATGCTCTGGGTGATATTTGCCATGTTGCCCGCATTGGCGACACAGATTTACTATTTCGGTTTTGGTGTGCTTGTTCAAAGTGCCGTAGCCATTACCGTGGCATTGCTGTTGGAATTAATGGTCACAAAATTACGCAAAAAGCCGACTTTCTTTTATGTCCGTGATTTTAGTGTTGTGTTGACCGCACTGATTTTAGCAATGGCGATCCCTCCTTACGCCCCCTATTGGGTGGTGGTAATTGGGGTATTCGTGGCTGTAATATTGGGTAAACAAGTTTATGGTGGATTAGGACAAAACCTCTTTAACCCGGCAATGGTCGGTTATGTGGTATTGCTGATTTCATTTCCTGTGCAAATGACCAATTGGATGCCGCCTATTGCCTTATTGAACGAACCGCCGACATTTTCTGATAGTTTGAGCCTGATTTTCTCAGGTATTACAACGGATGGGTTTAGCTTAACCCAACTCACTACCTCTATTGACGCAGTGAGTTCTGCCACACCATTGGATGCAATAAAAACAGGTTTTAACGCGGGTATTAGCTCGCTGACCGCAATCAGCCATTCCCCCATTTTTGCGGATATTCTTCCGCTGGGTTCAAGAGAAACCTTAGAGGGAATGGGTTGGGCGCAGGTGAATATAGCTTTCTTCATTGGTGGGCTCTTCCTTATTTGGAAAAAGATCATTCATTGGCAAATTCCAGTGGCATTTTTGACCGCGCTTTTTATCATGAGCGGTGTTAATTATTTCCTCTCGGCATTTGGCACCAATCCTTTTTTTCACTTAGTTAGTGGCGCGACAATGTTTGGGGCTTTTTTCATTGCAACAGATCCTGTTTCAGCGCCGGTTACACCGCGTGGGAAATGGATTTTTGGATTGCTGGCAGGTGTACTCGTGGGCATTATTCGCTTTTACGGCAACTACCCTGACGGCGTAGCTTTTGCGGTGTTATTAGCCAATATTTGTGTACCACTGATTGATCAATACACACGTCCAAGAGTGACAGGTTATGGTTTGAAATAAGGAGCGTTAAGATGAATATCAGTAAAATCTCCGCAAAATACGGTGCCTTACTTGCCTTGGTTGCCTTACTTTGTACCGGCGTTTCGAGTGGTATCTATTTCTTAACCAAAGGAAAAATTGATGAAGCCGTTGCCAAGCAACAGCAAGCATTGCTCGCTGAAATATTGCCTTCAAATTATTACGATAATGACATTATGGCAAATTGTAAAACGCCTGATTCGCGAGAAATTGATAAAATTTGTACCGCACTTCTACAAGGCAAAATCAATGCTTATGTTGTTGAAGCCACTGCGCCGGATGGTTATTCAGGCAATATTCGGTTGCTGTTTGGAATGACCGTAGAAGGAGAAATTTTAGGTGTACGTGTATTAGAACACAAAGAAACGCCAGGCTTAGGCGATAAAATTGAAACCCGAATTTCTAACTGGATTTTAAGTTTCAACCATAAAAAAATCAGCCAAGACAATTTAGCAGATTGGGCAGTGAAAAAAGACGGTGGCAAGTTTGATCAATTTGCCGGTGCAACTATTACACCGCGAGCTATTGTTAATCAAGTTAAACGTTCCGCATTAGAAATATTAAATACGCAACAATAATATGACAGAAAAACACTCTTCCATTTGGCGTGAGTTACTCCGCCAAGGGTTATGGCGCAATAACCCGACTATCGTACAATTACTCGGGCTTTGTCCGTTATTGGCGGTATCCAACACGGCTACCAACGCGCTCGGTTTAGGTTTGGCGACTTTGTTGGTGTTGGTTTGTACCAATACCATGATTTCCCTTTTCCGCCGGCAAATTCCCCATGAAATCCGCATTCCTATTTACGTGATGATTATTGCCACTACGGTAACCGCGGTGCAATTATTGATGAATGCTTATACTTACAGCCTTTATCAATCCCTTGGGATTTTTATTCCGCTGATTGTGACCAACTGTATCGTGATTGGGCGAGCCGAAGCCTTTGCGTCTAAAAATAGCGTTATGCACGCGGCATTTGATGGTTTCGCCATGGGGTTGGGCATGACCCTGAGTTTATTCCTGTTAGGGGCATTGCGTGAAATTATCGGCAACGGTACGTTGTTTGACGGTATTCATTTATTACTCGGCGATTGGGCAAAATCACTCCGTATTGAATTTTTCCATAATGACAGTAATTTGTTGCTTGCTATTTTACCGCCTGGCGCATTTATTGGCTTGGGTATTATCTTAGCGGTAAAAAACGTTTTGGAGTCGCGTAAATCATGAATCAACAAAAACGCATTGAAATTCTGACGCGTTTGCGCGATAACAATCCCCATCCAACTACGGAATTAAATTTTAGTTCGCCCTTTGAATTGTTGATTGCGGTGATTTTATCGGCGCAAGCAACAGATAAAGGCGTTAATAAAGCCACGGATAAATTATTCCCTGTTGCCAATACCCCCGAAGCTATTTATGCCTTGGGTGTGGACGGTTTGAAAGAATATATTAAAACCATTGGCTTATTTAACAGCAAAGCGGAAAATATTATTAAAACCTGTAAGGATCTGATTGAAAAACATAACAGCCAAGTGCCGGAAGATCGCGCGGCGTTAGAAGCCTTGGCCGGCGTGGGGCGCAAAACGGCTAATGTCGTGTTAAATACGGCCTTCAGGCACCCGACCATTGCCGTGGACACCCATATTTTCCGTGTCGCCAATCGTACCGGATTTGCGGTCGGTAAAAATGTGGTGGAAGTGGAAAATAAATTGCTTAAAGTCGTTCCTGCGGAATTTAAAGTGGACGTACATCATTGGTTAATTTTGCACGGTCGCTATACTTGTATTGCCCGAAAACCACGCTGCGGTTCTTGTATTATTGAAGATTTGTGTGAATTCAAAGAAAAAACGGATGTGTAATGAACATTAATGAAGTAGCAAAACGCACAGATTTAACCCCCAAAGCCATTCGTTTTTACGAAGAAAAGGGGCTCATTACCCCGCCTGCGCGCGCGGCTAATGGCTATCGAACCTACAATCAAACCCACATCGAAGAACTCAACTTATTACATCAAGCCCGCCAAGTAGGATTTTCTTTGTCTGAATGTAAGGATTTATTAGAGCTTTATAAAAATCCCCACCGCCGCAGTGCCGATGTAAAATCCCGAACTTTGGTTCGTATCGCTGAAATTGACAACCAAATCAAGCAATTACAATCTATGCGCACATTACTCACCGATCTAGCCAACCAATGCCCTGGGGATGATAGCAAACATTGCCCGATTATTGAGGGATTAAGTGGGAAATGTTGTGGTTAACTCATATTGATATGAGTGTAGCACTTGCACAAGACTTACGTTTCGACAAGCTCAACAACCATCTTGTGCAAGTGCTAGATAACATCGAAAACTACAAACAACTTAACCGTGCTTTTAATGCTTGTTTTTCACTTTCCGTTAATGCCATGCCGTTTTTATTGGTTAACATAAAAAAGTCTTCCGCTTTTTCACCAATGGTACTGATTTTGGCATTCAACAAATTCAGTTCTAATTCCGCGAAAATTTGGCTGACTTCAGCCAGCAACCCGACTTTATCCAAAGCGAATAATTCCATTTCTGTGCGATCCCGTCTATTGTTATCCAAAAAGCGCACTTCCGTTTTTACGCTAAAATGTTGCAGTTTTTGATTGCCTAACAAACTCACCTTCGGCGTTTTTCCTGTACGCAAGGTGTCTGTCACCGCTTGCTCTAATTCACGGCGCCGATGGTTTTTTAAAGCAACCCCATTCAATTCTGTCACAACAAAAGTATCCAATACGTAACCATCTAAACTGGTACTAATTTGCGCGCTATGAATGCTCAATTTCTTCGCTGCAACGGTGCCGGCGACTTTATGGAATAGTTGCACTTGATCCTGACAATACAGGAACATATCTGTCCCGCCTTGAGAAAAGCGATTACTGATTTTAACTAAAATATCCTCGGAAAAATCCGCCAACAAGGTCGCATGCCAAGCGAGCTGTTTCGGCGTGTTACGTAAAAAATAATCATCGGAACAACGCATCCATAGCGGCATAACATCGTCCATAAAACCTTGAGATTGCAACAAATCCAACGCGCGTTTTTTGTTTTCTTCCACTTGTTCCGCCGTATCTAAGAGAGAATCCATCCCTTGATTAAATTGTTGACGCGTATATTCATAAAGGCCGGCAAATAACGCTCGCTTCCAGTTATTCCACAGGGTGCTATTGGTGGCGCAAATATCTGCCACTGTTAAACAAATCAGCAAATCTAACCGCACTTTATTCTGTACTTGTTCCGCAAAATGCATCACCACTTCGGGATCATGAATATCGCGCCGCTGAGCTGTCACGGACATTAATAAATGCTCTTCCACAAGCCAAACCAAGGTCGCTATTTCACGATTATCAAACCCATGCAAACGGGCAAATTCTGCCACATCCACCGCCCCCAATTGAGCATGATCACCGCCTCGTCCTTTCGCAATATCATGAAATAACGCGGCAATATAAAGTAAAGTGCGGTCAGAATTGCGAGAGAAAATGACCGAGCACAAAGGATGCTGTTCTTGCTGGCTTTCGTCTAAAAAGCTTTCCAATTTTTGCAACACACGAACCGTATGTTCATCCACCGTATATTGGTGAAAAAGATCAAATTGCATTAAGCCTTCAATGGCTTTCCATTGGGGTAAATAAGCGGTGAGCACACCATATTTGTGCATAGGCGAAATCGCGCGTGCAATGGCATTTCGTTGATTAAATAAACGTAAAAATTTCTCTCGTGCTAAAGGGAATGAACTTAATGGCTCGTTGATCTGACTTAATGCAGAATATAATTTGCGCAAGGTTGCCGAATGAATTTCCGCTTGCGCCTGTTGAGTATAATGGGCAAATAAATCTAAAATGGTATCGGGTTGCTCCATAAAAATATGCTCATTTAAAAGCACAATTTCATGGTTCAGCAAACCAAAATGCGCATCTAAAGGGATAATGTCAGTGGCTTTTATCGGAGTGAGAAAATGTTCGCGATAATGTTTGGTGAGAATATCGCTTAAACTGGAAATTTGTTGTAACGCTTGGAAAAATTGTTTCATCATTTTTTCCACGCCTTGATTTTTATCTCCGTGAAAACCAAGTAATTCCGCCACTTTAATTTGACGGTCAAATAACAGGCGATTGTCGTAACGCTTCAAAATTAAATGCAAAGCAAACCGCACTTTAAATAAAAATTGCTGGCTTTGCTGCAAACGCTCATATTCTTCAGGATAAATAAACCCCGATTGCAAAATTTCTTCCAAGGTTAAGGCATTGGTGTGGCGTAAAGCGATCCAATAAATAAGATGCAAATCCCGTAAACCGCCCGGGCTATATTTAATATCGGGTTCAAGGTTATAACTCGTATTATGATAGCGTTCATAACGCGCATTTTTTTCTTGAATTTTGGCGTTAAAAAAAGTTTCACGATCCCAAAAATCAGGTTGCCATAAAAGTGCGGTCAATTTTTCAAATAATTTTTCGTTACCGATTAACAAACGGCTTTCAAGCAAATTCGTGGCAATGGTAATATCCTGCCGCCCTTCACTATCACATTCCGCCAATGTCCGCACTGATGCCCCCACATCAAAACCACAATCCCACAAAAACTGGATAAACGCACTCACTTTTTGCTCAATTTCAGGGGAATTTTTCTGTTCGCTCAAAATAAGAAAATCAAGATCCGACATTGGAAACATTTCCTTACGCCCATATCCGCCCACGGCAATTAACGCTAAATCTGAATTATCCAATTCAAACTGCGCCCAAAGCTGTTTCAGCAAATTGTCACAGAATAAAGTGCGGTCAGAAATTAACTGATTTACATCCGCTTGCAGAAAATGGGCTAACTCAGTTTGTTTGAGCGTGTCTTTTTGGGATTTGATATTTTGAGCGGTAAGCATTTGGATTTCCTGAAAAAAACAGGGTGAGAATAGCTACTCTCACCCTGATACATTAGTATTTACACATTCACCATAACACGTGAAATACGGCCGGCTTTTTCTTCTTCTTCGCGAATGGTCATCACTTCACAACCGTTGTCTGTCACCACGATTTGATGTTCATATTGTGCGCTGTGGCTACGATCTTTGGTTTTCACCGTCCAACCATCGCCCATTAAACGGGTTTCTTTTTTGCCTGCGTTAATCATTGGCTCAATGGTAAAGACCATACCTTTTTGCAAAATCACACCACCATCATCGGCGTAATAATGCAACACTTGGGGTTCGCAATGGAATTCGGTACCAATACCATGTCCGCAATACTCGCGTACCACGCTAAAACCTTGGCTTTCTGTGTATTTTTGTACGGCTTTGCCGATTTCATTTAAACGCACACCGGGCTTCACGGCACGCAATCCTACATAAAGGGCTTCTTGCGCTGCTTCCACGAGTTTTTTGCTGCGAATGGGTGGCTCGCCGACAATATACATTTTTGAGTTATCGCCGTAATAACCGTCTTTAATCACCGTCACATCAATATTGAGAATATCGCCGTCTTTTAAAATACGGTCATCGCTTGGAATGCCGTGACACACCACTTCGTTGATTGAAATACACGTAGCTTTTGGAAAACCGTGATAATTCAATGGAGCAGGAATGGTGCCTTGCACATTCACCATATAATCATGACAAATACGATCGAGTTCGCCTGTGCTCACCCCTGCTTTCACATAGGGTTCAATCATCACCAATACATCTTGTGCTAATCGGCAGGCTTCGCGTAATTTTACAATTTCTTCTTCGTTTCTTAATGGAATACTCATAAACTCTCCTTAAAAATGTCCGCGTATCATATCATATAAGCAGGATAGGCGAAAATATCCTTGAACGTTCTTGTGGGTTATTGGATAATAAACCGCTATTTATGACAGATTTTATAGGAAAGCACATTATGACAGATATTTCAGTTCCCCTTAATTTTACTGATGCCGCCGCAAACAAAGTGAAAGCATTAATTACAGAAGAAGAAAATGCCAATTTAAAATTACGCGTCTATATTACCGGCGGTGGCTGTAGCGGTTTCCAATACGGTTTTACTTTTGATGAAAAAGTCAACGATGGGGATTTAACCGTAGAAAACGCAGGCGTGAATTTAGTAGTTGATCCAATGAGTTTGCAATATTTAATTGGCGCAACGGTAGATTACACAGAAGGTTTAGAAGGTTCGCGTTTTGTAGTACAAAACCCAAATGCTTCCAGCACTTGTGGTTGCGGTTCATCATTTAGTATCTAATTTTCAGGCTATGGATTTCCAATTTACACACTTTCAGGGCAATGTGATGGCAAAATGTTCAATGGAACATATTGCCGTGGCAAATTGGTTTAATACAGAATTACCCCATAATTCTCAGTTAATTTCCACCGCACTTAATGCTATTCAACAAGCCAAAAAACATCTTTGCGAACAAGACATGACATTAATTGGCAAAGAATACAGCTTGTTTATTAATGCGGATGAAGTCATGGTCAGAGCGAATAATTTAGCCTTTACCGCTAGCGATGAACTCGAACCGGATTTTCACTATTACGATGAAGAAAGCATCGCATTTTGCGGCTTAGAAGACTTTGAACATTTTCTTCTCGCCTATCAGGATTTTATTCATAGCCGCTAAAGTGCGGTTATTTTTTTAGGAATATGAGCAACCATGTCAGCACAAGCAAATAAAGATCATACTCACCTGACAAAACCATGGTATAAAACCTGGAAAGGCACTGCAGCAAAATTTGCCTTAACCGCGGCTGCGTTAGCGACCTTTTACGGCATTTATTTAGACGGACAAATTCGTGCCAAAATGGATGGGCAAATTTGGCGATTACCGGCGGAAGTTTATAGCCGCATTGAAAGTATCCGCGTTGAAGATAAGCTGTCGCTGGAACAGATCAAACAAATTTTACTGGATAATGACTACCGTCAAACGACCCTAATCGCCGCCCCCGGTGATTTCAAAATTGAAGATGGCACCATTGTTTTATTACGCCGCTCATTTCCATTTCCAACAGGCGCGGAACCACAACGGGTGTTACGCCTGCGTTTTGCTCAAGGCAAATTAGCCACGATTGAAGATTTGGTTACGGTAAAAACCGTGCCTGAATTTCGTCTCGCACCCAAACTCATTGCCATGTTGCAATCTGATGAAGATAAAGAAGAACGTTTAGCGATCCCGTTGCAACAATACCCTCGTTTGTTGATTGATGCCTTAATTTTAACGGAAGATCGCCGTTTTTATGAACATGGTGGCATTAGCCCATTAGGTATTGCGCGAGCCATGTACACCAACTTCCGTGCCGGACATACAGTGCAAGGTGGAAGTACACTGACACAACAGCTCGTTAAAAACCTGTTTTTAAGTAATGAACGCTCTTTAACACGAAAAATCAACGAAGCCTTTATGGCAATCATGTTGGATTTTCGTTATGAAAAAAACACCATTTTAGAAACCTATCTCAATGAGATTTATCTTGGTCAAAATGGGGATTCGCAGATTCATGGCTTTGAACTCGCCAGCCATTTTTATTTTGGCCATTCTGTGCGCGAAATCAGTCTTGATCAAATTGCCTTATTGGTGGGTATGGTAAAAGGCCCATCCCTTTACAACCCTTGGCGCAATCCTGCTCTCGCCCTTGAACGCCGTAATGTGGTCTTGCGTTTAATGGTTGAGCATAAAATGATTGATGAAGAGCTTTACCAAACCCTAAGCAAACGTCCCCTTGGCGTTCAAACCAAAGGAAATATTGCTCGCAACTACCCTGCATTTATTCAGACATTACAAAGTGAATTGCGTGAAAACCTAGGGGAACAGCGCGATAACCAATTATTAGGCGCGCGAATTTTTACAACCCTTGATCCAAACCAACAACGTTATGCGGAGCAAGCGGTCGTAAATGGCACCGCAGAATTACAGCTTCAAACGAAAAACCCTGCCTTGCAATCGGCGATGGTAATCGCTGATTACAAACATGGGGAAATCCGCGCCATTGTGGGGGGAACTCAAATCAACTACGCAGGTTTTAACCGTGCGACTATGGCGCAGCGTCAAATTGGTTCATTAGTCAAACCATCGGTTTATTTAACCGCACTTTCACACCCTGATAAGTTCCGTTTAAATACGCCAATTAACAACCAACCGATTACCATTACAGTAAAAGGCAGCCCACCGTGGCAACCGCGCAACTATGATCGCCATTATGGCGGTTCGGTTATGTTAGTAGATGCCTTAGCGCGTTCGCTTAATATTCCAACGGTCAATATTGGGATGAAAGTGGGCTTGAAAGAAGTGATTGCCACCCAAAAAGCCATGGGTTGGGATAAAGTGAAAATCCCACATGTGCCGGCAACCTTATTGGGCTCTTATTCCATTTCGCCTTATGATGTGACGAAGCTCTATCAAACCATTGCCAATAATGGAGGAAAAATTCAGCTCACTACGATTGATACGATCACGACCCGCCAAGGGAAGGTGTTGTATCAACATAATACACAACCTGAACAAGTTGTACCCGCAGAAGCCGCGTACCAAACCCTTTATGCCATGCAACAAGTGGTGGAACGTGGCACGGGACGTAGTCTAATGAACGACTATGCGGATCTACATTTAGCCGGCAAAACAGGCACCACCAATGACGCTCGTGATACTTGGTTTGTGGGCGTTGATGGCGAACACGTGACAACCGTTTGGGTGGGGCGGGATGATAATGGTGACACAAAACTGACCGGGGCAAGTGGCGCGCTACACTTATATAAAAACTACCTTGCTCGCGCTAACATAAAAGCCTTTAAACCTGAAAAACCACAAGCTATCAAAATGATTGGGATTAATAGCTACGGCAGTTGGAACTGCGCAAGCCCTGTACGTAATATTCCCGTTTGGATTGATAAAAACCAAAACTTCTGTGCAGGTAGTGAACCTGTTGATGCAATAAATGAATCCCCCGCAGTGAATTCAAGCAAACCGGCGCAATCAACAGAAACACCGTCTGCGACAAAAGCTGAAAGTCTGTGGGATGTATTGGATAACAAACCTAAATCACCGTCAATCATCGAAGAGGCACAGCCTGCAAGATAATCTCGTGGAAATGGCTGGGGCGAAACATCTTTTGCCCCAAAATCATCATGGGGAAATTAAGGGCGAATTTTCACCGCGCTTTTTTGTTGTTCAAAATCCCTTCCAATGTTAACAACCCAATAGAAATAAACAGACAGGCCATTAAAATATAAGAGGTTTCGTCTAAACGTTCGCCGATAATAAAGGATACGATGAGCATCATAAAAGGTTCTAAATAACCTAATAAACCCAATAAATAAATCGGCAGCAATTGGCTTGACATAATGTAGAAAATAAATGCCGTTCCGCCCACTAGCCCTAATAAAAATAGCCCCCAATAGATATTAGGATTTTGTAGCTCTGCAAAATTAAAATCAATTTGGCCGGCAAAATACAGGGACGCAGGCACCATAGACAGCATCTCTAAGGCAAAGGCTGAGATATGCAACATATTGAAATGTTTACGCAAAGAAAAGTAGATAGGATAACCTAAGCAAACAAACGCCGTTTCCCAAGAAAATGCGCCTGTTAATATAATTTTGCTCATTACCCCAATAAACGCAAACAATACCGCCAACGCTTTGATGGTAGTTAATCGTTCATTAAAGAAAATACGCCCAAAGAGAACCATTAATAAAGGCAGTAACAAATAACCAATAGACACTTCAATGGCTTTGCCGCTCACGGGGGCATACAAAAACAACCACATTTGCGAACCCATATTCAGACCACCCAAAACAATAATGGCGATTAAGTGCGGTTGTTTTTTGATGCGTTTTAAAAACTCGATAAATTCTTGCTGCTTGTGTAACAACACAATAGCAAAAAGCACAAAAGGCAAAGTCACCAAGGTGCGCACGCCAAAAAGCTGGCTGCCTTCAATCGGACGCAACACGGTAGAAAGATAATACACCACACCAAAACCCAAAGAAGCGGTGACCGAAAAAAAGATACCTTTTATCATAGTTTTTCCAATTTTGCCAAATGCGCAATTAACCACTTAATTCCATTGCCTTGGAAGGCGATTTGTAAGCGCGTATTATTTTCCGCACCTTCTACATTAATCACTGTGCCTTGACCAAATTTTTCATGGCGCACTTTTTGCCCGCTTTTCCACCCCGCTTCATTGCTTTCCAAAACACGGTTCACATTCACCGCACTTTGATTGTAGGCACGCGTGACCGTTCCACGCAAACGTACCGCTTGAATACAATCTTCCGGCAATTCGTTAATAAAGCGTGACGGAATATGGCGTTCTTCTTTGCCATATAAACGGCGACTTTCCGCATAACAAATCGTCAGTTTTTTCTTCGCGCGCGTAATGCCCACATAAGCCAAACGGCGTTCTTCTTCTAATCGCCCCGGCTCTTCCAAGGACATAAAACTCGGGAAAATCCCTTCTTCCACCCCGACCATAAACACACGTGGAAATTCCAATCCTTTTGCGGAATGTAGCGTCATCATTTGTACACAAGATTGATGTGGACTCGCCTGTTCTTCACCCGCTTCAAGCGAGGCGTGAGTTAAAAAGGCGGTTAAATCCGACATATCTTCCGCATCATCAGGCTTAATAAATTCGCGGGTTGCCGTTACCAATTCTTCCAAGTTTTCGATCCGCACTTCGCCCTTCTCGCCTTTTTCTTGCTCATACATTTGATACAAACCGGAATGTTTAATCACAAAATCCGTTTGGGCAAACAACGGCATTTCTTCCGTTTCTTGCGCAAGCGAATTGATCAGTTCAATAAAACGAAGTAACGCCGTTGCCGCACGCCCGGTCAGTTTATTATCTTGAATCGCGACTTGTGTGGCTTGCCATAACGTAATTTGGCGTTCACGTGTCAATTGACGCAATGTATCGAGCGTGCGTTCACCAATGCCACGCGTTGGCGTATTAATCACACGTTCAAATGCGGCATCATCGTGGCGATTATTAATTAAACGTAAATAAGCCAAGGCATCTTTAATTTCCTGACGCTCGAAGAAGCGCATACCGCCATAAATACGATAAGGAATATTGGCGCGAATTAAGGCTTCTTCTAATACGCGGGACTGGCTGTTGCTACGATATAACACCGCGCAATCATCCAGCTTGCCGCCGTCTTCCAACCAGATTTTGATTTGGGATGACACAAACAACGCCTCATCCAATTCGTTGAAGGCGGCATAAATGCCCACGGGTTCACCATCGCCGTCTGCCGTCCAAAGCTCTTTGCCTAAGCGGTTTTCATTATTAGAAATCAACTCATTGGCTGATTTTAAAATATTGCCCGTAGAACGATAGTTTTGTTCTAATCGAATGGTTTGTGCTTGCTCAAAATCATCCAAAAAGCGTTGAATATTCTCAATTTGTGCCCCGCGCCAGCCATAAATAGATTGATCATCATCCCCTACGATCATCACTTTACCTGTTTCGCCAGCCAATAATTTGATCCACGCATATTGAATATTATTGGTATCTTGGAACTCATCCACCAAAATTTGCTGAAAACGGCGTTGATAGCTTTGCAAAATTAAGGGCTTTTTCAAAAATAATTCGTAAGCGCGCAACAAAATTTCCGCAAAGTCCACTAACCCCGAACGGTCGCAAGTGTCTTGATAAATTTTATAAATACGGATCCACTCTTGTTCTTGGCGATCATTCATATCGTCAATCATATCAGGACGCAAACCATCGTCTTTTTTATGATTGATATACCAACAGGCTTGCTTCGGCGGGTACATTTTTTCGTCATAATTATGCAGTTTGAGCAAGCGTTTCATTAATCGCAATTGATCTTCGCTGTCCATAATTTGGAAATCTTGCGGCAAACCTGCATCCGCATAATGAGAGCGCAATAAACGGTGCGCAATGCTATGGAATGTGCCGACCCACATACCAAAAAGGGAATGATTAGAATGTTGAGCAAGCGTGGCTTGAATACGATGACGCATTTCGGCGGCGGCTTTATTGGTAAAGGTAACCGCCATAATAGCACCTTCGGAAATGCCTTCTACCGCAATTAACCACGCAATACGATGGGTTAGCACACGCGTTTTGCCCGAACCGGCGCCTGCCAATACCAAATAATTGCCCAACGGTGCTGCCACCGCTTCTCGCTGTTTATCATTTAACCCATCTAATAATTCTGAAATATCCATAGCATTTTTAATCTGTTTTTATTTACAGCAGATTATAGTCCTAAAGCATAAATTGTCAATGAAAAGGCGGTCTAATAAGTGGCTGTTTATCTTTACAAAGATCAGGCTAACCTTTATAGTTAGCGCGCTTAATTTTTTATTTTCATGTCGTCTTTTTTCTATTTTCGGAAGGATGTTTTATGTCTATTTATGGCCAAACACACAAAAATCTGATGAAATTGACCGCGCTTTGTGGGCTATTTTCTCTTTATTCCCCCACTGCGGCTTTTGCAGAAGGAAAACTCAATATTTATTGCAGCCTACAAAGCACCACTTGTGAAAAAGTGGCGCAAGTTTTTGGCCAAAAATATGATGTAAAAACACAGGTTGTACGTAATAGTACAGGTACAATTCTTGGAAAAATCAAGTCCGAAAAAGAAAATCCACAAGCGGATGTGTGGTTTGGTGGCACGATTGAGCCACATCTGCAAGCAGGTGATTTAGGTTTATTAGAAAAATATCGTTCACCGAATCAAAAATACATTATGCCGCAATTCAAAGAGATTATGGATAAGCGAGGCGATTACACCTCCATTATTTATTTCGTGGAATTAGTGCTTGGCGTCAATACGAAAAAACTCGCCGAACTCAATATTGCCCCCCCAAAATGTTTTGCCGATCTCACAGATGAACGTTTTAAAGATCAGATTCAATATACCGATCCTCGAGTGTCCGGCACAGGCTATGCGTTCTTAGCAACAATGGTAACCTTATATGGTGAAGACAAAGCCTTTGAGTATTTTGCTAAACTGAATAAAAATGTCTCACAATTAGCCAAAACCGGCATGTCCACCCATAAACTTGCAACAGGTGAAGTGGGCGTTAATATAAGTTTTATGAATACCTATCTGCTTGAACAAGAAAAAGGCGCGCCGGTAGAAGGCGTTCGACCTTGCGAGGGGATTAGTTCAACACTGGGCGCGACAAGTATTATTAAAGGGGCGCGTAATTTAGAGAATGCCAAACGCTTTACGGATTGGGTTCTCACGAAAGAAGCACAAGAATTACAATGGCGTGAAACGGGAGCTTATCAGTTACCCACCAACATCCATGCTGAAGCTTATCCTAAAGCGACCTTGCCCCCAAATAGCCATTTCATTAAGTTGGATGTCTTGAAATTTGGTTCTGACCAAGAAAGTAAACGGTTAATTAATCGTTGGGTTGAAACAACTTTAAATCCACAATAAATACACCAAAATTAAAATAAAAATGGCGTTCAACTACCATTTGAACGCCATTAAATTCCATCAAAATTCACCGCACTTTATGCGCTCGACCCCACTATAAATCGTGGCCCGACCTTCTCGCGCAAAACCTATTAATGTTAAATCTGTTTCTTGCGCCATCTTGACCGCCAGTTCAGTGCCGGCTGAAATTGCCGCCAACATTTCTACGCCACAACTCACCACTTTTTGCACCATTTCGTAGCTTGCTCGGCTGGTGACTAGCACAAAACCTTGTGGTGTCTGATGTCGTGCAGACCAACCTAAAAGTTTATCTAACGCCACATGACGCCCCACATCTTCGCGAATAGCCAATAATTTACCCTGGCTATCAAAAAAGGCAGCAGCATGCGTTGCACCTGTTTCCTTACCTAAGGTTTGCGCAGAATAAACTGCATTTAAGCACGCATCCAATAAAGTAATGTCAAATTGCCAAGTGCGGTTTAATTTAGGTAATTTCTTACTCACTTGCTCCAACTGCTCCGAACCACAAATACCACAACCTGTTCGCCCTGTTAACGTACGGCGTAATTCTTTTAAGCGCACAAAACAGCGTGTCGCCAGCTCAATTTGCACTTCAATACCGTGGCAACTTTCTACAATATCCATACCATAAATATCGCTAGGCTTATCAATAATGCCTTCTGTTAAAGAAAACCCCATGGCAAAGTCTTCCAGATCCGTTGGGGTACACATCATCACGGTATGAGAAATTCCGTTGTACACCAAGGCTACGGGGACTTCTACCGCCAGAGTTTCGGTTTTGGGTTGAAATGGAATGTCTGCAGATTTTTTAAAAAAAACAGCAGAATGTGTCATAAATTGCGTCAAAGTGCGGTCCTTTTGGGGTAAGATTTTTAATGACTATATTAGCCATGAAAATAAAAGGGACTAATTATATTAGCCCCAGTAATAATTAGAAACTACCTTTTAAGCCAACGTAAACATTACGTCCGTCTTGTCCATAATAAAGGGTATCTTCATATTTCTTATCAAAGACATTATTAAGGTTAGCATAAACATTAATATTTGGCGTCACTTGATAATTCACACCTAAATTAACTAACGTATAAGATGGTAATTTAACACGCGTTGATGTTGAGTTAAAATTTGCATCATAATACGTATATTTTTCAAAACGTTTTCCAACATAAGATACGTTAATATCAGCGCCTAATTCGGAAGTGATTTGATAAGCAATACCTGCATTAGCTAAATGTTTAGGACGACGTACTAATTCCATTTTTTGGCTGTCACGTGCTTGCGTGTAAGTATAATTTGCATAGGTTGTTAGCAAATCCGTAATTTTTCCATTATAAGCAAGTTCAACACCTCGAATTTGGCTAATGCCATCTAAGTTAATTGATTTAGTGTTGCCATTAATACGGGTTGTACTAATCATATTATCCACATTACGTGCAAAATAGGTCACATCAAAACTATGTTGCTTATCTTGAGATTCTAGCAATAAGCCAATATCTCCACCGCGGCTTTTTTCTGGTTTTAATGCAGGGTTTGCAATAAATTTCCCATTATATCCGTAGTATTCGGTCATCGTTGGATTTTGAATAGCTGAACCTAAACTTGCGTGTGCTTTAATATTTGGCGATAAACGATACGCCCCCGCAATTCGTCCTGTAAAAGCATTTTCATATTCTGAATTGTCTGTAAAGCGTCCACTAATAGAAAAACTATGATCCTGTTCACTTAACAGACGATATTCAGTTGCAATACTTTTTTCAATCAGTTTTTTATTATCTAAATCATATGACCAATCTGGAAACGCAGGAGAATTATAATTCGCTTGATAATCAGATTTTTGATATTCCGTTAAAAAACTCAGTCCCTGTGTAATTTCACCTTCACGATCAAAATTCACATCTAATTGATAATTGGCTGCTAATCTTTTTCCACCATAGGCACTTGTTGAATAGGCTTCATAAGAATTGCTATCCGTTTTGATATTGCTCACAGCAAATTTATGTTTGAATAATTCTTGATCACTCCCCAGATAACCACTTAATTTTAAAAGCGTCTCACGAGTATGGGTGTAATTATCGTAAGTCCCTTCTGTTGGATAATCATCATAATGACTATTTTGTGTAGAATGTGTTGCTAATAACTCAACACCTTTATTATTTAAATCATAACCTAAACGAAAAGAAACATTATCTCGATGAAATTTATCACGCTCTTTCGCTCCGCCTGTTGGAACGAATGTCCCGTCTTCCGCTGTATAATTAAATTTATCTGAACTAATCGCTGAAATGCCACGTGTACGATGACTATTTCCATTCAACGCATAATAGAAACCATTGTTATAGCCTGAAATCGTAGCAGAACCGTCATAAGTTCCGTGTGAACCTGTGCCTAAATCAAAGTCTACATTAAATGGCTTATTTTTATATAATCCACTTTTCGTTGTGATATAGATCACACCACCCATGGCATCACTACCCCAAAGTGTAGACTGTTCACCACGTAATACTTCAATACGATCAATATTGCTTAAACTTAAACCACCGAAATCAAAGCCGTACCCCGTAATAGGATTAACTTTTACGCCATCAATTACCACAGCCGTATGGTTAGCATCCGCCCCACGAAGATAAAAATTAGTTAAAGTTCCACGTCCACCAGATGCACTCATTGCCACGCTCGGCACAGTTTTCAACACATCACTTACATAAGTGGCATTACGCTCTGTAAAATCTTTCTCTGTCAAAACAGTAACCGAAGAAGCGGTTTTGTCTTGATTGACTGGTGTTGCATAGGCCGAGTAAACTTTAATATCGGGTAAGGTTGCCGTTTCTGCCAAACTTGCTGCAGGGCAAACTGCACATAAAATAAGGGAAATTTTGTTAAGTTTCATTGTATTTGCTTCCAAAAATAATAAGGCACACAGTTTGCCATAGCCTGTTCAATTTCTCTAACGAATAATTTTAATTATTTGCATGAAACAATTTCATAATAAATTTGAAATTTATGCACTTTGCAAATGAATAAATAACCGTTATTATCATTCAAACATAAAAACAAATATCCTAAAAAAGGCACTGATCATGAGTTACGCAAGAGAAATTAATATTCTAAATCAAAATGTTGCAGATTTAGATGGAAAAATTAACGTTTCCTTTGAGTTTTTCCCACCAAAAAATGAAAAAATGGAAAATATGCTTTGGGAATCCATTCACAGATTAAAGGGCTTACAACCTAAATTTGTGTCTGTGACTTATGGCGCAAATTCAGGGGAACGCGAGCGCACTCATACGATTGTGAAAAATATTCAAAATGAAACTGGTTTGGTAGCGGTTCCTCACCTAACCGGTATTGATGCCACGCCTGATGAACTCCGCGTTATTGCTAAAGATTATTGGGACAACGGCATTCGCGGCATTGTGGCATTACGCGGTGACGAACCACCGGGTTACGCGAAACAACCTTTCTATGCTTCAGATTTAGTGGCTTTGCTCAAAGATGTGGCGGATTTCGATATTTCAGTAGCCGCCTACCCTGAAGTTCACCCTGAAGCGAAATCAGCCCAAGCCGATTTATTGAACTTAAAGCGGAAAATTGATGCAGGTGCGAACCGCGCGATTACTCAATTTTTCTTTGATGTAGATAGTTATCTTCGCTTCCGTGATCGCTGTGTAACCATTGGTATTGACGCTGAGATTATCCCGGGAATTTTGCCTGTCAGTAATTTTAAACAGTTACAAAAAATGGCGGCAATTACCAATGTCAAAGTACCAAGCTGGATGGGAAAAATGTATGAAGGTTTAGATGATGATCAAACTACGCGTAATCTCGTAGCCGCAAGTATCGCTATGGATATGGTCAAAGTGTTATCCAAAGAAGGGGTAAAAGATTTCCATTTCTATACCTTAAACCGTGCAGAGCTAAGCTATGCTATTTGTCATGTGTTAGGGGTTAGACCGCGTTAATGTCTATCTCATAAAAAATGATCTGCCCCAAAAAGTTGAACTAAACAACCAACTGATTAAGGTGCAGATCATTAGATTGCCCTATTTTATTTATTCCCAGAAATTCACCATTCTGCTCGGTCGAATCACATTATTTTTATCCACATCCGCAACACCTAAGAATACATTCTCGTGAGAAAATAACCGCACTTGTCCATAAACTCGCTGTTCATTGGCAAATTTAACACGTTGCCCAAAGCCTACGGCAGTGGTTTGCTCTTGGTTTAACGTTAATGTAAGAAGTTTAGAAACCGCTGTATCCACGGGCAATAAATATTGATCTAATACAGATAGATCTGACTTCTCAGCAAGCTGTTGTAGCTGCTCCCAAGTTAACATTTTTGCATAGGGATAATCCGCCACAGCAATACGGCGCAACATGGTAACATGTGCGCCACAGCCTAAATATTCCCCTAAATCATCCACTAATGTCCGAATATAGGTGCCTTTTGAGCAATGGACTTCTAGGGTTAAATTCGGGGCATCATAATCAATAAATTTTAATTCAAAAATGCGGATAGGGCGCGCTTCTCGTTCCACAGTAATCCCTTGACGCGCATATTCATAAAGCGGTTTGCCGTTATGTTTTAAGGCAGAAAACATCGTGGGCACTTGCATCAAATCACCACGAAAATGCGGAAGTGCGGTCAGAATTTGTTCTAAATTCACCGTTACATCACGGGTTTCTACCACTTCCCCTTCCGCATCAGAAGTATCTGTACGTTCGCCTAATTTAGCAGTGACTAAATAGCGTTTGTCCGCGTCTAACAAAAACTGCGAGAACTTGGTCGCCTCGCCCAAACAAATCGGCAACATTCCCGTTGCTAATGGATCTAACGCCCCCGTATGCCCTGCCTTATTTGCCTGATAAATGCGTTTCACTTTTTGCAAAATATCATTAGACGACATACCCTGTGGCTTATCGAGTAAAAATACGCCGTGAATATCGCGGCCACGCTTACGGGGTCTTGACATTATTCTTCCTTATATTTGCTGTCTAAATCAGGTTCATCTACATGACGCGCTTCGTCTTTACGAATCACATCTGTCACAAGATTCGACATACGCATCCCTTCAACCAAAGATTGGTCATACACAAAACGCAATTCAGGCACAATACGTAAACGCATCGCTTTGCCTAATAATGAACGAATGTAAGGCGAGGCTTTTTCCAATCCTTTCATCCCCTGTTCAATCGCTGTTTCATCATGATCAAATAAAAACGTCACAAAGATTTTAGCGTAGGCTAAATCTTTTGATACCTCAACGTCTGATACCGTCACCATACCAATACGCGGATCTTTTACTTCACGCTGTAAAATTACCGCAACTTCTTTTTGTAGCTCTTGCGCTACACGATCTGAGCGTTTAAATTCTCTTGCCATTTTTTACCCTTTTTTATTCTTTCTCATTGTTCTTGTATCTGTTTATTACCCAAGGCTGATTGCCTATTGTTGGGTATTATCTTACATTCTATCCGCCCTTACAAATTAAATGACATTGATATTCATCGGATTAATGATCCAAATATAAATAATTTTTCCAACTGTTCATTCTTAATAAAATTTTACGCATCATCGCCAAATGAGATGTGGATGATTACGTTTTTTCGCGATTTCATAAGGAATATCGTGAATAGCGATGACTGCATAAAAAATCACGATACTCGCAAAAATTAAGAAAAATAAGGCTAAATAATCAAAGCCATAAAATGTTCCTATGTAAATTGCTAACAAGCGGTCAGAAACTGGTGAGCTTTTACAAAAAACTCCCAAAATCAGACCGCTTATTTAGCATATCAAGATATTTTTATAAAGGTATTATTAAATCGAACGTTTTACTTCAACCACTTCGAACACCTCGATTTGGTCGCCGACTTTCACATCGTTGTAGTTTTTCACGCCCACACCACATTCCATATTGCTACGCACTTCTGAAACGTCATCTTTGAAGCGACGAAGTGAATCCAATTCCCCTTCAAAAATCACCACATTATCGCGTAAAACACGAATTGGCGCAGAACGTTTGATGATACCTTCCGTAACCATACAACCTGCGATTGCGCCAAATTTTGGATGACGGAAGACATCACGTACTTCTGCCAAGCCAATAATTTCTTGTTTGAATTCAGGTTGTAACATACCGCTCATTGCTGCTTTGATTTCGTTTAATAATTCATAAATGATTGAATAATAACGTAAATCAATGTTTTCCGCTTCAATTACACGGCGTGCTGAAGCATCTGCACGAACATTGAAGCCCACCATAATCGCATTAGAAGCTGCTGCTAAAGTTGCATCGGTTTCAGTAATACCACCTACACCAGAACCAACTACTTTCACTTTTACTTCATCTGTTGAAAGCTCTGCTAACGCTTGGCAAATCGCTTCAACCGAACCTTGTACGTCTGCTTTCACAATAACGTTAAGCTCTGCCACATCGCCTTCGGTCATGTTGCTGAACATATTTTCCAATTTTGCTTTTTGCTGACGAGCGAGTTTCACTTCACGGAATTTACCCTGACGGAATAACGCCACTTCACGCGCTTTTTTCTCATCACGTACCACTGTCGCTTCATCACCGGCCGCCGGAACACCTGAAAGTCCTAACACTTCCACTGGAATTGACGGACCTGCTGCTTCGATATCCTTACCATTTTCATCACGCATTGCACGAACACGACCATATTCAAAGCCACAAAGTACGATGTCGCCTTTGTTTAATGTACCTGATTGAACAAGAATGGTTGCAACCGGACCACGACCTTTATCGAGATAAGATTCGATAACAACACCGCTTGCCATACCATCTTTCACCGCGGTTAATTCCAACACTTCAGATTGAAGAATAATCGCATCTAATAAATCATCAATACCCGTACCTTTTTTCGCAGAAACAGGAACAAATTGAACATCACCACCGAATTTTTCAGAAATGACTTCGTATTGCAATAATTCTTGTTCTACACGATCCGGATTGGCTTCCGGTTTATCAATTTTGTTTACCGCAACCACTAGCGGCGCGCCTGCTGCTTTCGCGTGTTGGATCGCTTCAATGGTTTGTGGCATGACACCATCATCTGCCGCCACTACAAGAACAACGATATCTGTTGCTTTCGCACCACGCGCACGCATTGAGGTAAATGCTGCGTGTCCCGGGGTATCTAAGAAAGTAATCATCTTACCGTCATTAGTTTCAACATGATACGCACCGATATGCTGAGTAATACCACCTGCCTCACCAGCTGCCACTTTCGCTTTACGAATGTAGTCTAATAATGAGGTTTTACCATGGTCAACGTGACCCATAATGGTCACCACCGGCGCACGTGTCACTTGTTCAGCATTCACATCACGATCACCTAATACCGCTTCTTCTAATTCGTTTTCATTACGAAGAATCACTTTATGACCTAATTCTTCCGCCACAAGCTGTGCCGTTTCTTGGTCAATCACTTGGTTAATGGTCACCATTTCGCCCATTTTCATCATTAATTTAATGATTTCAGTGGCTTTTACCGCCATTTTATTAGCAAGTTCTGCAACGGTAATGGTTTCCCCAATAATCACATCCGCTTTTACAACAGAAACCGGTTTGGTAAAGGCTTGTTGAATTGCGCTACCTTTCTTCGCATTTTTTCCTTTACCTTTAAGATCTTTCTGATTACGGCGATCTGCACTGCGCTCATTTTTGCTGCCATTATCATCATCACGGCCGCCTTTCTTCGCCTTAGCAACCTTATTCTTTCCACCACGATTATTATTTTCACGGCGGCGATTATCTTCATCTTCCGCTTCACGCGCGTAGCTTGAGGTTAAATGATAATCTGAATAATCTTCTGAACTGCTGTAATTGTCTTCGCTGTCATCACGTTCTGCATAACGGCGCGCTGCTTCCGCAGCAAGACGCGCTTGTTCTTCTGCTTTTTGACGTGCTAATTCTTCCGCTTTACGTCTTAATTCAGCTTCTTCTGCTTTACGTTTTTCTTTTTCAGAATCAGCCGATTTTGCTACCGCACTTTTTTCTTGTTTGGCTTCAGCGGCTTTTTTCGCTTCTTCTTCCGCTTTAGCTTTCGCTTCAGCCGCCGCTTTTGCTTCCGCTGCGGCTTTTGCTTCTGCGGCTGCTTTTTCTTCTGCTGCACGTTTTTCTGCAGCGGCTTTTTCTGCAGCTTCTTGCTCTGCTTTTAATTTAGCTTCTTCTTCCGCTTTTTTAGCTGCAACAATAGCTGCCGTATCCACTTTACGGGATTTGCGAACTTCAACTTGAACCGCTTTCGCTTTTCCACCCGCAGTTGTGCCACTTACAGTAGATTTTTCACGGCGTTTTAAACTGAGTTTTTTTGGTGCGTTTTCCGCATTTTGTTCTTTATCCGTCATTTTCTGCTCCTATTACTCACCAAACCAACAGATATTACGCGCCGCCATAATAAGCTCACCCGCTTTTTCCGGGCTTAATTCTTCAATATCCGCTAAATCATCAACGCCTTGTTCCGCTAACTCTTCCAGCGTTAAGATTTGTTTTTCGGCTAATTTAAAGGCGATATGACGTTCCATACCATCAAGGTTTAATAAACGTTCTTCGATGTGCGCGCTTTCTAAGGCTTTTTCTTCTGCCAACGCTGTCGCTGTAATCGCATCTTTAGCACGAGTTTGTAACTCTTCCACTAAATCTTCATCTTCTAAACCATCAATAGCGGTTAGCTCGCTCACCGGCACATAAGCTAATTCTTCAAGGTTGGTAAAGCCTTCATCAATTAAAATTTGCGCAAAGTCTTCGTCAATCTCAAGTGCGGTCATAAATAAGTTTAAAATTTTATTGTCTTCCGCTTGATGTTTTTGCGCCAACTCATCAGTTGTCATTACATTTAATGTCCAACCGGTTAATTGAGTCGCTAAACGAACGTTTTGACCATTACGGCCAATCGCTTGCGCTAAATTTGCTGCTTCCACCGCAATATCCATGGAGTGATTATCTTCATCCACCACAATAGAGCTCACATCAGCAGGTGCCATTGCATTAATCACAAATTGTGCCGGGTTATCATCCCAAAGCACGATATCAACACGCTCACCACCTAATTCATTGGTAATTGCTTGAACACGTGCACCACGCATGCCGACACAAGCACCTACCGGGTCAATACGTTTATCATTACTTTTTACTGCAATTTTGGCACGCGAACCCGGGTCACGCGCTGCCCCTTTAATTTCGATAATCTGTTCGCCAATTTCCGGCACTTCCAAACGGAATAATTCTTCCAACATGACAGGTTTTGCACGTGTAACAAACAATTGGAAACCTTTGCTTTCCGGCGCGACTTTATAAAGCACACCACGAACACGATCGCCCGGACGGAAATTTTCACGCGGAAGCATATCTTCGCGAACAATCACCGCTTCTGCTTTAGCCGGATCTTCTTTATTGCCGATTAATTCTAAAATAATGGTTTCACGGTTTACTTTTTTCACCGTGCCAATCACAATTTTGCCTTCTTCATGAAGGAATTGCGCCACAACACGGCTACGTTCTGCATCACGAATTTTGGTGCTAATTACTTGGCGTGCGGTTTGCATCGTAATACGGTCAAAGTCAATGGATTCAATTTGATCTTCAACAACATCGCCAACTTGAATATTTGGATCATCTAAACGAGCCGCTTCCAAGGTCATTTCTTTCGTTGGATTTGTCACCTCTTCCACGACTGTCCAACGGCGGAACGTATCAAATTCACCTGTTTTGTGATTAATCACCACGCGAACATCAATCTCAGACGGTTTATCAACCCCTAAACGCTCTTGTTTTTGAACATGTTTTTTCTTAGTTGAAAGGGCAATGGCCGCTTCCAATGCTTCAAAAATCACTTCTTTTGGTAATGATTTTTCGTTTGATACCGCTTCAGCGGCGAATAAAATCTCTTTACTCATTTTAATAATACCTTTTAATTGAAATCCTTAAAATTTTGGAACCACATTGGCTTTTTGAACATTGCCAAATACAAATACTTGCTCTTGACCATCCACAACTAATGTAATCATATCGTTGTCCACTTTCTCTAATTTACCCTGCCATTTACGGCGATCCGCAACGGGAATTCGTAAATGAATAGAGACATCTTGTCCAACAAAACGCTCAAATTGCGCCAGCGTAAATAATGGGCGATCTAAACCGGGTGAAGACACTTCAAGATTGTATTTATCGGCAATCGGGTCTTCTACATCTAAAATCGCGCTCACTTGACGGCTTACATCAGCGCAATCTTCGATCCCCACGCCACCGTCTTTATCAATAAATAAACGCACAGTCATAAAACGACCTGCACGTTGACATTCAATGCCCCATAGCTCACAGCCTAAGTCCTCAATGGCCGGCGTAAGCATCTCTTTTAAATTTTGTTCTAATGTTGCCATTATGTTCCTACTTATCCTTTTTATGGACGTAAAAAAAGCGCTTAACGCGCTCAGTGAAATTTTTCCAAATTTTACGTACAAAAAAACCCAAATTTCAAATTTGGGTTTCACTGAACCGTTATTTCCTTCTTAAATTAAGAAGTGGTTGCGGGGGCCGGATTTGAACCGACGGCCTTCGGGTTATGAGCCCGACGAGCTACCAAGCTGCTCCACCCCGCGTCCGAAATATGCGCGTATTATACGCTCAGTTTCTGTTATGTCAAGGTTTTCCTAAAAATTAATGCAAATTAGGTGTTTTCACTCTGACAAGGATTAGAAACCAAAACCGGCACCAAGGCTAACTCCGGCACCGCCATTGCTTGCACCAAAGCCGCCGCCCACACCGGCGCTACAACCGGATAAAAGTGCAGTCAAAACCAAAACTAAAAATAACTTTTTCATTTTTTCCCCTTTACTAATTCAAATAATCGATATACCGCCAGCAAATCCTTTCGTGCAATCGGTTTAAATGGCAATAAAAGATAATACAACCAACGATATGCAGTTAAGAACCGAACACATTCTTCCCAAATTACAGGTTCGCAAGCGTCAGCTAACACCTGAACCGTTGCCACAATATCATCATCACTTAGCTCTTTTGTGCGACATAAACCATGAAGAAACACTAATACATCACGTTTTTTCTTCCAATTGAGATCGCGCGTATGAGAATGATCTTCTAAGTCAATAAAACGGACTTCACCATTATCCCAAGCAATATCACGAATTGCCGGGCGACCATGTACTAAACCCATTTTATGCAAATTAATCAGTGCCAAGGCAGCATCGCGCAGAATATTCTGTTTTTCTACCGCACTTTTGTTAGGAAGGATATGGTTTAAGGTCTTCCCTACATCTTCCAACACCAAATAATTCTCCGTTGCCACTAACAAACGTGCGACAGGGGCATGTTTATTGTCCAAATACAATAAAGTCCGTAATTCTTCTTGAAACAGCTTTTGCGGGTAGGGTTTTAATAAACGCTCAACCCCGGTAAGAATTTCCGGTTGTTTTAACCAATATTTTTTCCCTGCATATTCAAAAGGATAAATCCGTTCTCCTTTTTGTTGCTGATAAAGTAATTCAACATAATCAGCAAATTCACGAGTTGACTTAATTAACATGATAGATCCCATAACATCCTAAATGCTTCATCATAAACACCTCAAAGTGCGGTGAAATTTTACCGCACTTTCAAGGGTTATTTCCACAAACGCGGATCAACACCACGTTTTTTCAATGCGGGATAATGATCAATTTTAAATTCCGGTTCATGGCCTGCTTTCAATTGTTTCTGGAAATCTTTCAACAAAATCCAAACAAGTGGCGATAAAGCTAACAGCGCAATCAGATTAATCAATGCCATACTGCCCATTACCGTGTCCGCAAACGCCCACACAATAGAACCTGAGTTAACCGCACCAAAGTACACAAAAAATAACACCACTAAACGAAACAACACCACTGCCCAAGTTTTATTTTTCAAAAAACGCATATTGCTTTCCGCATAAGCATAGTTACCAATAATGGATGAGAAAGCAAAAAATAATAAAATTAACGCCAAGAAATGCACACCAAACTCGCCAATATGATAACTCAGGGCATTTTGTGTCAACGAAATACTTTGTAAGGATGCCGAACCATAATTATCAGACAATAAAATAATCATCGCCGTACAAGTACAAACCATCATGGTATCCACAAACACACCTAACATTTGGATTAAACCTTGGTTAACCGGGTGCTTCACTTCTGCAGTTGCTGCCGCATTAGGCGCCGATCCCATCCCTGCTTCATTAGAAAATAGACCTCGCTTAATGCCCATCAACATCGCTTTTGAAAACATCGCACCAAACATGCCGCCTGCCATAGCAGAAAAATCAAAAGCACTGGTGAAAATAAGCTTAAAGACAGAAGGCAATTTTTCAATATTCATGCCAATAATAATCGCTGTCGTCAGCAAATAAAATAGCGCCATTAAAGGCACAAAACGCGCTGAAACGACTCCAATACGTTTAACACCACCAAAAATAATCACACCTGAAAGTACAACTAAGACAACACCGACATAATGAGCATTCCAGCCCCAAGCATTGCGGGTCGCTTCAACAATCGAATTTGACTGAACCGCATTAAAGGCGAAACCAAAGGTGAAAATTAACGTCACCGCAAAGGCAACCGCCATACAACGGGATTTTAATCCCATGCTGATATAATAAGCCGGTCCACCACGATAAGAACCGTCTTTATCTTGAATTTTGAATAATTGGGCTAACGAAGACTCCGCAAAAGCACTCGACATTCCCATAAAGGCAACTAACCACATCCAAAAAACGGCACCGGGCCCGCCTAAGGCGATTGCCGTTGCCACTCCACTCACATTTCCCACACCAACACGACTGGCTAAACCTGTCGCAAAGGCTTGAAATGGCGTTAATGCATGTTCAGCCGCTTCACGCCCAAACCACATTTCACGTAAACTTTGTGGGAAAAGACGTAATTGTACAAAACCCGTTGTGAGAGTAAAAAACAGCCCTACGCCCAGCAACATAATAATCACAATGCTCCAAAGCGGCTCATCAATATATTGAATACACCATTCAATGATATGTTGGAAAAAATCCAATAAATCTGACATAAAAAATCCTTAATACCAATGCAAAAGCTCGGCATTTTAAGGTTTTTGAGCTTTAAGGCGAGAAGTTTTATAAGGGAAAAACAAGAAATGGGAATAAATTAAAAATTTTTCAAAAAAATAAAGACTATTTTAGATAAAAATTAAAGGCGTGCAAATAAAATTACTCACACGCCCCGTATTATAATGATTGCAGATGCTCAATGCCCGTAATATATTGCCCCACATCCTGATTTTCAGGCTTGTGAATATAAGGAATTCGACCCAATAACGGTGCGTTAATTTTATTTTTTAACACATCGATAATTTCGGCATAATGACTCAAGCCCGGGTTAATACGATTCGCAATCCATCCCACTAAAGATAATCCCATGGTTTCAATAGCTTTCGCGGTTAACAAGGCATGGTTAACACAGCCTTCTTTGATCCCAACCACAAGAATAACCGGCATTTTATGTTGCGCCACCCAATCACCAAATGTCAGGTTTTTATTCATCGGGGTTAACCAACCAAAAGCCCCCTCAACTAATACATTTGCATAGGTAGATTTTAGCCGATTAAGATCCGTATCAATCTTATCTAAATTTATACGTTCACTTTCTTGCGTTAACATAGGCACTGTATGAGAAAACGTATAACTATTGATATCTCGATAAGTGACGCTTTCATGGGTACTATTCATCAACACCAACACATCATGATTATCTTCTTGCCCATAATCGCTGGTATCCACGTCTAAAATATCGGTATAAACAGGTTCATTTTGCCCTGGAGCAATGGGTTTATAGCCCACAATCTGTTCGCCTGCCTGTTGAAAGGCTTGAATAATCCCACGGCTAGCAATCGTTTTCCCTACGCTCGTATCCGTGCCTGTGACAAAAAATATACTCATCATCATCTCCTACATATTAACCTACCTATCAGTAGGCCATTTTATGCAAGAAATTTTAGGGGATTTTGTGAAATGAAATATTGAGATAGCACAAGTTTTTATGAATTTTGTACAATTCTTGAGTTAATTGATGTAGAAAAATGACGTAAGCCTTTAGAATCACCTTGTTTTGCCATTGTTTGTATTGCCTGAGTCGGTGCATGAAGTAGCTTATTCGTTAATTTTAGACTGAATTCTTGCAAAACTTTGTCCGCACTTTCCCCTTGCGATAATGCAATTAATGCTTTTTCCAGTAAATCTTGACGAATTTCTTCCGCATTTTGACGATAATCACGAATCAAACCTGAAGATTGATGCACTTTTAACCATGCAAAAAAGTCTTGGCATTCTTCTTCAATAATCCCTTGTGCTTGTTCTGATGCTTTCTCTCGCTCGCTGATATTTTGTTGAATAATATGATTTAAATCATCCACCGTATAGTGGTACACACTATCTAGCTTACTCACCTTTTCATCAATATCTCTTGGCACAGCAATATCCACCATTAACATAGGATGATAACGGCGTGCTTTTTGAGCGACCTTAACCATCTCCTGCGTCACTAATATATCCGGACTGCCTGTAGAAGAAATAACGAGATCAGCTTGATTTAAACCTAGCTGTAATTGATCTAACCCTAAGACTTCGGTTGGAATTGAAGTAGCCAATTTTCTCACTAAATCCTGAGCCCGACTTAAAGTGCGGTTAGAAATAATTAATTTTTTCACCCCATGTCGAAGTAAATGGCGTGCGACTAATTCTATGGTTTCCCCCGCCCCAATTAACAAAACATTCAGCTCGCTTAAACTTTCATAAATTTGCCGCGCCAAGGTGGTGGCGGCATATGCCACAGACACCGCACTTTCGCCAATATGGGTTTCTGTCCGTACTCGTTTTGCTGTTGAAAAAGTTTTTTGGAATAGGCGTGAAAGCTCACTAGATACGCCCCCATGCAGAGTATCATGATAATAATCTTCACTCATTTGATAGGCTTGCTTTACTTGCCCCAAAATTTGTGGTTCACCTAAAATAAGCGAATCCAAACCACAAGCGACGCGCATTAGATGTTGAACCGCTTGTTGATTTTTATATAAATAAAGACAAGGTTCCAATTCTAAGACATTCAATTGATGAATGTGTGCAAACCAAGCTACACACTCATCATGCCATTGTTCAGATTCTTCAGGAGAAATGGCTTTATTATGTAAATAAAGTTCTGTACGGTTACAGGTTGATAAAATGACCGCACTTTGTCCTAGGTCAAGCTGTTGAATTTGCTGCAAGGCAAATTGACGCTTTTCTTCCGAAAACGCCACCTTTTCACGCAATCCCACACTGGCTGTTTTATGATTAATACCTAGAACTAAAATAGTCATAATAAAATTTAAATAATAAATACGCCCATATTCTAATGCAATTCAAAGGCTATGCGCAAATTTCACATATTGGTTTATACGCAAATACTTAATTTGAGTTAGTTTTGCGATATAAATCCTTACTGTAAACCACGCCCGTAGGATTGTCAGCATTAAATCCTGTAATGCTTGGTGCGACAAAGGCATGCTTGGTGTATTGAAAAATGGGCAAGAAAATACGCGCTGTTTTAACAAAACGCTGAATCTGCTCATATAACATCATTCTTTCTGCTGAGGTTTCTGCCTTCAGACTTTTTTCCAACAGCGCATCAATTTCTGCATTTTTAAATCCCATTTTATTATCGGGATGAGCAGAATGTAACAATAATAAAAAGGCTGAAGGTTCATTATAATCCGCACACCAACCAGAACGAATAATCTGAAACTTCCCTTTTTGACGTTTTTCTTGTAATTCTTCCCAAGTCACAGGATCGGAAATCACGCGAATTAAATCTGATTGTGACCAAGCTCTTGCCATTCGTTGCGCAACATTGGGATGAATACCTGAATTATCATAGGTGATTGTTAGCGTTAAAGGATGAGCTTCTGAAATTCCTGCCTGTTGTAACAGCTGCTCGACGACATTCACTTGCCATTCCGAATTATCATCTAACCACATATTTCGTGGTAAAAAAGTATGAATTGGTAGCATCGACAGCTTCTCACTTTGTACAATATTTTGCGCTGAAATCATCGAAACTAATGCTGTTCTCACCGCGCTTTGCTTTAAATAAGGATCCTTAAAATTAAATTCATAAAAATAAGTACAAAGTTGAGGAAATTGTTGATTAGCCTGTGTTAACCGGGTGGGCATAACGACCCAATCCATACCGGTAACAGGTTGATAAGACGACAATTTATGATAAACCACTTGATCAAAATAAACCTTTGCTATATCCCAATAGTTCGAATTCTTTTCTAAGGTGATGATAGGCCCTTGTTGCCCCACCAAGCGATAGGCTCCATTCATCAAAAATGCGTTATCTTGTCCCCTTTTCTTTGGCAACAACGCAACATGCGCTAACATTTCTGGTAAATAAGGGGTCGGTTTATCTAATTGTAACTGTAATGTCCAATCATCCAATGCTTGAACACCTAGATTTTCCACCGCAACACGACCTTCGAGTACATCCTGAGCATGGGCTAAATTTATAAACTGTAAATATTGTTTTAGTGGAGCATTTCCCTGTGCCAAGGCTTGCCAACTTTGTACAAAATCATTCGCGATAACCGATTCGCCATTTGACCATTTTGCACTTTGACGAAGTTTAAATTGCCATAATTTATTATCTTGGGTTTGCCAACTTTCTGCTACCCCAGGAATAATATGTCCATTTTGATCATATATAACCAACCCTTCTAACACATCCCGTAAAAAATTCGCTTTTTCATCATTATCTAAGTTTTCCAAAGACAAGCTCATGTCCGAATAAACGCCACGCAACAACTGTTTTGCAGGTAATTCAGGCTTGTTCTGATTAGATTGAGGAGGGAATAAAGTACTTTTCTTAGGTTGATAATGCGCTAATTCATCACAACTGAAAAGCATCAATAAACTAAGAAAAAGCAAGGAAAATTTAACCGCACTTTTAGTGAATTTAAACATAATGAGATTTCATTAAATAGATAAAAGGCTTCTAGCCCAAACTAAAAGCCTTATATTTCAAACGCCAAAAATTAAATAGCAGAAACGTTTAGACTTGAACCGCCCACAATACGTACTCGCGCACCAGGTTTTAAGGTTGGATCAGCTTTTTGCACAACAACAATTTCATTGCCATCGTCTTTCTTAATAACTAATTCCAATGCATTCACTTGGCTGGCTTTCTCTTCTATTTTACTTCCGATTACCGCACCAGCAATGGCCCCAACCGCCGTTGCCACAGCTTTACCTGTACCGCCACCAATAGCAGAGCCAGCAATACCACCTAAAGCGCCACCACCTACAGTACCAATCACCCCTTGATTATCCGCTTGGATTTTTACAGGACGAGAAGAAACAATCGTACCATAGCTAATGGAACGAGCTTCTTTCGCTTGACCTGCGGAATAAACATCGCCACTAAAAATATCAGTATTTGCACAACCTGTTACACCAAGACTTGCAATTAACGCTAACGCAATTGTTAATTTTTTCATTTCAATTCCCTTCTACTTTTACAATATTATGATTTCTTACTCCGACAAAACCACGGTCTTAATGGAATAAGGATGAATTTTAATTGTGGTATCATTTTCTGAATTATCCACGAAACTGACCGCAATAGATGGATTAGGTAACTGTTCGCCTTCCACCTTAGGTTCACTCACTTTGAGTTTCAAATGAGGTAATTGGTTCAAATTAAATTGCGCATTGACGCGACTAATCCAATCTTCCGTCCGCTCATTGGCTAAAAATGGTACGACAAATTCAATATGTTCCCAACCATCACGGGGATAATGCTTGTCTTTTGGAAAAGGCAATTCTATCAACGAAACCTGCTGCCCCAAAAAGATTAAAGGTTCATCAAGTTCAATAAGATAAATCACTCGCCCATTGACTAGGTTATCGCAGAAAATTTTACCGCATTGTGTCAACGCTGTCAGCCAACGCTCACCATCTTTACAATAATTTACTCTCACGGCTAAATGATCGATCTCAAAATGAGATAAATCCACATTCATTGCCTGAGACAATGCTAAAATTTTTTGTTCAAAAGATTGAAAATCGCTATAAAGTGCGGCGGAATGTTGGAATAGTTTGTGTGTTTTTTGAATCATCATATTTTTAGTTCTACAGCAAGCAAAACCGCCATCAGCCACCAGCTAACTTAACTTTAAAGCCTTTCTGCTCTAGCAACTGCTTTAACAAATCACGTTTATCGCCTTGAATTTCGATATTACCCTCTTTCACAGCCCCCCCACAGCCACAGCGTTTTTTTAATTCCGCTGCCAATGATTTAAGCTGCTCATCAGATAAATCTACTCCTGTGATTACACTCACGCCGGCTCCCTTACGTCCACTGGTCTGTTTTTGAATACGTACAATGCCATCACCTTTCGGACGTTGTGTTTTTTCTTCTGTAGGCTTAATTCTGCCCAATTCTGTCGAGTAAACAAGATTATTCATAATCAAAAGTGCGGTAATTTTTTATGATATTTTAAAAAATGGGGTAAATTGTCATTTACCCCTTTAAGATTAAGCATTGAGTAAAGATGCGTTAATAGCTCGCAATACTTCTGCCGGATCATTCGCTTGTGTGATTGGACGACCGATAACCAAATAGTCCGAACCTGATCGTACAGCGGCGGCAGGCGTCATAACTCGACGCTGATCACCAAAATCAGAACCAATAGGACGAATTCCAGGTGTAACTAATTTAAAATCTGCCCCCAAGTTTTTACGTAAAATTTCCACTTCTTGCGGTGAACAAACCACACCATCTAAACCGGCACGTTGTGCTAAATGAGATAAACGAATCACTTGCTCAAGTGGTGACGCATTAATACCAATTTGAAGTAAATCTAAGTCTTCCATACTGGTTAATACGGTGACAGCAATTAAAAGCGGTGCATCTTTGCCATAAGGCTCAAGAATTTTTTTCGCTTCTTCCATCATAGCCAAGCCACCCGACGCGTGTAAATCCACCATCCAAACCCCCAAATCGGCAGCAGAACGCACAGCACGTGCCACGGTATTTGGAATATCGTGATATTTTAAATCTAAGAAAACATCAAACTGACGTTCATGAAGTTGTTTTACAAAGTTTATACCAAGGCTGGTAAACATTTCTTTGCCCACTTTTAAACGGCAAAGGCTCGGATCAATCTGATCAACCAAACTTAATGCTTCCGCTTCTGTTTCATAATCTAAAGCAACAATAATTTTGCTATCCATAGGTTTTCCTTTTTTATATTTGATTTTCAATTCCACGAATCGGTTTAACTGTTTCCCATTGACGACAGGAAGGACAACACCACATTAGTTTATGACTTTGATAACCGCAATTTGTACAACGATAATCAAAGCCTTGCCGAATTCGTTCCCCTACCATTTTATGCAGTAGCACCAAACTCTCTTTGGCTCGCCCTTCTTCAGCATCATCCACTTGATACTGAATAAATCGATGGAATAAGAACATATTCGGATTTTGCCCAATCTTTTGATAGATTTTGCTTTGCGCATTAGCTCGACTATCTTGTTGTTCGATCAAATCAGCCAAGGCTAAATCAACACTGGCATTAGCCGTTGCTTGACTTGCCCGAATTAAAAATAATTCAAACAACTCAAGTTGATTAAGTGCCGTATAACATTCTCTTAATAAGGGTAACGCTTCCCCGACAAAATCAGGATTCTGTTCCAAAATATGCTCTAAGACTTTAACCGCACTTTGATAGTCTTGCTGCTCAATCAACTTCTCACCTAGCATCATTGAAGCGCGCACACAACTCGGAGACACTGAAAGTGCTTGACGCAAAATTTCTAAGGCATTTTCTTTACTGTCTGTTGGTAAAGTGCGGACAAATTCGCAATAAAATTGCGCTAATATCATATTGTCTGAATTAGGTTTGATCTTGGCTAATTTTTCCGCAACATTAATCGCTTTTTTCCATTCCTTGGTTTTTTGATAGATAACCGCAAGTTGTTGCAACGCACCTTCAGCAAATTCCGGTTCATCAACCAATAAAATATAAATACTCTCCGCGCGATCGAAAAAACCCACTGACATAAAGTCTTTCGCTAACTGTTGTTTCGCCAATAATTTTTGCTCAAAGGAATAATTTGGACTCCGATCAAGCGCTTGATGAATACGTAGAGCTCGATCGACTTCCCCGCGAGAACGAAATAAATTGCCTAATGTTAGCTCTGCTTCAAACTGAGAATGTTGCTCTATTTCATTTTCCGTTTCTTGCTTTTGAAGCATATCTAAAAAGAGATCAACCGCTTTTTCAGTTTGATTGGATAATAGGAAATTAACCCCCGTAACATAGTCACGAGAAAGTTTGTTACTCATATCTTCCTGATCTTTTTTGGCACTACGATGTCCCATATACCAGCCATAAGCGGCAGCAATAGGTAACAACAGGAAGAGTAATTCAATCATTATTATGCAGCCTTATTAAGACTTGTGGTCATCTCATTAATTTGCTGATTTAGACGTTTTACTTGGCGCGTTAATGCCATATTTTTAAGTTTTAATTTGAGATAAAAAATCCCCGTCACTAACCAGCCTAAAATAAAACCAAATCCAAATAAAATGGCCACTAAAGTAGAAAGTTTAAAATCACTTTGTGCAAACACATAATTGAAGGTAATAACTTGATCATTATTTGCACCCACCGTAATTGCAACTAAAATAATAGCAAGCACGATAATAAAACCGAAAATATATTTGAACATAGTATGCGACTCCCAAATTGACATTGCCCCATTATGCCAAAATTTAAAGCAAAAAACGACACTTTAACGTGCCGTTCTTTGAGTAATTTTAAACTATTTGCAAAAATTAAGCATGATTATCAACGCGCTCTTTGAGCTCTTTGCCCGCTTTAAAATGCGGTACACATTTCGCCTCTAATTTAACGCTCTCGCCTGTTTTCGGATTGCGTCCAATACGTGGTTGACGAAAATGCAACGAGAAACTGCCAAAACCACGAATCTCAATTCGCTCCGCATTTTCCATGCTCAAAGACATATGTTCTAAGATTTCTTTTACCGAATTTTCGATATTTTTGATACCAATCGTTGGATTACGTTGACTGATTGCGTCAATTAATTCTGATTTTGTCATAACATTATCCTTTCAGTTGAGAGGGCTGCTTATCTTCAATAGAAGTCCCTAATAAAACAACGTCATTTTTGACCGCGCTTTACCAGTTATTCACACACAAAAATCACGTTGTTTCACTTAATAAATTTATGTAATAAACAACTGGCGAGCAAAAACTCGCCAGTTTGATTAGTTAGGGAATAAATTATTCACCTTTAGCTTGAGCGAATGCTGCTGCCATTGCGTTAGGAACAGCCACTTCTTCTTGTTTGCTGTTTACTGACGCTAATGCTGCTGCTTCATCAGCTTGATCTTTTGCTTTCACTGATAAGTGAACGATACGTGCTTTACGATCTGAACCGGTGTATTTCGCTTCAACAACATCACCAGCTGCAACTTCAGAAACTAAATCTGCTGCACGGATGTAACCTTCAACGCCACCGGCTAATTCAACTTTAGCACCTTTCGCATCAGCTTCAACAACAGTTGCAGACACTACTGCACCTTTTTTGTTGATTGCCACGAAGTTGTTGAACGGATCGTCTTCTAATTGTTTGATACCTAAAGAGATACGTTCTTTCGCTGAATCTACTTGTAAAACAACTGCTTCTACTTCGTCACCTTTTTTGTAGTTACGAACAGCTTCTTCACCTTGAACATTCCAAGAAATGTCAGATAAGTGAACTAAACCATCGATACCACCTTCAAGACCGATGAAGATACCGAAATCAGTGATTGATTTGATTTTACCTGAAACTTTGTCACCTTTGTTGTGAGTTTCTGCAAATTGTAACCATGGGTTTGGTTTGCATTGTTTCAAGCCTAAAGAAATACGACGACGTTCTTCATCGATTTCTAATACCATCACTTCAACAGTATCACCTAAGTTAACCACTTTTGAAGGGTGGATGTTTTTGTTTGTCCAATCCATTTCAGAGACGTGAACTAAACCTTCAACGCCATCTAAAATTTCAACGAAACAGCCGTAGTCTGTTAAGTTTGTTACTTTACCTGTTAATTTGCTGTTTATAGGGTGGTTTTGAGCGATTGCAGCCCAAGGATCTTGACCTAATTGTTTTAAGCCTAATGAAACGCGAGTTTTATCTTTGTCGAATTTCAATACTTTAACTGTGATTTCATCACCAACGTTAACCACTTCGCTTGGGTGTTTAACACGTTTCCAAGCCATATCAGTGATGTGTAATAAACCGTCAACACCGCCTAAATCAACGAATGCACCGTAATCTGTTAAGTTTTTAACGATACCTTTCACTTCTGAACCTTCAGCCAAGTTCGCTAATACTTCATCGCGATCTGCTGAGCTTTCTGATTCAATAACTGCACGGCGTGAAACAACTACGTTGTTACGTTTTTGGTCTAATTTGATAACTTTGAATTCTAATTCTTTACCTAAAAGGTGATCTGCATCACGTACCGGACGCGTATCAACTAATGAACCCGGTAAGAATGCGCGAACACCGTTTAACTCAACTGTGAAGCCGCCTTTCACTTTACCGTTTACTAAACCAACAACGCTTGCTTGTGCTTCGAATGCTTTTTCTAATTCGATCCAAGATTCGTGACGTACTGCTTTTTCACGTGAAAGTTTAGTTTCACCGAAACCGTCTTCAACAGCGTCTAAAGCAACGTTTACAACATCGCCAACTTTAACGTCAACTTCACCTTGTGCATTTGCGAATTCTTCCGCCGGGATACGCGCTTCAGATTTTAAACCTGCATCTACGTACACAAAGCCTTTTTCGATAGCAACAACAGTACCGTTGATGATTGAACCTAAACGTTGAGTTTCAAGGTTTTTTAATGATTCTTCAAATAATTGAGCAAAAGATTCTGACATATTTAATCTTCTTTTAAAGGTTAATAACATCCACTCAAAATCCATTATTAAGTGGGGTTGATAATAACGTTCATTCATCCCTGAATAAACAGGTTAAATTTTACCGATTAACGTTTACTTTCAATGAATTGCAACGCTTGCGCAATTACTTCTTCAATGCTAAGTTCCGTACTGTCAAGCAACAATGCATCGTCCGCAGGTTTAAGCGGCGCGACCGCACGATTTCTATCACGAAAGTCCCGTTCTTGAATCTCGGCTAAAATCTGCGCAAAGTTACCATTAATTCCTTTATTTTGCAACTGTTTAAAACGTCTTTTTGCACGTTCTTCTGCACTTGCGTCTAAAAATAACTTCACATCCGCATTCGGAAACACCACTGTCCCCATATCACGCCCGTCTGCAATCAAGCCTTTTTCAGTTTTAGCAAAATCCTGTTGAACTTGTAACAACGCAACGCGAACCTGTGGAAAGACGGCCGTTTTAGAGGCCGCATCTGCCACATCTTGAGTACGAATTTGCGCGCTGACATTCTCACCATTTAACAGGATTTCTACTTCACCATTTTTCGGCACAAACTGGATATCTAATTGACGAGCAACTTCTGCTAAAGCCAATTCATCCTCTAAACTCACCGCACTTTTTAAAGCCGCTAGCGCATTAACACGATAAATTGCACCGCTATCTAACAAGGCAAAACCTAGTTTCTCCGCCAATGCATAACAAAGGGTTCCTTTACCGGCACCACTCGGACCATCTACTGTAATAATCATTTCAAATCCTACTCGTTAAAAAATTTTTGTATTGCCTGCGCCATTATATCAAGCATCTCATAACGTTTACGATACATAGAACGTTTTTTGCTTTGAATTTCATCCAATGACTTGCGCTCAATCGTTAGCGGCAATTCCCAATATCCTTGTGTATTCAATACACCCTCATTTTCCTGCCAAAACTCATCATAATTAAACAGCAATTTTGAATGATCATTCCAGCGATATTTCCCTTGATTTTTATGCGCAATCCCTAGCAATTTACAATTCAATGTTTCTGCTAAATTTTTAAATGCATTGACCAACATATACATCGGGCGCATACCGTGCAGTTGTTTTGTCGCCACTTTAACTAATTCTTGCGCATCCCCTGAATTAGGGCCTTGAATAGAGGCAATTAATAATTGGTTATTCGGCAAAAAGGTAAAAGACGCATCATAAACAGAACGTCCCTCCGCATTTTTGATATTTAATGAAAAAAAACCTTCAAATGGATCAATAGCATTAATATTTAAGTAAATCGCCCAATCTTCCGTTAATTGCGCTAATTTTAAAGACCCATGTTCCACCAAGTGTTGGCAAGTTGTTACACCAAATTTCGCTTCTGCTTGCTCAAAATTGGCTTTAATCGCATTTATACGCTCTTGTGCAGAAAAACGGCGATCACAGAATTTTTGTAACAAGGCATTAACACGATAAAAATAGCACGTAAACACAGGTTGCCATAATGTGTTTTCATTTAAATACTGCTCAAACTCACGAATTTGTCGGCGATGTAAAAAAGTATAAAAATAATAACGCCCAAATGAACGTATTTTCTTACCTAAGCGGCGTTCATAGGCGTACATTTGATTAAAAGTGGGAAATGAAAATGAACTCACAAAAATCCTATTGTCTAATCAGATTGAACTCTTTAAAATTTGCGGAATTATACTCGTTTATCTTTTGCAAATGCAAACTGTCTGTCACAAGGACCATTCTTTAACCGATTAGGAAAAATATGAAACGCACAACGCTCTCTTTAATGATACTTGCTACCTTGACCTCATTCTCTGCCGTAGCCAATTTAGAACAACAACGCCAAAATTATCAGAAAATCAATGAATTACTGGCAATGTCACAAAGCTCAGCAACCCAAAATCTTGCGCAAAATTTGCTTGACCAAATTCAAGATTATCCGCTAGCTGCTTACGCTGAAGCCAAGTTGCTTCAAGCCAATAAAACCAATTTAACCTTAGCGGACATTGAAGCTTATCAGCAAAAAAATCCGCATTTGCCTTTTGCGACCGCATTAAAAAAAGAATGGTTAAAACAACAACAAGAAAAACAAGATTGGAAAACCATCTTGGATAACGCCGCTAAACTGCCATTGGATCAAGGATCACAATGTATTTTAGTGCAAGCAAAATCATATAATGCAGCACTAAAAGCCGCTGAAACCAATCATGACACACAAAAAACCGCCCAAAATCCCACCGCACTTTTACCTAAATTATCCCAAGATGATTTAATGACAATTTGGTTAACGGGACAAAGTTTGCCAAGCCAATGCGATCCATTGTTAGCGCAATGGCATGAACAAGGTGGCTTAACCCCGGAATTAGCAAAACAACGTGCGGTAATGGCTTATGAGCAAGGTAATAGCGGTTTGCTTTCTCATTTGGAAAAAATGTTAAAAGATGAAAAAAATCAGCGTTGGGCAAGAGATTTAAATGCATTGTTAAAATCCCCGGCGGAATTAATGAATGAAGATAATTTGTTCTATGTTGACATTATTCCAAACAAGCCATTGGAAAAACGGGTGATTTTGGCAACTTTTCCTGCCTATGTCAAAACATTGAATGAAGATAAGATCAAAGAGCCTGCGAAATATTTTGACAAATTTGAAACTTGGGCAACTAGTTTTGAATTAACGGCAAATCAACGCATTGAATGGAAAAAGCTTTATCTTGCTCAATTTTTTGATAGCGAAAACCCTGATTTCCAACGTTGGCGCGATGAACAACTTGTTGCATTAAAAGACGACAAATTAACGGAACGCCGTATTCGTATGGCAATTCGTGAAAAAGCGGATTACGCGAAATGGCTTGGATTGTTGTCTGATGCCACAAAAGCCAAAGACGAATGGCAATATTGGCTGGCTCAAAAAGCAGAAAACAAAACAAAATCTAAGGAAATTTTAACCGCACTTGCCAAACAGCGTGGCTTCTTCTCGATGTTGGCGGCAAAAGAATTAGGCGTTCAATATCAACCCGAAATGCTGAAACTCGTTGAGCCAACATCAAAACCCGGTGCGATGCCTCAAATTGACGTCACTTTCCAAGCTGAACTCGCAAGAATTGCAGAGTTACGTTATTTTGATGACGCGAGCAATATGAATAGCGAATGGCGCAAATTATTGGATAACGCCACTTTTGAACAAAAATTACAATTGTCAGACTACGCTGCACAGCAAGGTTGGTACGATTTAGGCGTGGAAACCACTATCCAAGCCAAAGCCTGGGATTATCTCAGCTTGCGCTTACCGAATGCTTATTCGGATTGGTTTGAGATCAATTTAAAAGGCAAAAAAATTAGCCGCACTTTTGCTATGGCCATTGCACGTCAAGAAAGCGCTTGGAAACCCCATGTTACTTCAGCCGCTAACGCTCGCGGTTTAATGCAATTATTGCCAAGCACCGCCAAATTAACCGCGGAAAAAACAGGGTTGCCTTACAGCAATGAAAGCCAACTTTTTGATCCTTTTAATAATATTATGTTAGGCACTGCGCATTTACAGGAATTATTTGATAAATATGGCGATAACCGTATTTTAATTGCCGCCGCTTACAATGCAGGCGCACAACGTGTGGATAAATGGTTGGAAAAATCTGCAGGAAAATTAACCTTAGCGGAATTTGTGACTGCGATTCCTTTCTATGAAACCCGCGGTTATGTGCAAAATGTGTTGGCTTATGACAGCTTCTACCAAATTTTACAGCAACAACCACAACAATTGTTTTCAAAAGAAGAAGCAGATCGTTTATACTAGGCGTACTAGTTTAATAGTATAAAAGGAGAAGTCATGTATATTAGCCGCAATATGAACTATTGGAATGCCTTTATGGAAACCCTGCGTGCCGCATTTGCAGAAGGCAAAGAACAAGAACTTCTCACCTTGTTACTCACCGCAGACGAACGCGATGCGGTGGGTTTGCGCCTTCAAATTGTGTCGCAACTGTTGGATAAAAATCTGCCGCAACGGGAAATTCAGCAAAATCTGAATACCAGCGCGGCAACCATTACGCGCGGTTCCAATATGCTCAAACTGATGGAACCCGATTTTCTCGCTTGGGTAAAAGAACAAGTTGATGCTAAAACACAAAAATAACCTATTTAGTCTCAAGATTCTCCGCACTTTTTTCCGTTTAGGCAGAAGCCTGATACAACGCAAAACCAAAGGAAAGTGCGGACGTTTTTTTGCCCGTTTTTTCATCGCATTTCTAGCGATCACCTTATTTTTCCGCTTCGTTCCACTGCCCTTTTCCGCTTATATGGTTCAACAAAAAGTGAGCCGGTTGTTGCAATTGAATTTGAGTGATGAAATGCATTATGACTGGGTTAGTTTGGATCAAATCTCACCCAATATGCAGCTGGCGGTCATTGCCGCAGAAGATCAACGATTTCCGACCCACTGGGGTTTTGACTGGAATGCCATAGAAAAAGCCTTGGAACATAATGAAAAATCCAAACGAATTCGTGGTGGCTCAACCATTTCCCAACAAACCGCGAAAAATCTTTATTTGTGGCACGGACAAAGTTGGCTTAGAAAGGGCTTAGAAGTCCCTGTAACCATAACATTAGAATTACTTTGGTCAAAAAAACGCATTTTGGAAGTGTATTTAAATATCGCTGAATTTGGTAAGGGGATTTTTGGCGTAGAAGCCGCAAGCCGTTTTTACTTCAAAAAAGCCGCTAAAAATCTAACGCAATCTGAAGCGGCATTATTGGCGGCAGTATTGCCCAACCCGATTATCTATAAAGTGAACGCACCAAGTGCATTAGTTAAACGAAAGCAGGCGTGGATTATGCGCCAAATGAATGGATTAGGGAAAGGCTATTTGAATTTATTATAACAATTAATACCAATCAAAAGGCTAATTCAACCCTAATTTTACCCTGATAATATAAAAATAGAATTCACTCAAAAAGGAAGAAAAACATGCTAAAACAACGACTTGGGAATATTTACCCTATTTTTATCTTTTTCATCACCAACCTTATTCTGCTTTCTTTCAGCCGCTTGCTACTAGGATTATGGCAACAAGAACGCGTTGAAGCGGTGAATGGCTGGTTACCCATGTTATTACAAGGCATTCGCATTGATATTTCTTCGCTTTGTTGGTTATTTGCACCCTTGGTCATTATCGCCATGTTCTTTGGCGGAAATAATGGGGTTGGAAAAATAGCAAACTTCATTGTGCGCCTTGGCTTAACAGCATTTAGCACCTTTATTCTCTTTATGGAATTCGCGACACCTGCGTTTATTGAAACCTATGATACGCGTCCAAATCGCCTTTTTGTTGAATATCTGATTTATCCAAAAGAAGTATTTAATATGCTTGCCAACGGACATTTAGTTGCGCTAGTTTCTACCCTCATTTTAACCGCACTTTGTGCTTGGGTATTTTGGAAATTAGCCAAAAAAGTCAGCCAAAACCTACATTATTTCAGCTGGAAATGGCGTCCTGTGGCTTTCTTACTCATTGGCAGTCTCATGTTTTTAGGGGCGCGCTCAAGCCTACAACATCGAGGGATCAACCCATCAATGGTGGCATTTTCATCGGATCCCTTGGTTAATGCCCTAACGCTCAACTCAGGCTATTCGGTTTTATTTGCCATTCAACAGATGAAAGATGAAGATAAATCGTCAGAAATGTACGGCAAAATGGCGTTAGAAGATGTGGTTAACACGTTGAAAGAAGTGCGTGGACGTCCTGAAACGGATTATATTTCCACCACCTTACCCACGCTGACCCAAAACCAAGCCACTTATCAAGGTAAACCGAGAAATATCGTGATTATTTTGGAAGAAAGTTTAGGTGCGCAATTTATTGGTACTCTTGGTGGCAAACCACTTTCACCAAACTTTGATCAACTCGCGCAACAAGGTTGGTTATTTGACAATCTCTATGCCACGGGCACACGCTCTGTTCGCGGAATTGAAGCCGTCACCGCCGGATTTACGCCAACACCTGCACGCGCTGTAGTCAAACTGACGGGCGCACAAACAGGCTTTTTTACCATTGCTGAATTATTAGCTAAACAAGGTTATCACACATCTTTTATTTACGGCGGCGAAAAACATTTTGACAATATGGCAAGCTTTTTCTACGGCAATGGCTTTCAACAAATTATTGATCAAACGGATTATGTTAACCCGAAATTTACCAGCACTTGGGGCGTAAGTGATGAAGATCTTTTTGACAAAGCTCACGAAAAATTCACCGCACTTGCCAAAGAAGACAAGCCATTTTTCAGTTTGGTATTTACCTCAAGCAATCACGATCCTTTTGATTTTCCTAAAGGAAAAATCGAGCTTTACGAACAACCGCAAGAAACACGCAATAATGCAGCCAAATATGCGGACTACGCTCTAGGGCATTTCTTTAAGCTTGCGCAACAATCTGATTATTGGCAAAACACGATTTTCTTAGTGATTGCGGATCACGATTCCCGTGCAGGCGGTGCCGCTTATGTTCCTGTCAACAATTTCCATATTCCTGCCTTAATTTTAGGTGAGAATATTCAACCACAACGTGACAACCGTTTGGTTAGCCAAATTGATATGCCGACCACTTTACTTTCCTTGGCGGGAATTAGTGGCGATTATCCAATGCTTGGCTATGATTTAACGAAAGAAAGTCCAAACCGTGCCTTAATGCAATACGATAAAGTTTTTGGTTATATGCGTGAAATCAATGGGCAAAAAACCTTAGCCATTTTGCAACCGGAAAAACCGGCGGAAGGTTTTCAATATGACAGCGAAAGCAAAACCTTAATCCCGGCGAATATTCCTGAAGAAATGAAAAAACAGGCGTTAGCTTACGCGCTTTGGGGAAGCATTGCCTATAAAGAAAAACTCTATCGTTCAGAAAAATAGCGTGGTTTATCTTTTCGATCGGGTTGAGTGTTGTGACTAAAGTGCGGTAAAATTTGCGCCCATTTTTTACGGAGTCATTCATGCGCTTATTTATCGCCGAAAAACCAAGCCTTGCACGCGCTATTGCTGATGTATTACCCAAGCCGCATACTCGTGGTGATGGTTTTATCCGTTGTGGCGAAAATGACTATGTCACTTGGTGCGTGGGGCATTTATTGGAACAAGCCGAACCCGATGCCTATAACCCGATTTTTAAACAGTGGCGATTGGAGCATTTACCGATTATTCCTGATAAATGGCAACTTATTCCACGTAAAGAAGTCGCCAAACAACTCAAAACTGTAGAAAAATTAATTCACCAAGCGGATGAATTGATTAACGCCGGCGACCCCGATCGCGAAGGGCAGCTTCTTGTAGATGAAGTGTTTAGTTATACCAATTTAAGCGCAGAAAAACGCGATAAAATTCAACGCTGTCTCATCAGTGATTTGAACCCCAGTGCGGTGGAAAAAGCGGTAAAAAAATTGCAACCTAACCGTGATTTTATCCCTCTTGCCACCTCCGCCTTAGCGCGTGCACGTGCAGATTGGTTATATGGGATCAATATGACACGCGCTTATACTATTCGTGGTCGTCAAGCAGGCTACAATGGCGTACTGTCTGTGGGGCGCGTACAAACACCTGTTTTGGGGCTAATCGTCCGCCGTGATCTTGAAATTGAACATTTTCAACCAAAAGATTTTTTTGAAGTATTGGCTCATGTTAAAACGACAGAAAATGCCACCGCACCTTTTGCAAACAATCAACCTTTTACCGCCTTATGGCAACCCAGCAAAGCCTGTGAAGATTATCAAGATGAAGATGGGCGTGTGCTTTCTCGCGGTTTAGCGGAAAACGTGGTTAAACGCATTACAGAACAACCTGCGGAAGTGAGTGCCTATGAAGATAAACGAGAAAAAGAAACCGCACCACTTCCCTATTCGCTTTCAGCCTTACAGATTGATGCGGCAAAACGTTTTGGCCTGTCTGCACAAGATGTGTTAGATACCTGTCAAAGTTTGTACGAAAAACACAAATTAATCACCTACCCACGTTCCGATTGTCGTTATTTGCCTAACGAGCATTTTGCTGATCGTGCAAAAGTATTAGCTGCCATTCAAGTGCATGCTAATGACTATCAAACCCTGCCAAGTGCGGTGAATATCGAACAAAAAAATCGCTGTTGGAATGATAAAAAAGTGGAAGCGCACCACGCCATTATTCCCACAGCAAAAAATCGTCCAGCAAATCTAACCACATGGGAACAAAATATTTATAGCCTGATTGCACGCCAATATTTAATGCAATTTTGTCCTGACGCAGAATATCGTAAAAGCAAAATTACCCTAACCATTGCGGGTGGTACTTTTATTGCTCAAGCGCGAAATTTGCAAATTGCCGGTTGGAAATCCTTGTTGGGAAAAGATGACAGCGATGAACAACTGGATTCGCCTTTGCCTGTGGTCAAAAAAGGGGATATTTTATTTTGTGAGAAAGGGGAGATTGTAAGCAAAAAAACACAACCCCCTAAACCGTTCACAGATGCCACCTTGCTTTCAGCCATGACTGGAATTGCGCGATTTGTACAAGACAAAGAACTCAAAAAAATTCTACGTGAAACAGATGGTTTAGGTACAGAGGCCACTCGTGCAGGTATTATCGAACTACTTTTCAAGCGTGGTTTTTTAACAAAAAAAGGACGAAATATTCATAGCACAGAAGCCGGGCGAATTCTTATTCAGGCACTACCTGATTTAGCCACACAACCTGATATGACGGCACATTGGGAATCGCAATTAAATAGCATAAGTAAAAAAACTGTAAGTTATCAGCAATTTATGTTCCAGTTAACGCAAATGCTCCCCGATTTGGTACAATTCGTCAATTTTTCAGCATTACGACAACTCAGCCAAATCGAGAATAGTCCCAAACCTAAATTTGCAACGCGCAAAAAATCAGCCAATAATGCCCAAAGTGCGGTTATTTCTGAATAAGTTTTCAGCAATTAAACAAAAACCGCTTGCGAATAAACTAAATATTCGGTAACATTTGCGCGTTTTTATTCACAGAGAAAAAAGAATGTATAGTGTTTTAATGTTTGTTTATCTTATCGTTGCGATCGTAATGATCGGCTTTATCTTAATTCAACAAGGTAAAGGCGCGGACGCAGGAGCATCATTTGGCGGCGGCGCATCAGGTACGGTATTTGGTTCAGCAGGTTCAGCAAACTTTTTATCACGTACAACTGCAGCTTTAGCGACTGTGTTCTTTGCAATTAGTATTGTTTTAGGAAATCTAAATGCTAACCGTGGTCATGTTGAACAAGGTAAATTTGATGATTTATCACAAGCAGCCCAACAATTAGAACAACAAGCACCAGCGGTAGAAAATCCAAATAAAGATATTCCGCAAAACTAATAACAATCTAAAAAAATCGAATTAACGCTCTGGTGGTGGAATTGGTAGACACGCTATCTTGAGGGGGTAGTGACCGTAGGTCGTGCGAGTTCAAGTCTCGCCCAGAGCACCAGCTAAATATTCCATACAGTTTCAAAAACTCCCAAAAGGCTAGAATTTACAAGGTTCTAGCTTTTTTTATTGTTTCAATTAGTTCCATTAAGTTTTACATCCTCATTTGGGGTTGAATTTTACAACTTATTGCGACTACGAAATTAGTGTACCACTACAACCAAAATCATTACTTTTTTAACCCCACTTTATTCTTCCATACAAATAAATTTACTAAGCATTGTGTTAAAATAGCGCAAATTTTCTTTTCAAAATTTATAATGAAAAAACTACTTTTTACACTTTTAAGCTTTTGGTCTGTACAAGCTATAGCGCATCCCCATGCATTTATTGATCTCAAAACGAAACTACTCGTAGAAAATGATCAATTAGTCGGTTTTTCTACTCAATGGACATTAGATGAAGCAAGTTCGGCAGGGTTATTATATGAACTCAAGTTTTCAACAGAAGAAAGTAAACATAAGTTAACTGAAGAGATGTTTAAAAATATCGTTACAGAGCATTATTTTAGCTATCTTTATAATAAGCAAGGCCATAAAATCAAATTCAAAAATACCCCTGTGAATTATGGATTAAAAGCAAATGGAACTTATCTACAGTATTATTTTGACGTACAGCTTGCCAAACCTGTGGATTTAAAAAATAACGAGCTGACTTTAGCAATTTACGATAAAACCTATTTTGTCGCTATGCTCTATTCTCTCAAAGATAAAAGTGCGGTAGATTTTAGTCAATTGCCTGAACGCTGTCAGGGGATATTAGTTGAACCTCGAGTAGATACTCAACTTCAGCAATATGCATTTTCACTGGAACAAGACCAACGAGACGAAGATAATACGTTGGGACAACAATTTGCTCAACAAATCCGAATTACATGCCAATGATCACAATGAAAAAATATATTCCTGCCGGCTTACTCGCTCTGCTTATCATGGGTCTTTATTTATACTTCCCTATCCTATTTAAACAGGTTGTAGTATGGCAACGCGACTTTAATCAAATTATTTCAGCTCAATTACACCAAATTAAACAAACTCCTACAGAATCAGGTAGTATATTAATTGCCATTAGTTTTCTCTATGGTGTATTTCATGCAATAGGACCGGGACATGGTAAATTTGTCATCGCAAGTTATCTATCGACTCATGAATCAAAACTGAAAACTAGCATGAGATTAACTTTTCTATCGTCACTTATGCAAGGCATTGTTGCGGTTGTCGCAGTTTCTATTATTGTGCTTTCCTTACATTTGTCATCAAATTATTTCAAAACCAGTCAACTCTGGCTAGAACGAACCGCTTTGTTTTTCATGCTATTACTCGGTGTACAATGGATGTATCAAGCAATCAAAATGATGTTGCAGTCCAAACTTAACAGTGTAACAAAAAAATCCAAACCATATATTCATGCTATATCGATAGACACCAGGGTCGATTTTCCCCTTCCATTTAATCCCAATAAGCATCAACCAAAGGTTCAATTGCAGGAAAGTCCGTGTAATTGTTATTGTGGACACCAACATTTACCAAACCAACATCAACTACAAATGCAATCATGGAGATCTCAATTACTTATTATTTTGACCATTGGCATGCGTCCTTGCTCTGGGGCCATTTTTGTCCTTTTTCTTGCCTATATGCTTAATTTATATCCTTGGGGAATCATTGCTACAATAGCGATGGCATTGGGTACAGGGCTAATGTTGTCTGGCTTTGCTATTATCGTACAATACGCACGACAAACAGCAATACGGATAGGACATTTGTATGGTTCATTACAATGGCTCACTAAGTATGGGGCGATGTTATTTAAATTTATGGTAGGTATTTTTGTATTGACTTTTGCGAGTCTTTTATTTTACGCGACCTTACAACCAAGTACCGGAGGAGCTATACTCTTTACCTCTTGAATAAAAATAAAAAGTGAGCATTGCGCTCACTTTACTTCATTCAAATAGCCGTTTTAAACAAATAAAAGTTATAGGCAATATAAGTAACGAGTAAAATCATACCTTTGAAACGATTAATTTCACCTTTTTTGCCGAAGCCAAAGAAAAATAACAATAGCGTTAAAATCGACATCACAAACATATCTCGAGTAAAGATTTCCTGTCCAACATGCATTGGTGAAATTGCTCCGGCAATCCCCACTACGGCAAGCGTATTAAATAAATTTGAGCCGATAATATTACCTACCGCTAAATCCACTTCATTTTTACGCGCAGCCATAATCGAAGAGGCCAACTCGGGTAAGGATGTACCAACGGCAACAATAGTTAAACCAATAATTAAATCGCTAACACCAAAATAGCGGGCAACTTCAACCGCCCCCCATACCAACAACTGTGAACTCACCATCAATAATGCTAAACCAATCACAACCAACAATAATGCTTTACCAAGCGACATATATGCTTGTTCTTGTAATTCCTCTTTGACATCGGTTGTTAAACTATCTTCTTTATTGTGTAATCCATTCCAAATTGTCCAACCCATATAAATAAAAAATACCACAAGCAAAATCCATGCGTCTAAACGTGATACATCACCATCCATGATCAGAAATGCTGAAAGTACTGTCACAAAAATCAACACAGGCAATTCTTGTTTTAATACTTGTGAATTTACGGCTAGCGGTAAAATTAGCGCGGTTAACCCTAAAATCAACGCAATATTGGTAATATTAGAACCATAAGCATTTCCAAGTGCAATCCCTGGGTTTCCATTAATTGCTGAGAATGCAGACACGATCATTTCAGGTGCTGATGTCCCAAAACCAATAATCACCATACCGATTAAAAGCTGTGGCATGCCAAAATGACGAGCCGTTGCAGCTGCGCCATCCACAAAACGATCTGCCGACCAAATTAAAAGTAATAAACCACCAATAATGGCTAAACCAGGTAATAGCATATAAAAACCTTATAAAAATAAAATTGAAGTGCAGTATAACGAATTATCAAGAAAAGAGAAATGAGAGATAAAAATAAAGCCCGATCAAATCTTATCGGGCTAAAACTTTTGGCATAAACAAACTTTTATCAAAGGAGACAAATAAAAGTTCACCAAAAGATAAAATGGCTCCTCCTGCGGGACTCGAACCTGCGACATATGGATTAACAGTCCACCGTTCTACCGACTGAACTAAGGAGGAATTGTTCGGAATTTGCTATTACAAGGATAGCTAAATAGGTCGCGAATATTAAAGTTATTGCCCATATTTGTCAATACTTTATTTATAAAAAAATATAAATTTTTCACCGCACTTTTCTATCCACAAAATCTGTGGATAACTCTGTGAGTTAAATCGGTGAATATAGGCTAATCCCTTATAAAATCTATATCTGCACTCTTTCTATGGTTAATTGGTTGCAAAATGACATTTATTTATATTTCAATTAGTTACATTTTTTCAAATGAATTTTAAAAATTTTTTTTGATTTTTGTGATCTATTTAACTTGACAACGCTAACCCTGTGTAAAACCTATATTTTTCCGTATTGTTTTTTTCAGGTTTACGCGCCTATTCTATGATAAAATAATGCCACTTAATGCATGATCAGTACGTAAAATGTCACACAAAATTAATACCAAACCATTTATTCTTCATTCCGAATTTAAACCTTCCGGCGATCAACCCGAAGCCATTCGCAAATTAGCGGAAAACCTCAATGACGGTTTAGCACACCAAACTTTGCTCGGCGTAACTGGCTCAGGTAAAACCTTTACCATTGCCAATGTGATTGCGCAATTAAATCGCCCGGCCATGCTGCTTGCCCCCAACAAAACCCTTGCTGCGCAACTCTATGCGGAAATGAAAGCTTTTTTCCCTGAAAATGCCGTGGAATATTTCGTGTCTTATTATGATTATTATCAACCCGAAGCCTATGTACCAAGTAGCGATACTTTCATTGAAAAAGATGCTTCAATTAATGATCAAATTGAGCAAATGCGTTTATCCGCTACCAAATCTTTCTTAGAAAGACGCGATACTATTGTTGTGGCTTCGGTTTCTGCTATTTATGGTTTAGGCGATCCTGATAGCTATTTACAAATGATGCTTCATCTACAAACAGGCGCTATTGTGAATCAGCGTGAAATTTTGTCCAAACTTGCTGAACTACAATATACGCGTAACGACCAAGCTTTTCAGCGTGGGACATTCCGCGTACGAGGCGAAGTGATTGATATTTTTCCGGCAGAAAGTGATGACCAAGCAGTACGTATTGAACTCTTTGATGATGAAATTGAGCGATTAAGCCTATTTGATCCTTTAACAAGTAGCAACTTCGGTACTGTTCCCCGTTTCACTGTCTATCCTAAAACGCACTACGTCACACCACGCGAACGAATTTTAGATAGCATCGAAAAAATCAAAGCAGAATTGGTACAACGCCGTGAATACTTCATTAAAGAAAATAAATTACTGGAAGAACAGCGTATTACTCAGCGCACTCAATTTGATATTGAGATGATGAATGAACTCGGCTATTGCTCGGGGATCGAAAACTACTCACGTTATTTATCGGGTCGCAACGAAGGCGAACCACCACCAACCTTATTTGACTATATCCCATCGGATGGCTTGCTCATCATTGACGAAAGCCACGTTACCGTTCCGCAAATTGGCGGCATGTATCGTGGCGACCGTTCACGAAAAGAAACCTTGGTCGAATACGGTTTCCGCTTGCCTTCAGCTTTAGATAACCGCCCACTTCGTTTTGAAGAATTTGAGCGTTTAGCGCCACAAACTATTTATGTTTCCGCCACGCCGGGGCCTTATGAGCTAGAAAAATCAGGGGCAGAAATTATTGACCAAGTGGTCCGCCCGACCGGTTTGCTCGATCCTGAAATTGAAATCCGCCCAGTCAGCATTCAAGTGGATGACTTACTTTCCGAAGCCCGTCAAAGAGCGGACAAAAATGAGCGTGTTTTGGTGACGACATTAACGAAACGTATGGCAGAAGATCTCACGGATTATTTGGAAGAACATGGTGTACGTGTCCGTTATTTGCATTCTGATATTGATACGGTTGAACGAGTAGAAATTATTCGAGACTTGCGATTAGGTGAGTTTGATGTCTTAGTTGGGATCAACTTATTACGGGAAGGTTTGGATATTCCTGAAGTCTCTCTAGTGGCAATTTTGGACGCAGATAAAGAAGGGTTCTTGCGTTCGGAACGTTCCTTAATTCAAACCATTGGACGCGCCGCACGTAACCTGAATGGTAAAGCCATTTTATACGCAGACCGTATCACCAATTCCATGGAAAAAGCCATTGGTGAAACCAATCGCCGCCGTGAAAAACAAATGAAATATAATGAAGAGCATGGCATTGTTCCTCAAGCACTGAATAAGAAAGTGGGCGAATTATTAGATATTGGCCAAGGCGCAACGAATAACCGTACAAAAGTGAAAAGCCGCAAAGTTGCCGAACCACAAGCTGAATATCACATTCCTCGCAATCCAAAAGAAGTGCAAAAAGAGATTAAAAAATTGGAACAACAAATGTACAAATTTGCGCAAGATCTGGAGTTTGAAAAAGCTGCCGCTGTGCGTGATCAGCTGCATCAGTTACGACAAGAATTTATGTTGGAAAGTTAGCCATAAAAAAGCACGATCAAATTTGACCGCGCTTTTTTGATGCTATAAGATTTTAACTCGATTTTATCCGTCATTTTGTTTATTACACCCAAAATATAGATAAACATCGACTGCCCTTTAAGGCTTGTTGATGTTTTATGCTTATAAAATATACTATTTTATACCTAGCACGCAAAATGCGTACTAGGTTACGCATAGTTGAGTGGCTTTGCCACTCTAATTCTCAGCCCCAAAGGGGCTGATTTATGCGTAACCCGGTATGGCTCTGCCATGCTGGGATATTAAATAAACACTTATTGGTGATTTTACAGCCTCAAAACATCAACAAGTTCTAGTTAATTAGTATAAAACACCCAACCTATTGCTTTATTTAAATCGCATTCTAATGT
>NZ_CAMEFX010000001.1 GCF_945915845.1 uncultured Actinobacillus sp. | reverse complement strand
CAGCGGCTTCTTCAGCTTCAAGCGCAGATAGCTCAGCAAGCTCAGCGGCGTCTTCTGCTTCATCAGCAGATAGCTCAGCAAGCTCAGCAGCTTCATCTGCTTCAAGTGCGAACAGCTCTGCAAGCTCAGCGGCGTCTTCTGCTTCATCAGCAGATAGCTCAGCAAGCTCAGCAGCGTCTTCAGCTTCAAGCGCGAATAGCTCAGCAAGCTCAGCGGCATCTTCTGCTTCAAGCGCAAATAGCTCAGCGTCTTCAGCAGCGTCTTCAGCGTCAAGCGCAAACAGCGCAGCAAGCTCAGCAGCATCTTCAGCGTCAAGCGCGAACAGTTCTGCAAGCTCAGCGGCATCATCTGCTTCAAGCGCGAATAGCTCTGCTTCAAGTGCAGCGTCTTCAGCTTCAAGTGCAAACAGCTCAGCGTCTTCAGCGGCGTCTTCAGCGTCAAGCGCGAACAGCTCAGCAAGCTCAGCAGCATCATCTGCTTCAAGCGCAAACAGCTCAGCGTCTTCAGCAGCGTCTTCAGCGTCAAGCGCGAACAGCTCGGCTTCAAGTGCAGCTTCTTCAGCGTCAAGCGCGAATAGCTCAGCTTCAAGTGCAGCATCTTCAGCGTCAAGCGCAAATAGCTCAGCAAGCTCTGCGGCGTCTTCTGCTTCAAGTGCAAACAGTTCAGCAAGCTCAGCAGCGTCATCTGCTTCAAGCGCGAACAGCTCAGCAAGCTCAGCAGCATCATCTGCGTCAAGCGCAAATAGCTCAGCGTCTTCAGCGGCGTCTTCTGCTTCAAGCGCGAACAGCTCAGCAAGCTCAGCGGCATCATCTGCTTCAAGCGCGAACAGCTCAGCAAGCTCAGCAGCGTCATCTGCTTCAAGCGCGAATAGCTCAGCGTCTTCAGCAGCGTCATCTGCTTCAAGCGCGAACAGCTCAGCAAGCTCTGCGGCTTCATCAGCTTCAAGCGCAAATAGCTCAGCGTCTTCAGCAGCATCTTCTGCTTCAAGCGCGAACAGCTCAGCAAGCTCAGCAGCGTCATCAGCTTCAAGCGCGAACAGCTCTGCAAGCTCAGCGGCGTCTTCAGCTTCAAGCGCGAACAGCTCAGCGTCTTCAGCGGCGTCATCTGCTTCAAGCGCGAATAGCTCAGCGTCTTCAGCAGCGTCATCTGCTTCAAGCGCAAACAGCTCAGCGTCTTCAGCAGCATCTTCTGCTTCAAGCGCAAACAGCTCAGCAAGCTCAGCGGCATCTTCAGCGTCAAGCGCGAACAGCTCAGCAAGCTCAGCAGCATCATCTGCTTCAAGCGCAAACAGCTCAGCGTCTTCAGCAGCATCTTCTGCTTCAAGCGCGAATAGCTCAGCGTCTTCAGCAGCGTCATCTGCTTCAAGCGCGAACAGCTCTGCAAGCTCAGCGGCATCTTCTGCTTCAAGCGCAAATAGCTCTGCAAGCTCTGCAGCATCTTCAGCTTCAAGTGCGAACAGCTCAGCAAGCTCAGCGGCTTCATCAGCTTCAAGCGCAAATAGCTCAGCAAGCTCAGCGGCGTCTTCTGCTTCAAGTGCAAACAGCTCAGCAAGCTCAGCGGCGTCTTCAGCTTCAAGCGCGAACAGCTCAGCGTCTTCAGCAGCATCTTCAGCTTCAAGCGCAAATAGCTCAGCAAGCTCAGCAGCAAGCTCAGCAAGTGCGGCAGACAGCTCTGCAACAAGAGCAAGCACAGCAGCAAGCGCGGCGGACAGCTCTGCAACAAGAGCAAGCACAGCAGCAAGTGCGGCAGACAGCTCTGCAACAAGAGCAAGCACAGCAGCAAGCTCAGCAGATAGCTCAGCATCAAGTGCTTCAACCTCTGCAAGTTCAGCGGCAAGCTCAGCAGTTTCTGCAGATAGTTCTGCAAGTGCGGCGGCAAGCTCAGCAGTTTCTGCAGATAGTTCTGCAAGTTCAGCAGCTTCTTCAGCAAGTTCTGCAGAATCTTCAGCACGCGATATTAGAAAACTTATCGGTAACGAAGAAACAGATGGACGTGATAACCGTCAGCCTGCAACAGGTACGGGTTCATTACGTGCAGGCTCTGATGCAGAAGCAAGTGGTGAGAATGCATTAGCAGTGGGTGAAGGCTCTAAAGCGACAGCAAATCAAGCGACAGCACTGGGTCAAGGTTCTGTAGCAACAGCAGAAAATGCAACAGCTGTGGGTCAAGGCTCTAAAGCGACGGCAGAAAGTGCAACCGCTCTGGGTCAAGGTGCGCAAGCAACGGCTAAGAACTCAGTAGCGTTAGGTGCGGGTTCTATTGCAAATGAAGAAAACACTGTTTCTGTGGGCTCTTCAGGTAAAGAACGTCGTATTACTAACGTTGCAGCCGGTGTGAATCCAACCGATGCGGTGAATGTGTCTCAATTAAGAGCCGTTGAAAACCGTATTCAAGATAACGAAGAAAGAGTTAACCAAGTTGCGAATGATCTACGTAAGACGAAGAAAGAATTACGTTCAGGTATTGCTTCCTCAATGGCGATGGCGAACATCCCAACTACCACAATGCCGGGTAAACAATCTGTCGGCTTAGGTATGGGTAGCTTCGGCGGTCAAAGTGCGGTTGCAGTTGGTTACTCCGGTATGTCAGATAGCGGTAAAGTCACCATTAAATTCAGTACGGGCGCAACGTCCCAAGGTGATTATGGTGTTGGTGCCGGTATCGGTTATCAGTGGTAATAATCTGAAATTCGTATAAAATAGGTCCCACCGAGTCGGTGGGACTTTTATTGAAAATTGGTGAAAATATGTCACGAAAATATAAGGTAGGTATTACCTTTAATTTAGAAGCTCAAATTACGGATATTTGGGCAAATGGGGCAAATCAAAATGTGGTTTTCCTATATCAATTGTTTAAAGCGTCATCAATAGTTGAGGATGTGGTGTTGGTTTCTTGGGGGCCGGAAAAACGTTCTACTGCACCATCAGGCTTTATGTTAGATGATCTTGATCTTAAATTTGCCTATGTGGATGATGTGATCGATGATCTTGATGTGCTAATTGAGGGGACATTGACGATCGATCACGACAAAGCGAATAGAATGCGCGATCATAATGGCAAAATTATCTGTTATAAAATGGGTAATGATTATGTGATGGATATGGAGTATTTTGTGTTTGATCGCCCTGCAGGACGTGTTCCGAATGGGGTGAGATTTGATGCTGCATGGATGATCCCACAACATGAAAATACATGCCGTGCTTATTTTTCTACGATTTATAACTGTAATGCGTATGTTGTTCCTGCGATTTGGGCACCGACTTTCTGTGATAAAGTGATTAAACGGCTTAAAGAGAATAATCAGCTTGAATTTGGTTATAAACCAACGAATGACCAAAGTGCTAAGCGCATTGCTTCTTTTGAAACGAATTTAAATATTGTTAAAACCAGTTTTACGCCGATTCTGATTTGTGAGCAAGCCTATCGTAAAGCGCCGGAAAAAATTAAGCATTTTTATGCTTGCAATACCTATGAGAAAAGAAAAAATCCAACATTTTTTAACTTTATCGGTTATACGGAAATCGTTAAAGATGGCATTATGACGGTAGAAGGACGTTATCAAATGCCTGATTTCTTAACGCGTTATGTGGATATTGTGGTCAGTCATCAATGGGAAAATGGTTTAAATTATGCCTACAATGATGCGCTTTATGGCGGTTATCCATTGATTCATAACTCAAAACTTTTACCAAAAGGTGTCGGGTATTATTACGATCAATTTGACGCTTTTGAAGGGGCGGATGTGTTATTACGTGTGATTGATAATCACGATAAGGAACATGACGCTTATGTAAAACGTGCAAATGAATACTTAGAAACCTTATACCCAACAAACCCGATCAATATCTATTTGTACGAAAAAGAATTGAAGCGTGTTATCGAAGGGCAAGCTTAAATTCATGTTGTAAAGGGGTTAACAGCGATATTATGTAGCAGTTGCACAAGACGGTCGTTGAGCCTGTCGAAACGTAAGTCTTGTGCAGTAACCGCTGAAATGTCTTATGGTTCGACAAGCTCACCAACCGCCATTTCAGCTTTGTGCAAGTGCTACATAATACCGGTTAACAGGGGTATGGAATATGTCCTTCAGACCTTATACGAGCCGTATAGGGTCGCTTAATCTGAGCCGCTCTGCGGCTCTTTCTTTCAGCCCGGTGGGGTTGGGCTTAATGAACCTGGCATGGATCCTGCTAGGTTATGTCATCAAAGATAAGCTTTGTCAGTAATCTGATCGGTATTAAATATATCTCAATAAAATCCATTATTAATTAAATTTTATCTATCTGTTTCTATATTTATCTGTTTTTATCTCTTATTTATTTACTTTTTTCTGAAGAAAAACTAATATTGTCATTGTGGGCATTATTAAAATGCAATGGTTTTTAACCGCACTTCACTTTCGGATAACAATCATTTTTATTTTTTACAGGAAACAAATATGACAATGCTTTATGATCGTTCACTTGAGCGAGAAAACTGTGGGTTTGGCTTGATTGCCAATATTGACGGCGTGCAGAGCCATAAAGTGGTGCGTAACGCGATTTTAGGTTTATCACGCATGCAGCATCGCGGTGCGATTCTGGCGGATGGCAAAACAGGGGATGGCTGTGGTTTGTCGTTGCAAATGCCGGAAAGTTTTTTCCGCGCCATTGCGGCAGAAAACCGGTTTTCTTTGGCGAAGAATTTTGGGGTAGGGCAAATTTTCTTGCCGCGTGATGAAAAATTAGCTCAAGAATATATCGCCATTATCAACGAAGAAATTACCAACGAAACCTTAGGAATTGCCGCATGGCGTGATGTACCGATTAATCCGAATGTCTTAGGTGCTATCGCGCTGGCGGATATGCCGACCATTAAACAAATTTTTATTAATGCGCCAAGTGGCTGGCGAGTGCAAGATTTACAACGCCGTTTATTTGTGGCGCGCCGCCGTATCGAAAAACGTATCGAACATCCCGACTTCTACATTTGTAGCTTCTCTAATCAAACCATTATTTACAAAGGCTTATGTATGCCAAAAGATTTGCCTAAATTCTATTTGGATTTAGCGGATTTGCGTATGCAATCAGCCATTTGTTTGTTCCACCAACGTTTTTCTACCAACACTCAACCCCGCTGGAAATTAGCGCAACCTTTCCGTTATTTGGCGCACAACGGTGAAATCAACACCATTTCAGGTAACCGCGCTTGGGCGCGTGCGCGTGCGTATAAATATCGCACCCCGTTAATCCCGGATTTACAAACTGCCGCGCCTTTTGTGAATGAAACAGGTTCGGATTCCAGCTCACTTGATAATATGCTGGAATTATTTGTGTGCGGTGGGATGGACTTATTTCGCGCTATGCGTTTGCTTGTTCCACCGGCATGGCAACATAACCCTGATATGAGCGATGATTTACGCGCTTTCTATGATTTTAACTCGATGCATATGGAACCTTGGGACGGCCCTGCCGGTATCGTGTTATCAGACGGTCGTTATGCTGCTTGTAACCTTGACCGTAATGGCTTGCGCCCGGCGCGTTATGTGATTACTCAAGATCGTTTAATTACCATTGCGTCCGAAGTGGGCATTTGGGATTATGCGCCCGATGAAGTGGTGGAAAAAGGACGTGTCGGACCGGGGCAATTATTAGTCATTGATACCAAACACGGTCGTTTGGTTCATTCCGATGAAATTGATGCAGAAGTGCAAGCCCGTCATCCTTACCGCAGCTGGTTGGATAAAAACGTAAAACGTTTAACGCCTTTTGAAGCCATTCCTGATACGGAGATTGGCGCGGCAACTATGGATGAAGAAACCCTTCAGGTTTATCAAAAACAATTTTTGTATGACCGTGAAGAATTGGAAAATGTGTTGCGTGTATTAGGGGAAAACGGTCAAGAACCGGTGGGATCCATGGGTGACGACACGCCGTTTGCGGTGTTGAGCCAGCGTCCACGTGTGTTATTTGATTATTTCCGCCAATATTTTGCCCAAGTCACCAATCCGCCGATCGATCCATTGCGTGAAGCCCATGTGATGTCTTTAGCTACCAGCATTGGGCGCGAAATGAGCGTATTCTTTGAAGCGGAAGGGATGTCAAATCGTGTGAATTTCAAATCGCCGATTTTAGTGTATTCCGATATGCAACAGATTTTGGCGTTGCCAAGCGAACATTATCAGCATCAAGTGTTAGACGCCACCTACAATCCGGCAGAATGTAATCTGAAACAAGCCATTGAGCAACTCTGTGAACAAGCGAAAAGTGCGGTGAGAAATGGCTCTGTTTTATTGATTATTTCCGACCGTAAAATTACTCAAGATCGTCAACCGATTCCGACTGCATTGGCAGTGGGCGCATTGCAAAATCAATTGGTCAGTGCCAATTTACGTTGTGATACCAATATTTTGGTGGAAACCGCCGAAGCGCGCAATCCGCACCATTTCGCGGTCTTATTAGGCTTAGGGGCAACGGCGATTTATCCTTATCTTGCCTACGAAACCTTGGCGCATATGGTGAACAGCGGTGCCATTAAAAAATCCTTACGTGATGTAATGGCGAATTTCCGTTATGGCATTAACAAAGGCTTATACAAAATTATGTCCAAAATGGGGATTTCTTGCATTTCATCTTACCGTTGCGCGCGTTTGTTTGAGTTAGTGGGAATGAACAGCGAAGTGACCGCACTTTGCTTCCCGGGAATTACCAGCCGCATAGAAGGGGCATCCTTTGATGATTTACAAGCGCAACTCACCGCAACGCGCCAACGTGCATGGCGCAGAAGCCAAGAATTGGAAATGGGCGGTTTCTTGAAATTTAAACCACAAGGCGAATATCACGCGTACAATCCTGAAGTGGTGAATAGCTTACAAGCGGCAGTAAACTCAGGGGATTACGAAAAATATAAAGTGTATCGTGATACGGTGAATAACCGCCCTGTGACCACCATTCGCGACTTGCTCAAAGTGAATACGGAAAAGGCACAAGCCATTGATATTGACCAAGTGGAGCCCGCGGAAAATCTCTATAAACGTTTTGACGGCGCGGCAATGTCCATTGGTGCTTTAAGTCCGGAAGCCCATGAATCCTTAGCAGCAGCGATGAACCGCTTGGGCGGCTATTCTAACTCGGGCGAAGGCGGCGAAGATCCCGCACGTTATGGCACCGAAAAAGTCTCTAAAATCAAACAAGTGGCATCGGGGCGTTTTGGTGTGACACCGGCTTATTTAATGAGTGCCGAAGTGATCCAAATCAAAGTGGCGCAAGGGGCAAAACCGGGGGAAGGCGGTCAATTACCGGGGGATAAAGTGACCCCTTATATTGCACAATTGCGTTATGCCGTACCGGGTTCAACCTTAATTTCGCCACCACCGCACCACGATATTTATTCTATCGAAGACTTGGCGCAGTTGATTTTCGACTTAAAACAAATTAACCCGAAAGCGTTGATTTCGGTGAAATTGGTGTCTTTACCCGGTGTGGGAACCATTGCAACAGGCGTGGCAAAAGCCTATGCGGATTTAATTACCATTGCCGGCTATGACGGCGGCACAGGCGCAAGCCCATTAACCAGCGTGAAATATGCCGGTTCGCCTTGGGAATTAGGGCTTGCGGAAGCGCAACAAGCCTTAGTGGAAAATAATCTTCGTCATAAAGTGCGCCTACAAGTAGACGGCGGTTTAAAAACCGGCTTAGACATTGTAAAAGCCGCGATTTTAGGCGCGGAAAGTTTTGGTTTCGGGACAGGCCCAATGGTGGCGTTAGGTTGTCGTTATTTACGTATTTGTCACTTAAATAACTGCGCAACCGGCGTGGCAACCCAAGATGAGACCTTGCGTAAAGATCATTTCCACGGCAACGTTGAAAAAGCCATGAATTATTTCAAATTCATTGCGCAAGATGTACGTGAAATTTTGGCGCAATTGGGCGTAGAAAAATTAACGGACATTATCGGGCGCACGGATTTATTGGAAATTATCGAAGGGCAAACCGGCAAACAACGGGGCTTGGATTTAAGCAAATTGCTTTATTCCCCTGTGGTGCCTGAAGGTTCTGCGCGCTATTGCACCCAAACCAACCCACCTTTTGACAAAGGCTTATTAAATAAAGCCATTATGGCGCAAGCGGAAGACGCGTTAGAAAGCGGTTTAAGCACAGAAATGGAATTGGATATTAGCAATCTTGATCGTTCTGTGGGGGCAACCTTATCGGGCGTGATCGCAAAACGCTTTGGTAACCGTGGCGCGCCGTTGCAAGAATTCAATATCAACTTAACCGGAACGGCAGGTCAAAGTTTTGGCGTGTGGTTAGCAGGTGGCGTGAACTTGAATTTAACCGGCGATGCCAACGACTATGTGGGGAAAGGTATGGCGGGCGGTCGTATTGTGATCAAACCACATACCGGCGTGGCATTCAAAGCGGAAGAGGCCACTATTGCAGGGAATACCTGTTTATACGGCGCCACAGGGGGCGAATTATTTGCTTCGGGTCGAGCGGGCGAACGTTTTGCGGTGCGTAACTCCGGCGCATTGGCGATTGTGGAAGGGATCGGCGACAACGGTTGTGAATATATGACAGGCGGTGTTGTTACCGTGTTAGGCAAAACAGGGATTAACTTCGGTGCAGGGATGACCGGTGGCTTTGCCTATGTGTTAGATGTAGACGGCGGTTTCCGCGGGCGCATTAACCCTGAATTAGTGGAAGCCTTGAATGTGGCGGATTTACCGACTCATCAAGAGCATTTACGCGGACTGATCGCACGTCATGTGGAATTGACCCACAGCGCAATCGGCGAACGAATTCTTGCTCACTGGGAAGAATACGCACCGCGCTTTGTGTTGGTGAAACCGAAAGCCAATGATGTGGATGCCTTATTGGGGCATAAACGCCGCACCGTGACAGAATTGCGCGAAGTAATTCAATAACAGAAAGGTGTGATGCATTTGGAAAAAATGCGTAGGGGCAAATCACATTTGCCCCGGTCATCATATTGAAAATAAAGAAAAACGCACCGCACTTTATCACGCTAGCGTTATAAAGCGCGGTGAAAATTGAGTGATTTTAAACGTTATTATTGAAGGAATACAAAATGGGTCGTGGAAACGTCTATCAATTTATCGATTTACAGCGAGTAGATCCGCCAAAAATCCCGTTAAATATTCGTAAAACCGAATTTGTTGAAATTTATAACCTGTTTACTGATGAACAAGCCAAAGCGCAAGCAGACCGTTGTTTAGAATGTGGTAACCCTTATTGCCAAAACCGTTGTCCGTTGCACAACAATATTCCAAACTGGTTGCGTTTAGCCAATGAAGGACGCATTGTGGAAGCCGCCGAACTGGCACACACCACAAACAGCTTGCCGGAAGTGTGCGGACGCGTTTGCCCACAGGATCGCTTATGCGAAGGATCTTGTACGCTGAATGCGGAATTTGGTGCAGTCACCATTGGTAACGTAGAAAAATATATTACGGAAAAAGCCTTTGAATTAGGCTGGCGACCACAAGTCAAAGGGCTAAAAACCGGCAAAAAAGTGGCGATTGTGGGCGCAGGACCAGCAGGCTTAGGCTGTGCGGATGTGTTAATCCGCAACGGCGTGGAAGTCACCGTTTATGAACGCCAGCAAGAAATTGGTGGTTTGCTCACTTTCGGTATTCCCGCGTTCAAATTAGAAAAATCCGTCATGAGCCGCCGCCGTGAAATCTTTGCGGAAATGGGGGTAGAGTTCAAATTAGGCGTGGAAATCGGCAAAGATCTCACCCTTGATGGATTGGTGTCACAATATGATGCGGTATTTTTAGCAGTAGGTACATATCAAGGGATGAAAGCCCATATTCCAAATGAAGACGCGCAGGGCGTCTATTCCGCCTTGCCTTTCTTAATTGGCAACACACAGCATTTATTAGGACTTAACGCCCCTGATTTTGTGTCAATGGAAGGCAAAAAAGTGGTGGTGTTGGGCGGTGGCGATACCGCCATGGACTGCGTGCGCACCTCTATTCGCCAAGGTGCGGCGGAAGTGACTTGCGTTTACCGCCGCGATGCCGCCAATATGCCCGGTTCGAAAAAAGAATATACCAACGCCAAAGAAGAAGGGGTGTTATTCCAATTTAACGCGCAACCGGTGGCGGTGGAAAAAGACGGTAAAGGCAATGTGATTGGCTTAAAAATAGTGAAAACGCGCTTGGGTGATGCGGATAGTCAAGGACGCCGTCAAGCGGAAATCATTGAAGGCAGCGAAGAAACTATAGCCTGCGATGCCATTATTGTGGCATTCGGCTTTGCCCCACACGCAATGCCGTGGTTGCAATCAGTGGGCGTCAGTGTGGATAGTCGTGGACGTATTCAGGCAGTAGGCGAACTCAAACAACAAACGACTAACCCGAAAATCTTTGCCGGTGGTGATATTACGCGTGGCTCAGATTTAGTGGTGACGGCCATTGCTGAAGGGCGAGAGGCAGCACAAAGTATTCTGGCGTATTTAGCGGTTTAATTTTTCACATTCGTTTTAGACATAAAGTGCGGTAGAATTTGCTCTCATTTTATACTTATTGATTGTCTATGAAATTAAATACTCGTTTTTACCTTTCACTTATTTATATTGGGATTGTCGCCGGGCTTGTTGGTACCTGTTTAACCTATCTTCTTCATTATATTCAACATTTTGCCTTTGGATATGGATTTAATGGAGAAGAAATATCTTTTCGAGAGGGGGTATTACAAAGTTCTCCTACGCGCCGTTGGATAGTGTTAACCCTTTGTGGATTAGTCGCAGGATTAGGATGGTTTGCCATACATCGTTATGGCAAGCCATTGCGTTCTATAAAGCAAGGGCTTGATGATCCCCAACAAGGTTTACCTTTTTTCAAAACAATTAGCCATGCGTTATTGCAAATTATTACTGTAGGGCTGGGTTCGCCTTTGGGACGAGAAGTGGCACCACGGGAAATCTCTGTTGCTTTCGGTAGTGCATGGGTACGTCGTATGGGATTGTCGGATATTGATGCTAAATTAGTTCTAGCCTGTGCTTCGGGGGCGGGGTTAACAGCGGTGTATAACGTCCCTTTGGCGGCAACCATTTTTATTTTAGAAACCATGGTGATGAGCATTAATACGCGTGCTTTAGGTGCAGCATTGGTCACCGTGGTCATCGCCACTTGTGTATCGCGTTTCTTTTTGGGGGATTTGGTGCAATATCATCAAGTTGTGTCTTTTGAGATTAATCCCAGCTTATTGGTATTCGCAGGAATTATCGGAATTTTGACCGCGCTTTTGGTGCAAGTATTCCGTTTTTCCGGTGAACAAGTTCCTTTCTGGAAGCGAACGGATAAACGCATAATCATATTGGCGGTGGGGCTATTTAGCCTAATTGGCATGATTTCCATGCTTCAGCCTGAAATTTTAGGCAACGGAAAAGCCGGTAATCAGCTTACCTTTGGTGAGATGCTTACTTGGCAAGAAAGCGTACAGTTGTTAGGGCTAAAATGGTTAGTGGTAATCTTGGCGTTGGCAGCCGGTGCTTACGGTGGTTTGATTACGCCGTCAATGATGTTGGGAAGTACCTTTGCTTACGCGTTAGCCATAGGTTGGAATACATTATTTCCCCATTTATCTTTGGAAGGGGCAGCGATTGTGGGGGCTTGTGTGTTTTTAGGTATTATGCAGAAAATGCCAATGACATCTATCGTATTTTTGCTTGAGCTGACACGCAGTAATGCCGAGACATTAATGCCGTTGACTTTGGCGATGGGAACCGCTATAGCGACAGAGAGGTTGTGGAAAAAATACAGAACATGTTAAAAGAAATGAAAAGAAAAGTGCGGTCAGATCTGACCGCACTTTGTTTTTGTGAGTAATTAAGCGTAATATAATTCGTATTCTACCGGGTGTGGTGTCATATTTACGCGTTCAACATCTTTGCGTTTCATTGTGATGAATGCATCGATAAAGTCCTTAGTGAACACACCACCTTTGGTTAAGAATTCATGATCGGCTTCTAAAGAATCCAAGGCTTGTTCTAATGATGAACATACCGCCGGGATTTCTTTTAATTCTTCAGGTGGTAAATCATAAAGGTTTTTATCCATCGCATCGCCCGGGTGGATTTTGTTGATTACACCGTCAAGACCCGCCATTAACAATGCCGCAAAACATAAGTATGGGTTTGCTGATGGGTCAGGGAAACGCGCTTCAACACGAATAGCTTTCGGGCTAGTGACCGCAGGAATACGGATAGATGCTGAGCGGTTGCTTGCTGAGTAGGCTAATAATACTGGTGCTTCAAATCCAGGTACTAAACGTTTGTATGAGTTAGTCGCCGGGTTTGTGAAAGCATTTAATGCTTTAGCGTGTTTAATGATACCGCCAATGTAGTAAAGCGCAGTTTCAGATAAACCGGCGTATTTGTCACCTTGGAATACGTTTTTGCCGTCTTTGCTTAATGACATGTTACAGTGCATACCGGAACCGTTGTCGCCGGCAAATGGTTTTGGCATAAAGCAAGCTGATTTACCATGTTCTGCTGCAACATTTTGAACGATATATTTATAGATTTGGGTTTCGTCTGCTTTTAAAGTTAAGCTGTTGAATTTTGTCGCAATTTCGTTTTGACCGGCTGTAGCAACTTCATGGTGATGCGCTTCGATAACTAAGCCCATTTCTTCCATGAGTAAGCACATTTCCGAACGAATATCATGTGCCGTATCGTTTGGTGCGACGGCGCAGTAACCGCCTTTTTTCAATGGACGGTAAGCGTTGTTGCCATCTTCATATTTGCGGTTGGTATTCCAAGTAGCTTCGATGTCGTCAATTTTGAATGACACATTGTTCATTTCTGTGCTGAAACGAACATCATCAAATAAGAAGAATTCCGGTTCCGGTCCAAAGAATACATCATCTGCAATACCTGTTGAACGCATATAGTCTTCTGCGCGAATCGCAATTGAGCGTGGGTCGCGGTCGTAAGATTGCATAGTATTTGGGTCGTAGATGCTACAGCGGATTGAAAGGGTAGGGATTTGAGCGAATGGGTCAACAACGGCAGTTTCGGCGATTGGCATGAGAAGCATATCGGCTTTGTTAATGGCTTTCCAGCCTTCTACTGATGAACCATCAAACATTTTGCCGTCTTCAAAGAAGTCTTCGTCAATTGCGCTGGCGGGTAACGATACACCGTGTTCTTTACCACGGAGGTTGGTGAAGCGAAGAAGAACGAATTTAATGTCATTTTCTTCAATAAGTTTGAACACACGTTCAATAGCTGCTGCGTTAGCCATAAAAAAGCTCTCCTGTTAATAAATTTGTTGTGCAAGTAAAAAGGAAATCCAAAGTCATTTACTTTGTCGGCGTCAAAATACCACAGAATTAGAATTTAGCAAATAGCAATAAGAGAAAATCTAAAAAAATATTTGTAAGAGTGAAATTTATCTAACTAATTGGCATTTTTATTATTAATTACATAATAAACAGATAATGAATCGTGATTTTATCTATTTTGTGAATATTCAAGACAAGGAAAGCAAAAAGTTGTATAATTTGCGACCTTTCGCCAGTAGTCACAAAAGTGCGGTATGATGCATCACTTGCACGAAGCTGAAATGGCGGTTGGTGAGCTTGTCGAACCATAAGGCATTTCAGCGTTCTTTGCACAAGACTTACGTTTCGACAAGCTCAACGACCGTCTTGTGCAAGCGCTACATAATATCGCAAAAGTGCGGTGAAATTTTAAAAACTTTCCTAACAAAATAAAAGAATATTTCAATGGCAGATTTAGACATTAATAAATTGCGTAATATTGCAATTATTGCGCACGTTGACCACGGTAAAACAACCTTAGTGGACAAACTTTTACAACAATCAGGCACACTTGAAGCCGCTCGTAACGGTGATAATGATGAGCGTGTGATGGACAGTAACGATCTTGAAAAAGAACGCGGTATTACTATTTTGGCAAAAAATACGGCGATTAACTGGAATGACTACCGTATTAATATCGTAGACACCCCAGGGCACGCGGACTTCGGTGGTGAAGTAGAGCGAGTTCTTTCTATGGTGGATTCGGTGTTATTGGTGGTGGATGCTTTTGATGGTCCAATGCCACAAACACGTTTCGTGACCCAAAAAGCCTTTGCCCACGGCTTAAAGCCCATCGTTGTGATCAACAAAGTTGACCGCCCGGGCGCGCGCCCTGATTGGGTGGTGGATCAAGTGTTCGATTTATTCGTTAACTTAGGCGCAACAGACGAACAATTAGACTTCCCGATTGTTTATGCTTCTGCATTAAATGGGGTAGCGGGTTTAGAACATGAAGAACTCGCGGAAGATATGACGCCATTATTTGAAGCAATTGTAGAACATGTTGCACCGCCTGCGGTGGAATTGGATGCTCCGTTCCAAATGCAAATTTCGCAGTTAGACTATAATAACTACGTGGGTGTTATTGGTATTGGTCGCATTAAACGCGGCTCAGTGAAACCAAACCAAGCGGTAACCTTAATTGATAGCGAAGGTAAAACGCGTCAAGGTCGTATTGGTCAAGTATTGGGACATTTAGGTTTACAGCGTTACGAAACAGATGAAGCTTTCGCTGGCGATATCGTGGCGATTACAGGTATGGGTGAATTGAATATTTCAGATACTATTTGCGATATTAACAATGTAGAAGCCTTACCTGCATTAAGCGTAGACGAGCCAACGGTAACCATGTTCTTCTGTGTAAATACCTCGCCGTTCTGTGGTAAAGAAGGGAAATATGTGACTTCGCGCCAAATCTTAGAACGCTTGAACAAAGAGCTAGTACATAATGTGGCATTACGTGTTGAAGAAACACCAAACCCGGATGAGTTCCGTGTTTCAGGTCGTGGTGAGTTGCATTTGTCTGTGTTAATCGAGAATATGCGCCGTGAAGGTTATGAATTAGCGGTATCACGTCCACGCGTTATTTATCGCGAAGTTAACGGCAAAAAACAAGAGCCGTTTGAGCAAGTAACTATCGATATCGAAGAGCAACATCAAGGTTCGGTAATGGAGGCTTTAGGTATTCGTAAAGGCGAAGTGAAAGATATGATTCCGGACGGCAAAGGTCGTACCCGTTTGGAATATGTGATTCCTAGCCGTGGTTTAATTGGTTTCCGTAACGAATTTATGACGATGACATCAGGGACAGGGTTACTTTATTCGACATTCAGCCATTATGATGACGTAAAACCAGGTGAAATTGGTCAACGTAAGAACGGTGTATTAATTTCAAACGCAACAGGTAAAGCCTTAGCTTATGCCTTATGGGGCTTACAAGAGCGTGGTAAATTAATGATTGACCACGGTGTTGATGTATATGAAGGTCAAATCATTGGTATTCATAGTCGTTCAAATGACTTAACGGTGAACTGTTTACAAGGTAAAAAATTAACCAATATGCGCGCGTCAGGTAAAGATGATGCTATTGTATTAACAACCCCTGTGAAATTCACTTTAGAGCAAGCTATTGAGTTTATTGATGATGATGAGTTAGTGGAAGTAACGCCGGTGTCAATTCGCGTGCGTAAAAAATTACTGACTGAAAATGATCGTAAACGTGCGAACCGTACTACAACCAGTACCAGCACACACTAATCAAAACCCTTAATAAAAAGACCGCACTTCAACAAAAGTGCGGTCTTTAATTTTCATGATTAATCCATTAGAAAGAGTCTTTCAAGCGTTCATCCGCTCTACGCGCTTCACCTTTATGTTGTAATTTATTGAGTTGTTTTTCTAATTTTTCTTCGACAAGATTGATGGCATGATACATATCATCCGCTTCAGCACTGGCGAACAAATTGCCATTTGGCGTGCTGATCGTTGCTTCTACGCCAAAGCCTTGTGGGAGTTTGCTTAATACGAAATGTGGGTTAATTAACTGCGTTTGCCATTTCTCCAATTTTGCGAGTCTGTCTTCGATATGAGAACGAATTGCAGGAGTGATATCCATTTGTTTGCTTGCGATATTAAGTGTCATAGCAGTTACCTCTTTTGCTGTTGTTGCGTGTCGCCACGCTGTTTACTTCCTTTGATAACAAAATATGCCTATTCAATTTGCTTTGCAAGTACTTTATTTCGCGAAAAAAGATTAATTTGTAAAAATATGATCTAGATCGCAAAACCATAAAAAAGCACTTTTTTTCTTGAAGAAAGCGCGATAACCTAATCGTTAGGGCTGGTTAAAATAAAAGGGGCGAAAGATATTTCGCCCCTATCATTTGTACTAATCCCCAACCTGTGATGCTACGCTTGACGTTCATCCACATCCAGTTCGCCGTTGCGTAAGCGGCGGAAGTAATCTTGCGTTTCTTCGATAATGACTTTGCGCAAGCCAACAATCGCAATGAGATTAGGAAATGCCATTAAGCCATTGACGATATCGGCTAAAATCCAAATGGTATCAAGGGTAATAAACGCACCGGTAGCAACCAATAGGATAAAAATAAAACGATAAATTTTTATGCCGCGAATATCGAATAAGTAAACAAAACAACGTTCGCCATAATAGCACCAACCTAAAATGGTGGTGAACGCAAAGAAAAGCAAGCCAATCGTCACAATGGTTGCACCGATTTCTGTCCCTAATCCCAATGAAAATGCATCATTTGTCGCCGCCGCCCCTTCGGCCGCACTATTCCAAACTCCTGTAATCACAAGGACTAACCCCGTCATCGTGCAGACAATAATTGTGTCTAAGAAAGTTCCTGTCATCGATATTAAACCTTGACGAACAGGCTCTTTGGTTTGAGCCGCCGCCGCCGCGATAGGTGCTGAACCTAATCCTGATTCATTTGAGAAAATACCACGAGCAACCCCCATTTGAATGGCTTTCATCACGGTGAAACCTAATGCTCCCCCTAATGCGGCTTCGGGATCAAAGGCACTGTGAATAATTAACCCTAAAGCAGCAGGGACTTTGTCCGCATTTAGAATTAAAATAACGACTGACGTGGCAACATATAAAATCGCCATAAAAGGAACAATAACCGTAGAGACCGAAGCAATGCGTTTTACGCCACCGAGAATAATTAAGGCAACAATCGCGGTCATGATAGTCACGGTGATTTCAATTGGTACATTAAAGCTATCTTGCATCGCATGAGTAATCGCATTAATTTGCGGAAAGGTCCCAATACCGAAGAATGCCACTAAAATACCAAAAACAGCGAATAATTTGGCTAGCCATTTAATGCCTAGCCCACGTTCAATGTAATACATCGGGCCGCCGGCCATGAAGCCATTTTTGTCCCGAACACGGTATTTTACGGCTAATACACTTTCTGCATATTTTGTTGCCATACCAAAAAAGGCCACTAACCACATCCAAAAAATTGCCCCAGGTCCCCCGGCTTTGACCGCGGTTGCCACCCCGACAATATTTCCTGTCCCAATGGTGGCAGAGAGTGCGGTACAAAGTGCGGCAAAAGCCGAGACATCTCCGGCTTGTCCATTGCTTGATTCACGCTTAAACATATAAACAAATGCACGTGGTAAATGGCGAAGTTGGATAAAACCAAGGCGTAAGGTTAAATATAACCCTGTTCCTGAGAGTAAAATTAAAAGGGGAGGGCCCCAGATGAAAGAGTCGATAGTTGATAAAATTGATTCCATTGTAATTTCCTGAAAGTTGAAAATACAAAGGGATAAGAGATAAATAAGAAATGCACATCGATGACGTGAATGATGAAATCTCTTGCCCCTGTCCTTTTGCCTGAGCGTTTCAAATAGCTTAATGCTATTCTTTCGCCTTCGGCGCCCATGCACATCTTGTGCCGGATCTCTCCAAGGGTTCGTCCACTAGCAGTCCTTACGCTTTCGCGCACCTGAAAGATTTACTTCGTCGGTGTAGCGTTAATTCGCCACTCTCCAACTAGCTTCAACCGAACATTTTTTGTGAATTGTTCAACAAAAAGTGCGGTGAATTTTATCAAAATATTTGAAAAATTCAACCGCACTTTGGGTGAGAAAGACCGCATCTACTTCATATCAGGCAAATTTCACTGAAATATCTGCCAGCTTGTCCCAAATATCATTGCTAAAATCTAATTTTGCCATACGTTCCAATTCCGCCAGTTGTTGGATCATTTCATAGAGTTTTCGATAAGTTAAGCGTTGAAATGCTATCGTATAAATATGACGGCGAGTTTGCCATATTTTTAAGCGGTCAAAGCCTTCCCTTAACTGATGTGTTGGTAAGGGCTGATCAATATCGGTTAAGCGTTGTGACGGTTTGGATAAGTCCAATAAGGTCATGAGTTCTCGTTGTAAGGTACGCAATAAGATAATAGGTTGTAGATCTTCTGCTTTCAAACTTTCAAGAATGCGGCGAGCGCGTCCTTCTTTACCTTCTAATAGGGCATCAATCCATTGAAAAGGTGTAAAGATTGAAGCCTGTTCAACTAGGGATCTGACTCGCGTAAAGCTAATTTTGTGATCAGGGTGGAGTAACGCTAATAATTCAAGGGTTTGTTTTAGGGCAAGTAAGTTATTTTCATAGCTATAACAAAGTAGTTGTACGGCATCTTGTTCAATGGTTAACCCCATGGCTTTAACTCGGTTGCTTACCCAACGCGGTAGCTGTTCTATGCTAGGGGTTTGGCAGTTAATCAGGTTTAAGTGCGGTTCAATTTCTAATGATTTTTTTACCCATTCCTGCTTTTCGTTGGCTTTGCCAAATTTAGGTAGCTGTAAAATCAGTAATACATCTTCATTGGATAAACTAATGAGTTCAAATAATTTAGCTTGTAGGGCGGCGGTGAGATTTTCAGGTAGAGTAAGGCTAATAACCTGTTTATTGAAAAATAACCCCATGGATTGGCAACGCTCAAATAAATCATCCCAGTCCGTTGATTGATCCACTTGAATCTCTATTTTTTCATCAAAGCCCTGTGTGGTGGCAGTTTGAATAATCAGATCACGCGCTTCCGCTAACAGCAAGGGATCTTGTCCTGTTAAATAATAAAGACTCGCTAGGCGTTGACCTAGCGAGTGGCTGAGCTGTTCAGGGAAAATACGGTTCATCGCTATTTTGTCGTTTTAATTTGATGTTGTAGTGCCACCATTTTGGCAATAATTTGACGAGCAGCCTGTTCACGCATATCGTTCCAAATGACATCACGTTCAGCGGATTTTGCTAGAGCAGCGCGTGAATTATCAAAGAAAGTACGGTTAACACTCACGGAAAATTCATGGGCCTCTTGTTTTGGCAAGCGCACACTTGCACTCACGTTCATGATGAGTACTTTTTCTGCTTCACGTCCTTGTTTAAAGACCGATACCACTTCATCATTAGTGCGTATGCTGTGAATACGTAAAACGGCTACATCTTCGCGCGGATCCACCACATTAATATTGTTTGCCTGAAGCTGTTTGCGCATTGCCATGGACATAGCATCATATTTGTCCGCACTTTCAAAACTGATGGTTTGTAATTCTTTAGGGACTAATTGACCTGTTTTAAAATGAAAGCCGCAGGCGGATAGGGCGGCAATACTTGTAATTAATGCGATTTTTTTCAATAGGTTAAACATAAATTCACCTTTTATTTGCAAATGATATTAAACAGAAGACTGGCTTTTTCTTTGATATTGGCAACCACCATATTTTTGCCCCTTTTCTGTTCTTGTTCTTTGATAACGGTTTGTAACTGTGGGTTATTGCCGGTAAAACTTGGTGTATAACCAATTTCTGTTGGTGCAATATTATGTCGCAATTGTACGTCAATAAGTGCCGTATAGAAATCGGTAAAGCTATTTTCAGGATAATAATTGGTTGTCATCAACAAATTTACCCCTGTTTTGCTCTTGAAATCCTGACAAATGGCTTTTTTTGCACTGAATTTAGCATGGCTTAATCGCATTCCCCCAAATTCATAAAAATCAAAGGTGGTGGCTTGCACGAGCTTTTTAATATTTTGTTCATCATAAATATTAACAGATTGCCCATCAAGCAAGAAAATAGTTGCCATTGCACTATTTTCATTAGCTCGCCCTAAAGGGTACATTTCACCGAGTGCTTTCTTCGCTTTTAATTCCCCAAAAGGCTGGGCAAGATAGGCCATATGTGCATCACGTTCTACGGTTTTCCCATGTTGAAAGGTCTGAACTTTCCAGCTATAAAAACCAATTTCCTGAATACTGCCGTCAATATCTTTAAAAGGACGCCAATCTAAATTAGCGAAATCATTACCGGAAACGCAACCGGAAAGCGCGGTGAGAATTATGGCGTTTTTTGTTAATGTTGTGAATTTCATAGGCATATAGAAATATGGTGGGTTTTCACCCACCTTATTTGTTAACAAGTCAATTACTTCGCCACAAAACTAAATAATTTACCCGGTACATAGATGGTTTTCACAATATTCAAACCATCTAGGAATTTTTGTACGTTGTCATCTTGTAATGCCACTTCTTTGATTTGTTCTTCGCTGAAGTCTGCCGGTACAGTGACTTTACCACGTACTTTTCCGTTAACTTGTACCACAACCAATTTTTCATCTTCAACCATCGCAGTTTCATCTGCAACTACCCAAGGGGCGAAGTCAATGTTGTCTTGGTTGCCTAATTCTTTCCATAATTGGAAACAGATGTGTGGCGTAATTGGGTAAAGCATTCGTACTACCGCACTTAATGCTTCCGCCATCACCGCGCGATCTTGCTCATCCGCAAGCGGTGCGCGTGTGAGTTTGTTCATTAACTCCATAATCGCGGCAATTGCGGTGTTGAAAGTTTGGCGGCGACCAATATCATCAGATACTTTGGCAATAGTTTTGTGTACATCGCGACGTAAGGCTTTTTGTGTGCCTGAAAGTGCGGTCGGATTTAAGGCAATTTGTGCCGGATTTTTATTGTATTCAAACACCAAATTCCACAAGCGACCTAAGAAACGTTTTGCCCCTTCTACGCCTGATTCTTGCCATTCTAAGGTCATTTCCGCAGGCGATGCGAACATCATAAATAAGCGAACCGTATCTGCACCGTATTTTTCTACCATTTCTTGTGGGTCGATACCGTTGTTTTTCGATTTCGACATTTTGGTCATACCGCTATGTACTAATTCGTGACCTTCGTCATCGGTGGCTTTGATGATACGACCTTTTTCATCACGCTCAAGGGTCACTTTCGTTGGGCTCACCCAAATTCGCTCATTGGTCGGGCTGGTGTAATAGAAAGCGTCCGCTAACACCATACCTTGACATAACAATTTATTCGCCGGTTCATCGGATTTAACCAAACCCGCATCACGTAATAATTTGTGGAAGAAACGGAAGTAGAGCAAGTGCATGGTTGCGTGTTCGATACCACCGATATATTGATCCACCGGTAACCAATAGTTGGCTTCTTCTGGATCTAGCATGCCGTCATGGAATTGTGGGCAAGTATAGCGCGCGTAATACCAAGAAGATTCCATAAAGGTATCAAAGGTATCCGTTTCTTTTAATGCAGGTTGTCCGTTGTAAGTGGTTTTCGCCCAGTTTGGATCCGCTTTAATTGGGCTTTGAACACCATCCATTACCACATCTTCAGGCAAAATTACCGGCAAATCTTCTAATGGCGTTGGCACCACGTCGCCATTTTCAAGGGTAAGCATTGGAATTGGCGCGCCCCAATAGCGTTGACGTGAAACACCCCAATCGCGTAAGCGGAAGTTTACTTGGCGTTTACCGCAACCCATGGCTTCTAATTTATCGGCAATGCCATTAAATGCGGCATCAAAATCTAAACCGTTAAATTCCTCAGAGTGAATTAATTGACCATGTTCAGTGAATGCGGCTTTGTTCAAATCAATTTCTTCGCCATTAATCGGCGCAATGACTTGTTTAATAGGTAAACCGTATTTGGTCGCAAATTCAAAGTCACGTTGATCGTGCGCCGGTACTGCCATCACTGCGCCCGTACCGTAGTGCATTAATACAAAGTTTGCTACCCAAATTGGCACTGGTTGACCTGTAATCGGGTGAATGACATTCAAACCGGTTGCCATCCCTTTTTTCTCAAGGGTTGCCAAATCTGCTTCAGCCACTTTTGTGCCTTTGCATTCACGGATAAATGCCGCTAATTCAGGATTATTTTTCGCCGCACTTTCCGCTAATGGGTGACCAGCGGCAACAGCAATATAACTTACGCCGTAGAAAGTATCAGGGCGAGTGGTATAAACCGATACAGTTTCATCGGAATTTTCAATTTTAAAGGTAATTTCCACCCCTTCAGAACGACCGATCCAGTTACGTTGCATGGTTTTTACCATGTCCGGCCATTCAGGTAGATTGTCTAGCCCGCCTAAAAGTTGATCTGCATAATCGGTAATTTTAATAAACCATTGTGGGATTTCTTTTTGCTCCACAGGGGTATCACAACGCCAGCAGCAGCCTTCATGAACTTGCTCATTAGCCAGTACAGTTTCATCATTCGGACACCAGTTTACCGTCGAGGTTTTTTTGTAAACCAAACCTTTTTTGTACAACTCGGTAAAGAACCATTGTTCCCATTTGTAGTATTCCGGACGGCAAGTGGCAATTTCACGATCCCAGTCATAGCCTAGGCCCAACATTTTGAGCTGACCTTTCATATACTCAATATTTTCATAGGTCCATTTGGCCGGTGCGGTTTTATTTTTTACCGCCGCGCCTTCTGCTGGCAAGCCAAATGCATCCCAACCGATGGGTTGTAATACATTTTTACCATTCATACGTTGATAGCGAGAAACCACATCGCCAATGGTGTAGTTACGCACGTGTCCCATGTGTAGGCGACCTGATGGATAAGGGAACATGGAAAGGCAATAATATTTTTCTTTGCTCGGATCTTTTACTGCTTTAAAGGTTTTGTTGTCTGCCCAATATTTTTGCACTTCACTTTCAATCAAATCGGGACGATATTGTTCTTGCATAGTTTTACCTTAAAATAATGAAATTTATGACCGCACTTTGGGTCAAATTTAGGTTTGGAAAATGCCGTATAGGATAGCGGAAAAACGTCTAAATTAAAAGATAAACAGCCCCTAATTATTGGTGGCATTTCTCATATAAGGGTAATAAATTACGAATAGATTCTGTGATAAATTCGACAGGGTTTATTCTGTCTAACGCCGATTTTTCTATATTACGTCCGATACACCAAAAATCTTCATCTGAACGTAAAAGCCAGTCTTGCTCAACTAATTGTTTCACTTGACGAAAATCATCATATTCACTTTCATCACCGCGCCAAATTTCCCACTCAGCAAATTGGTTCTTATCCAAATTATCTAGCCATTGATTATATTGTTGCAGATTAATTTGTGATCGATCAGCACGATAACAATGCCAATCTAAACAAACTTGCAAGCGACGACGGTTTAGTAACACCGATAAAATAGCCGCCGAATTTTGGTTAAATTCGTATTTAAAATACGCAAAGAAATGCGCTCTTACTTGCCAACCATTGGTCCAGCTTTCGATGTGAGGTTTGGCAAAAGGCGCGCCTAGTTGCTGTGACACTTGCAAAATACAAGTTTTCCATTCATTCCATTCGCGCTTGTAGTCCGCTTTAATTTGGGGAATTTGCTCAGGGCAGAATTTTTTCATCTGCGCAAACTGGAAGAAGGGAATATTAAAAAGTTCACAGGTTTGCGCTGAAATCATAAAAAATCTCCAACATTTTGGACCGCACTTTGGCTAAAAATTTGTTTATCTTCCCAACGTAGCAAGGTCAGGCGATTACCCCAAGCACAGCCTGTATCAAGCGCGTAAATATTGCTTGGCGTTGGGCAATCTACCAGGCTTGCCCAATGTCCAAACAGAATATTTTCCTGTTGAAAAATAGGATTGTCACATGCAAACCAAGGTTTGAGTTCCGCAGGGGCTTGGCTGATAGGGGCTTTGCATTCAAAATCAAGGCGATGATCGGCATAACAAAAGCGCATTCGGGTGAATACGTTAATGCTATAACGCAAGCGGTCAATGCCCTGTAAATCCGGTGACCAACGATCAGGCCGGCTGTCGTACATTTGGCTGAGTAGATATTTGATATCGCCATATTGCAACACCGCTTCCACTTCTTTAGCGCAAGATTGTGCAGTGGCAATATCCCAATCAGGGGAAATGCCCGCATGAGAAAGACTAAAGCCTAATTGCTCGTGATGCACAAATAAAGGCTGAAAACGTAGCCAATCAATGAGTTCAGCAAAATCCTTAGCGGCAAAAAGTGTGGTCAAATTATCGCGTGGTTTGACTTTCTTAATCCCATAGGCACAAGACAGTAAATGCAAATCGTGATTGCCGAGTACCGTTTGTGCCTGATTGCCTAAGGATTTAACAAAGCGCAAACATTCTAAGGATTTCTCGCCACGCGCGATGAGATCGCCGGTTAAATACAAAAAATCATCAGAATTAAACCGCACTTTTTCGAGCAATAATTGCAATTCATCAAAGCAACCGTGCAGATCGCCCACAAAATAGGTGGCCATAATTATTCTACGTATTCAAAAATATCGTCTTTATTTACATCAGCAGGTGGATTATCACACAGCCAGTTTGCCAAACGCACATAATCCGCAATGGTGAGATTTTCCGCTCGTGCGTTTAAATCAATCTCAAGTGCGGTGAGATTTTCCGCAGAAAATAGCGTTGATAGCGCATTGCGCAAGGTTTTACGGCGTTGGTTAAAGGCTTGACTTGTTACGCGATTAAGCCAATACAGATCTTTAACAGGGTAAGGTAAAGTGTTGTGTGGAATTAAACGTACCACTGCAGAATCCACTTTGGGCGCAGGTTTAAAGGCAGTAGGCGGAACTTCCAATACCGGCATCACTTGGCAAAAATATTGCGTCATAATGGTTAAACGACCGTAAGCCTTGCTGTTTGGGGCGGCACAAAGGCGTTTTACCACTTCTTTTTGCAACATAAAGTGCATATCTTGAATTTTGTCGTGGAATTTCAACAAATGAAAAATAAGTGGGGTAGAAATGTTGTAAGGTAAATTACCAAATACGCGTAATTTTTGCCCTTGCTCCGCCAGTTTCGCCTCATCATAAAGTTTGCCAAAATCGAACTGCATGGCGTCCGTTTCAATCACATTGAGTTTTTGATGTAAGAATGGGTGATGACGCAAACGTTCCGCCAGATCGCGGTCAAGTTCCACAACCGTTAAGCGATCCACTTGCTCACCCACCGGTTCGGTTAATGCACCTAAACCGGGGCCGATTTCCACTAAAAATTGCCCTTTTTGTGGATAGATGGCGGCAACAATGCCTTGAATCACATTGTCGTCATGTAAAAAGTTTTGCCCGAAGCGTTTACGGGCGGTATGGCCTAAATGGCGTTTTGAATTACTCATTGATTGGGTTCCAAAATAAAGAGTGGGCGATGTCGCCCACTGATAAATTAGTTTGTTAAAATTTGAATATTGGCACCTTTACGTAGGGCCTTGATCCAGTCTTTAGATTCTTCTTGAAGTTGTTCGTTAACCAATTTTTCGTAAGCTTTTTGCTGATAAGCACTTTCGGTGACATCACCTTGACGAGTATCAGTTACTTCTAAAATATGCCAACCGAACTCAGTTTTAAATGGTGCGGAAATCACGCCCGGTTTTGTTGTTTTAACCATTTGAGCAAATTCAGGTGCATAAACTTCAGGAAAGGCAAAACCTAAATCACCGCCATTGGCACCGGAAAGGTAATCTTTTGAATAATTCTTGGCCGCTTCCGCAAAAGTTGTTTTACCAGCCAGAATATCGGCGCGAACTTGCGTTAATAGTGATTTGGCCTGCGCGTCATTTAACAGCGGATTAAGCTTAATTAAAATATGACGTACTTTATATTGCGTTGCTGTAATTGCTTTTTCGTTGCCGCTATTTTTTGCCTGTTCCAACATTTGTTTGCTCAGTGCTTCTACTTGCTCTCGAGTCACATTAATGTTTTTACCGATACTACGATTACGTACTTCAGACATTAAAATTTGGTTGGCAATATTTTCTCTAAATTGTGAAAGACTGATACCTTGATAATCTAACGCATCTAATAACTGACCATAAGTTAAGCCATTCTGTGCGGCAATATTTTGTACAATTTGATCCACTTGTGCAGGGTTAACTTTAACACCCGACTCTTGAATCGCTTTTTGCACTAACATATCATCAATAATGCCATCTAAGGCAGCAAGGCGATTGGCTTCGGTATTCGCACGTTTCCCTAACGCACGTTGCACTTGGCTTTCTAAAATTGGATTTCCATCCACGGTAGCAACCACTTTTTCAATCGCTTGAGCATTACCAATAAAGGCAATAAATCCTATGACGATCAATAGCCTATTTTTTAATTGTTTTAATTTCATTTTTTATCCATCTCTACTTAAAATTTGTACTGATTAGAACAGGTTAGTCAAAAAAAGTTCCCTTTGTTATCAGTGTCATCGAGAAATTAATGCGACTTCATAACAACTGTCAAATTTCATTGTGCGTACTTGCACTTTTTCAGCGCGACTAGTGGGAACATTTTTGCCTACATAATCTGCGCGAATAGGCAATTCACGATGACCGCGATCAACAAAAATCACGAGTTCAACTTTTGATGCTCGTCCAAAATCCACAAGTGCATCTAAGGCAGCACGAATAGTTCTACCTGTAAATAACACATCATCCACTAAGATAACCGTTTTACCTTGTACGCTAATATATTCACTCGAACCTTTGTAAACGGGTGATTGATTACTTGGCTCTACGTATTCTAAATCATCGCGATAAAAGGTAATATCTAAATCAATGGAGGGTAGATTTTTCCCTGTAAGCTCGCCGATTTTTCGTTTAATCAGTTCCGCAATTTCAGCCCCACGGCGTTTGATGCCAACGATGATCAAATTATCTAGATTTTCGTGTTTTTCAATAATTTCGTGGGAGATGCGCGAAATAGTTCGTATAAATTGGTCTTCATCAATGATGATTTTTTCCATAAAAATCCATCCCTAATAATTTGAAATAAATTTTGCCTTACTATAACAAAATTTTCACGGAATTTAACCGCACTTTATAAAATTTATTCGTTGGCGTAGCCATTTTCAGGCAGTAATTTACCGTCTAAATAGGCTTTACCTGCTTTTTCTTTTAGGCGTTCGCTGATAAACCATTTTACGACTAAGGGATAAATCTGAATTTCTTGTGCTTTTACACGTTCTTCAATATCGGCGACTTCATCTTCAGGAAAAATAGGCACTTTAGCTTGCAAGATAATGGCACCGCTATCTAATTCGGGGGTAACAAAATGCACGGTTGTGCCATGTTCAGTCTCTCCGGCTTCAAGTGCTTGCTGATAGGTATGTAGCCCTTTGTATTTGGGGAGTAGTGATGGATGAATATTTAAAATTTTACCGGCAAATTGCAAGGTGAATTCATCACTTAAAATTTTCATATAACCGGCTAACACCACCAGATCCGCTTCCACTTGTTCAATATGTTTAGCGATAGCACGATCCATTTCAAGGTTATCAGAAAAGTTTTTTCGCTCAAAAACTGCGGTAGGAATATTGGCATTTTTTGCACGAGTTAAGCCATAAGCATCCGCTTTGTTACTAATCACAGAAACAATTTCACCTTGGATTTCACCCGATTGGCAAGCATTAATAATGGCTTGCAAATTTGTTCCTGTACCGGAAATTAAAACAACAATTTTTTTCATAGTATAAACTCAAAAGCCCAATACAATGATTGGGCTTCATTTAGGAAGAAAGTGATTAACGAATAATAACCTGTTTTTCGCCTTCTACTAATGGTTCAATTTGACCAATTAACCAGGCATTTTCACCAGCCGCACGTAACACATTTAAGGCTTTTTCCACATCTGCTTGTGGCAGTGCGATAACCATACCAACACCACAGTTAAAGGTGCGATACATTTCATAGGTTTCAATGTTGCCTTTCTCTTGTAACCATTTGAATACCGGTTGCCATTCCCAACTTTTTTCATTGATAACGGCTTTCACATTTTCAGGTAACACGCGTGGAATATTTTCCCAAAAACCGCCGCCAGTTAAGTGGGCAATGGCGTGAACATCAACATTTTCAATGAGTTCTAATACGGATTTAACGTAAATTTTTGTTGGTGCTAATACTTGATCTGCAAGTGGTTGACCGGCTAATTGTTCTGTTGCCGGATTCACGCCGGCTACATCAATGACTTTACGAATTAATGAGTAACCATTTGAGTGAGGTCCACTTGAACCTAAAGCGATTAACGCATCACCGGCAACGACTTTTGAACCATCTAAAATTTTTGATTTTTCAACGACACCCACGCAGAAACCTGCTAAGTCATAGTCACCTTCGTGATACATTCCGGGCATTTCAGCGGTTTCACCACCCACTAAGGCACAACCTGATTGAACACAACCTTCCGCAATACCTTTAACCACGTCAGATGCGACATCAACGTCTAATTTACCCGTTGCATAGTAATCTAAAAAGAATAAAGGTTCCGCTCCCTGTACTACTAAGTCATTGACGCACATCGCCACTAAATCAATACCAATAGTGTCATGTTTTTTCAAATCAATGGCTAAACGTAATTTAGTGCCTACACCATCTGTACCGGAAACCAGTACAGGTTCTTTATATTTAGTTGGTAAAGCACACAGCGCACCAAAACCACCTAAGCCACCAATCACCTCAGGGCGAGTAGTGCGTTTTACATGGGGTTTAATGCGTTCAACTAATTCGTTACCAGCATTGATATCTACGCCAGCGTCTTTGTAACTTAATGATGCTTTGCTCACAGTTGCGTTTCCTTTTGAGTTCAAAAATTGGCGCTATTATACAGAGTTACGTAATCGTTTGCGATACTTTTTAGTTAGGATTTTTCTTTTTTAATGAATAGGTAAATTAAGACTTAAGCGGTTAAAAAATATACTCTCGTTGGCTCGCGTTATAGGGAGAAAAAGAAGAATCGTTACATTTGTTTTTAATTTATTGATTTTTATAATAAAAGATATTTCTTCTTTCCGATAGGGGAGGCGGTTATTAAAGATTATTGCGTATTCAACCACAATTTTATCCACATAAAAGTAGAATAATTCACAGAAGAATGGATAATTGAGTGGTTTTAGGTGTATTTCTGTGGATAAGTGGGTCTAATTGGTTTTCTTTTGCACAATAAAACAGATTGAAAAGTGCGGTTTATTTTAGGTGTGATTTTTGTGTCCTTATTTCATTTTATTTTCTATCCACAGTGAATTATACCAGGGCTCGTCTGTGTTGTATAAAAATCTATTCCTTTTCATTCTTTATTTATTTTCAGCCTATACACAGAGTTATCCACAAATTGAATGATTTCTTTAAAATCTGACCGCACTTTTCCCCTTAGAATATCGTACAGTATTGGCGAAAATTTCATGATGTGCCATAATTCCACGCTAGATCTAAACAAAATATTTTTAAGGTGAAGGATAGTGATCGATTTCGATGGCTACCGTCCTAATGTTGGCATTGTCATTTGCAATCAGAAAAGACAAGTGCTGTGGGCAAAAAGGTACGGACAAAATTCTTGGCAATTTCCACAAGGCGGTATTAACGAGGGTGAAACACCTGAGCAAGCAATGTATCGCGAGCTATTTGAAGAAGTGGGATTGACCAAAAAGGATGTAAAAATCCTTTATGCTTCAAAACAATGGCTTCGTTATAAATTACCAAAACGTTTATTGCGCTATGATAGCAAGCCGATGTGCATTGGACAGAAACAGCGTTGGTTTTTACTACAACTAACTTGTGATGTGAAAGATATTAATATGAACAGAACAGCCTCACCTGAGTTTGATGGTTGGCGTTGGGTGAGTTTTTGGTATCCTGTGCGTCAAGTGGTCTCTTTCAAGCGAGATGTGTATCGCCGAGCCATGAAAGAATTCGCGCAGTTTTTATTTGATCCACAGCGTAGTGAAAATCTATTAAATTCTTCAAATGAAGAATCTGGTGTAGCCAAAAAAACACCTTATTATCATAAATATCAAACGCAAAAAAATAAGCATAAAAAAGGGAAGAAACATCGATGATCACAGTATTTTTTATTTGCTTGCTGGTAGGTTGTGCGGTTGGTGTGTTAGCTGGATTATTCGGCATTGGCGGCGGCTTGGTTATCGTGCCTACCTTGGTTTATTTATTACCTATGGTAGGGGTGCCTGAGCACGCATTAATGTCGGTTGCACTGGGTTCTTCTTTTGCCACTATCATTATTACAGGCGGTGCTTCTGCTTATAATCACTATAAAGTAGGGAATATTGATTGGTCATCGCTTCGTTTGTTTGCACCGGTCATGATGATGGCGACCTATATGGCGAGTTTTTTTGTGAGCTATTTGCCCAAAGATGTGGCAAGTCGTATTTTTGCGGCGATGGTGGTGTATTTGGCGATAAAGATGATTCTGTCCGTAAAAATGACGGCTGGAAATAAACCTTTAACGGATAAAAGTGCTTTAATTGGCGGTAGCTTGATTGGTATTGCATCAAGCTTTGCGGGCATTGGTGGCGGTGGTTTTATTGTGCCATTTCTCAATGCACGCGGTTATGAAATGAAAAAGGCCATTGGGTCTTCTTCTTTTTGTGGCATGTTGCTCGCTTTTTCAGGTTGTTTAAGTTATATGGTGAGCGGTTGGGATAATACTGAGTTGCCCGATTGGTCGGTGGGGTTTGTGTACTTACCTGCCGTTTTAGGTATTACGTCAACTTCGGTATTTACGACAAAGTTTGGTGTAATGTTGGCTTCGCGTTTGCCTGTTGCAAAACTTAAAAAAGCCTTTGCTGTATTTTTGTTATTGATGGCTTGTAAAATGATTTTAAGTTAGGAAAGTTATGACAGATTTTATTCATTTACCTTATATTGATCCTATTGTTTTTAGTCTCGGACCAATTAGTTTACATTGGTATGGCGTCATGTATCTTTTGGGTTTTTTCTTTGCTGATTGGTTAGGAAAAAAGCGGATACAAAAATCCAATGGTGTATGGACGGAGGCGCAATTTGATAGTTTGCTTTACGCTAGTTTCGCCGGGGTGATTTTAGGCGGACGTATTGGCGATGTCTTTTTCTATAATTTTGATCGCTTCCTATCGGATCCGTTTTATTTATTCCGTATTTGGGAAGGGGGAATGTCTTTCCATGGTGGTCTAATCGGCGTGATTGTGGCGATGTTTTTGACATCCATCCGTCAAAAACGGAGTTTTTGGCAAACCTCAGATTTAATTGCCCCTCTAGTACCTGTAGGCTTAGGTTTAGGGCGTTTAGGCAACTTTATTAATAATGAACTCTGGGGGCGACCGGTGGAAAATTTAGATGCGGTTCCTTGGGCAATGTTCCCTTATGGTTACAACGGAGCTGTACCGTTGCACCCTTCTCAGCTTTATGAAATGTTACTTGAAGGTGTGGCATTATTCATTATTTTAAATTGGTTTATTCGTAAGCCTCGTCCGTTGGCCGCTGTATCAGGTTTATTTTTAGTTGGCTATGGTGTATTTCGTTTCTTAGTGGAATATGTACGTGAAATTGATCATGGTGTGAATACAGCAGAAGATTTGATTACACGAGGTCAAATGCTGTCATTACCAATGATTATCGGCGGTATTGCGATTATGGTTTGGGCTTATTCTCGTACAACTACAATTCAAAGTGCGGATAAAAAATAAGGAGTTTTGAATGCGTCAATATTTAGATCTATGTCAACGCATTGTGGATGAAGGTGTTTGGATTGAAAATGAACGAACCGGGAAACGCTGTTTAACGGTAATCAATGCAGACTTGGAATACGATGTTGCCAATAATCAATTCCCAATTATTACCACGCGTAAAAGCTATTGGAAAGCCGCCATTGCTGAATTTTTGGGGTATATTCGTGGCTATGATAATGCGGCAGATTTCCGCAAATTAGGTACTAAAACTTGGGATGCCAATGCCAATGAAAATTTAGCTTGGTTAAATAACCCTGCTCGTAAAGGTACTGATGATATGGGCCGTGTTTATGGTGTGCAAGGTCGGGCATGGCGTAAGCCGAATGGTGAAACGGTGGATCAGTTACGTAAAATTGTGAATGATTTAAGTAAAGGTATTGATGACCGTGGTGAAATATTAACTTTTCTAAACCCAGGGGAGTTTGATTTGGGGTGTTTGCGCCCTTGTATGTACAGCCACACTTTTTCTTTATTAGGGGATACTCTTTATTTAACTAGCTATCAACGATCTTGTGATGTCCCTTTAGGTTTGAATTTTAATCAAATTCAGGTCTTTACCTTTTTGGCACTTATGGCGCAAATTACAGGTAAGAAAGCCGGGACGGCGTATCATAAAATTGTTAATGCGCATATTTATGAAGACCAATTAGCATTAATGCGTGATGTGCAGCTAAAACGCGAGCCGTTTCCATCACCAAAACTAGAAATTAACCCTGATATCAAAACATTGGAAGATTTGGAAACTTGGGTGACGCTGGATGATTTTAATGTCGTGGGATATGAATGTCACGAGGGGATTAAATATCCATTTTCAGTTTAGAGTTACAATAGTGACGGTATTATGTAGCCGTGGCACAAGACGGTCGTTGAGCTTGCCGAAACGTCAGTCTTGTGCAGTAAACGCTGAAATATATTCCTGTGTAACCAAACTATCAATACCATTCTGATAAAACAACTTTCTTAACCAGACATTTTTCAGCAATATCACTTATGACCGAAGAAAGCATGATTATCCAACAACAATTAGATGAACACTTTATGAATTATGCCTTAACACTGGCGGATAAGGCCCAATCCTTAGGGGAAATTCCTGTTGGTGCGGTATTAGTGGATGAGGATCATCAGATTATTGGTGAAGGGTGGAATTTATCTATTATTAATCATGACCCCACGGCGCACGCAGAGATTGTGGCATTGCGTCATGGCGCACAGCATATTGAAAATTATCGTCTGTTAAATTGTACGCTTTATGTGACTTTAGAACCTTGCACGATGTGTGCAGGGGCTATTTTGCATAGTCGAATTAAACGCTTAGTATTTGGTGCTTATGATTATAAAACGGGCGCAGTGGGATCGCGTTTTCATTTTTTTGATGACTACAAAATGAATCATTTTTTAGACATTACAGGGGGCGTTTTAGCGGAAAAGTGCGGTCAGAAATTAAGTGATTTTTTCAAAATGCGCCGAGAGCAGAAAAAACTTGAAAAGCGTGAAAAAGAAAATGCCTAATATGGCATTAGGCATTTCAGAAAGTCATGTTTAGACTTAGTTCGCATATTGATTGATTGCATTGGCGATTTCTTGATCTTGATAAATGGCATTAATCACATCACTCAAGTTTTGATCTAATACTTTTTTGATTTCATCATTGTTCGCATTAAATGCGCCTTGTTGTGAGCGCGTCGCGCCTAAATTTTTGGTAAAGTTGCCTTGTGCCCCTTGAACGTGGACTTCTAGCTGGATTTTCGAGTTGATTTCATAGCGTAAGTTGCCTTGTGATACTTTGGCAAAGAAATCTTTTACGATGACTGTAACTTGGGTATTTGCACCGTTTGTCGCTAAACGGAAGCCTTTAGCATTGAGGTTTTGCAACATCACTTGTTGGAATAGCTGTTCCACTGAGGGTTGAGCCTGTAATTTTTGAATTTGTCCGTCTCTAACAAAACTTGATACTTCAGGTTGCATGCGACCATCTTGGGTTGCTACGGACACGATAGCACGTTGGTTATTCGCATTAAACATTGCGGTGACGGTCGGTGCCGGCGGGTTAAACACAAGTGTATTGCTTTGAGTTGCACATGCAGTAAGTAATGTTGCGCTAACAATAAGTGAGGCAAGAGAGAATTTTTTTATTTTCATAGAGGATCCTTTAATTTAATGATTAACGTTGCTCTATTCTTGCAAAGTTCGACAATAATGTATAGCCTTTGAGTTCAATTTATCACTTCATTTAAGGTATTTTATGAATAAACAAACCTATTTAACGGAGAAATTATCTGTCGCATTTCAACCGCACTTTTTATCGGTGGAAAATGAAAGTCATCTGCATAGTTCAGATCGTGGTGGTGAGAGCCATTTTAAGGTGACTATTGTGAGCGATGAATTTATTAATGTTCGTCCTGTGGCTCGTCATCAAAAAATTTATCAATGCTTACAAGATGATATTCAAGCAGGTATTCATGCTTTAGCCTTACATACTTTTACAAAAGAAGAATGGGAACGCTTGGGACAAGAGATTCCGCTTTCAACCCATTGTATGGGAATCGGGCATTAGTCAATTTAAGGAAATACAAATCCCGGCTAATTTAAGTGTAAAAATTTTGTGAAAAGTCTGCATTTAAAGTAGCAGGGGGGGCGTATTTTGGGTAGAATAGGGCGTTTAATTTTGTCTTTGAAGTTTGTGAGCGCGCGATAGTTGTGTGTAACTTATTCAAAAGAATGGCAAAATCTCCGAATTTGAGTTTTTATTTTTATGATCTTTAGCGATCATTACTCAATGTGCGGTCATTTTTTTATTCGTTTTATAGAAAAATGGCTTAATTTTAAACCTAACGAAAAGTAGTGCAAACAATGATTACGATTAAAAAAGGCTTGGATCTTCCGATTAACGGAAAACCAGAACAAGTAATCCGTGACGGCAATGCCGTGACTGAAGTTGCTATGCTTGGCGAAGAGTATGTGGGCATGCGTCCTTCAATGAAAGTTCGTGAAGGCGATGTAGTGAAAAAAGGTCAAGTTCTTTTTGAAGACAAAAAGAATCCGGGCGTAGTTTTCACCGCACCTGCAAGCGGTACTGTAACAGCGATTAATCGCGGTGCTAAGCGTGTATTACAATCTGTGGTGATTCGTGTTGAAGGTAACGAACAAGTGACTTTCGATAAATACGATGTTGCTGCATTGAGCCAATTAACAAGCGAACAAGTGCGTAAAAACTTGCAAACATCAGGTTTGTGGACCGCACTTCGTACGCGTCCTTTCAGCAAAGTCCCTGCTGTGGATGCTATTCCTTCTTCAATTTTCGTTAATGCGATGGATACCAATCCATTAGCGGCAGATCCTGAAGTGATCTTAAAAGAATTTGAAGCAGATTTTAAAGCCGGTTTAACTGTTTTAGTACGCTTAGTGGAAGGTCAAAAAACGGTTTATCTGTGTAAAGATGCAGACAGCAATATTCCTTTAAGCCCCGCAATTGAAGGTATCAGCATTCAATCCTTTAATGGCCCTCATCCGGCTGGTTTAGTGGGTACGCATATTCACTTTATTGACCCGGTTGGTCTTACCAAACAAGTGTGGCACTTAAATTATCAAGACGTAATTGCGATTGGTAAATTATTTACAACCGGTGAATTATTTACAGACCGTATTGTGTCATTAGCAGGTCCACAAGTGAAAAATCCACGCTTAGTGCGTACTCAGCTTGGTGCCAAACTGTCACAATTAACCGCAAATGAATTAAATGCCGGTGAAAACCGTGTTATTTCAGGTTCTGTTCTTCATGGCGCAAAAGCAGAAGGTGCGCATGATTACTTGGGTCGCTATGCGTTACAAGTTTCTGTTATTGAAGAAAATACAACGAAAGAATTCATGGGGTGGATTTCACCACAAGCAAATAAATTCTCTATTACGCGTACAGTTTTAGGGCATTTCAGCAAGAAATTATTTAATTTCACAACGGCTGAAAACGGTGGTCACCGTGCGATGGTGCCAATTGGTAGCTATGAGCGCGTAATGCCATTAGATATTCTTCCATCTTTATTACTGCGTGATTTAGAAGTCGGTGATACTGATTCTGCACAAAATTTAGGTGCGTTGGAATTAGATGAAGAAGATTTAGCGCTTTGTACTTTTGTGGACCCAGGTAAAACTGATTATGGTTCATTCTTACGTCAAGCGTTAGACAAGATTGAGAAGGAAGGTTAAAAATGGGTTTAAAACATCTTTTTGAAAAAATGGAACCCGCGTTTTTGCCTGGTGGTAAATATGCCAAATTGTATCCGTTATTTGAATCGGTTTACACTTTGATGTACACACCCGGTACGGCAACGCAATCGACAACCCACGTTCGTGATGCCATCGACTCAAAACGTATGATGATCATCGTGTGGTTAGCATTATTCCCAGCATTATTCTATGGCTTGTATAACGTAGGTGCGCAATCTATGGCTGCGGCAGCAAGCTTAGGTAATCTTGCTGAGCTAGTCGCAAACGACTGGCATTATTCTTTAGCTCAAGGCTTAGGTGCCGATCTTGTGAATGGCGGTTGGGGTAGCAAAATGTTGTTAGGTGCAACATTCTTCTTACCTATTTATATCGTGGCATTCGCAGTAGGTATGTTCTGGGAATTATTATTTGCTATCGTTCGTGGACACGAAGTAAACGAAGGTTTCTTTGTGACAACGATTTTATTCGCATTAATCGTTCCGCCAACATTGCCATTATGGCAAGCTGCTTTAGGTATTTCTTTCGGTTTAGTTGTAGCGAAAGAAGTCTTTGGTGGTGTGGGTAAAAACTTTATGAACCCGGCATTAGCAGGTCGTGCATTTTTATTCTTTGCTTACCCTGCGCAAATTTCGGGTGACTTAGTTTGGACGGCTGCAGATGGTTTCTCTGGTGCAACTGCACTTTCACAATGGGCGCAAGGTGGTGAAGCTGCTCTTAAACACGTAGCAACAGGTCAACCTATCACTTGGATGGATGCGTTTTTAGGAAATATCCCTGGTTCAATGGGGGAAGTTTCGACATTAATGTTAGCTATCGGTGCGGCAATTATTGTATTTGCACGCATTGCTTCATGGCGTATCATTGCAGGTGTGTTCTTAGGTATGGTGATTACATCAACCTTGTTCAACCTTATCGGTTCAGATACTAACCCGTTATTCTCAATGCCGTGGCATTGGCATTTAGTTTTAGGTGGTTTCGCACTAGGTATGTTCTTTATGGCAACAGACCCGGTATCTGCGTCATTCACTAATAAAGGTAAGTGGTGGTACGGTGCATTGATCGGTTTTATGGCGGTGGTTATCCGTGTCGCAAACCCAGCGTATCCAGAAGGTATGATGTTAGCAATTTTATTCGCTAACTTATTCGCGCCAATCTTCGACTACCTAGTCGTTCAAGGCAACATCAAACGTAGAAAAGCGAGAACTGCATAATGGCTAAATTTAATAAAGATAGCGTTGGCGGTACTTTAACCGTCGTGGTGTTGGTGAGCTTGATCTGTTCTCTTATCGTAGCTGGTGCTGCGGTGTTATTAAAACCAACACAAGAGATCCAAAAACAGCTTGATAAGCAAAAGAACATTCTGATTGCAGCAGGTTTGATGCAAAAAGATACGAATATTCAAGACACTTACGCAAAATTCATCGAGCCAAAAGTTGTTGATTTAGCAACAGGTGACTACGTTGACAACGTGACAAACTTTGATGCAAAAGCAGCAGCAAAAGATCCTGCAACAAGCGTGGCTATTGCACCTGAAGATGATAAAGCAGGAATCAAAGTGCGTGCAAAATATGCCGAAATTTATCTAGTAAAAGATGAAGCCGGCAATGTGACTCAAGCAGTATTACCAATGTATGGCAATGGTTTGTGGTCTATTATGTATGGCTTTGTGGCAGTACAACCTGATGCAAACACAATCAATGGTATTACTTACTATGAGCAAGGTGAAACTGCAGGTCTTGGTGGTGAAATTGCAAACCCTAACTGGCAAAAATTCTTCGTAGGTAAAAAATTATTTAATGACCAAAACGAAGTGGCTTTAACGGTAGGCAAAAATGCATCAGCAGATAAAGAGCATGGTATTGACGCTTTATCCGGTGCGACCTTAACATCAAATGGTGTAGATGGCTCATTTAAATATTGGTTTGGTAAAAATGGCTTTGGTCCATTCTTAGCTAAATTCAAAGCAACAGCAGGAGCGAACTAATGGCAGGCAACAATCTTAAAAGTTTATTGTTATCGCCAATTGCTGATAACAACCCTATTGCATTACAAATTTTAGGTATTTGTTCGGCACTAGCGGTAACAACACAGTTACAAACTGCGGTTGTAATGGCGATTGCGGTGAGTTTAGTTACCGCATTTTCAAGTATGTTCATTTCAATGATTCGTAACTATATTCCAAATAGCATCCGTATCATTGTGCAAATGGCGATCATTGCATCATTGGTTATCTTAGTTGACCAAATTTTACGTGCTTATGCCTATGACCTATCAAAACAATTATCGGTATTCGTTGGTTTGATTATTACTAACTGTATCGTAATGGGGCGTGCAGAAGCTTTTGCGATGAAATCAGAACCGCTTGAAAGTTTCGTTGATGGTATCGGTAATGGTTTAGGTTACGGTGCGATCTTAGTTATCGTTGCATTTTTACGTGAACTTATCGGTTCAGGTAAAATTTTCGGTGTAACGATTTTTGAAACTGTTCAAAATGGTGGTTGGTATCAAGCAAACGGCTTATTCCTCTTAGCACCAAGTGCGTTCTTTATTATTGGCTTCTTAATTTGGGGCTTAAGAACGTGGAAACCGGCACAACAGGAGAAATAATCAATGGAACATTACATTAGTTTATTTGTAAAGTCTGTGTTCATTGAGAACATGGCACTTTCTTTCTTCCTTGGTATGTGTACATTCCTTGCGGTGTCTAAGAAAGTTTCAACGGCTTTTGGTTTAGGTATTGCAGTAATCGTTGTATTAGGCATTTCTGTGCCGGTAAACCAATTAGTGTACACTCATGTGTTAAAAGACGGTGCATTAATTGAAGGTGTAGATTTAACATTCTTAAACTTCATTACCTTTATCGGTGTCATTGCGGCTTTAGTACAAATCTTAGAAATGTTCTTAGATAAATTTGTACCATCGCTTTATAGTGCATTAGGTATTTTCTTACCATTGATCACAGTAAACTGTGCGATTTTCGGTGGCGTATCATTCATGGTGCAACGTGAATACAATTTCGGTGAATCAGTCGTTTACGGTATCGGTGCAGGTACAGGTTGGATGTTGGCTATCGTTGCACTTGCCGGTTTAACCGAAAAAATGAAATATGCTGATGTACCGGCAGGTTTACGTGGTTTAGGTATCACCTTTATTACTGTAGGCTTAATGGCATTAGGCTTTATGTCATTCTCAGGCATTCAATTATAAGGAGCGCATCGTGGATAGTAATTTTATTTTCGGTATTGGCGCATTTACAGCAATCGTTTTAGTATTAGCTGTGATTATTTTGATTGCCAAATCTAAATTAGTTGATAGTGGTGACATCACTATTTCTATCAATAACGATCCAGCAAAAGGAATTACCTTACCGGCTGGTGGTAAATTATTAGGGGCATTAGCAAGCAAAGGTATCTTCGTTTCATCAGCTTGTGGTGGCGGTGGCTCATGTGGTCAATGTCGTGTACAAGTAAAATCAGGTGGTGGCGAAATTCTTCCAACAGAACTTTCACACATCTCGAAAAAAGAAGCAAAAGAAGGTTGGCGTTTAGCGTGTCAAGTGAATGTAAAATCTTCAATGGATGTTGAACTTCCGGAAGAAATCTTTGGTGTGAAAAAATGGGAATGTACTGTTATTTCTAACGATAACAAAGCAACCTTCATCAAAGAACTTAAACTTCAAATTCCTGAAGGTGAAGAAGTTCCATTCCGCGCAGGTGGTTATATCCAAATTGAGGCAGAACCACATACCGTTCACTATAAAGACTTCGATATTCCAGAAGAATATCATGAAGACTGGGATAAGTTTAATTTATGGCGTTACACTTCAAAAGTGGACGAGCATATTATTCGTGCTTATTCAATGGCTTCATATCCGGAAGAGAAAGGCATTATTATGCTTAACGTGCGTATTGCAACGCCTCCACCACGTAACCCAGATGTACCACCAGGTCAAATGTCATCTTATATTTGGTCATTAAAACCGGGTGATAAAGTCACTATTTCTGGTCCATTCGGTGAATTCTTTGCAAAAGAAACCGACAACGAAATGGTATTTATTGGTGGTGGTGCTGGTATGGCGCCAATGCGTTCACATATCTTTGACCAATTAAAACGTTTGAAATCAAAACGTAAAATGTCATTCTGGTATGGTGCACGTTCTAAACGTGAAATTTTCTACCAAGAAGACTTTGATCAATTAGCGGCAGAAAATGACAACTTCGTATGGCATGTTGCGCTTTCTGATGCATTGCCGGAAGATAACTGGACAGGTTACACAGGCTTTATTCACAATGTGCTTTATGAGAACTATCTCAAAAACCATGAAGCACCGGAAGATTGTGAATACTATATGTGTGGTCCACCAGTGATGAACGCCGCAGTAATCAAAATGCTGAAAGATTTAGGCGTTGAAGATGAAAACATCTTATTAGATGACTTCGGTGGTTGATTTTAATCACACTTAAGTGAAAAGTGCGGTCGAATTTCTAAACATTTAGAACTTCGACCGTTTTCAAAATAACCGATTAAAAATCAACCGTGCATATCATTGGTACACAGCTAATCAATCAGTTTTATATTGATAATCTAAAAGATAATTAACCCTATGAGTGAACAGCTAAATATTATCGCCCTTGAAAATGCATTCAAATCTTTGGAAGAAACTATTCAATCCCTAGAAAATCAGGCTTGGTTTCAGTCTCAGCCGCCAATAATTCAAGATACCCTTATTGCAGGCGCAATACAGAAATTTGAGTTTGTCTATGAGCTTGGTATCAAAATGTTGAAACGGCAATTAAAGAAAATTGCCTCGAATGATTTGGATGTGGATTCTGCGGAGTTTCGCGATATTTTGCGCTTAGCGGCTCAAGTCGGATTAATTGAGCATTTTGAAGATTGGCTAGATTATCGGAAAATGCGCAATATTACTTCACATACTTATGACGAAATAAAAGCACAGCAAGTTTACAATGGCATTGCAGGCTTTTTAGAAAGTAGTCGTTTTTTGTTGAAAGAGCTACAAAAACGTAATGCCAATGATTAATGTAAGTGCTCAAGAATTGCAAATAATTAAATCGATTTTATCTGAAAAATGCCTCAACACACCTGTTTGGGTATTCGGATCTCGCGTGAAAGGAACACATAAGCCTTTCTCAGATATAGATTTAGCTTTGCTCACTACAACGCCTTTAACGATTCGAGAGCTAACGCAATTAGAACTCGCTTTTAGTGATTCGGATTTGCCTTTTAAAGTGGATATTGTGGATTGGGCAAGCTGTAGCGAATCCTTTAAGCAAATCATTTTGCAAAAATATGAAGTGTTAATTCCTTAAGAATATGAAAAAAATCTCTCTAATTTTCACCGCACTTTTAGCGGTTACCTTTAGTTTGACCGGGTGTCAAAAAGATCCTGAAGTGGTGTCTTTGATGGGCAAAACCATGGGGACGACTTATCACATTAAATATATTGATGACGGCAATCTGAATTTAGACAAAGACAAAGCCCATGCCAAAATTGAAATGGTGTTAAAAGATGTCAATGCGAAGATGTCCACCTATGACAAAAATTCTGAGCTGAGCCGTTTTAATCAATTTACAGAAGTGAATCAACCTGTTGAAATTTCAACGGATTTGGCAACAGTGATCCGCGAAGCTATTCGTTTAAATCAGGTGACGGAAGGGGCATTAGATGTTACTGTCGGCCCAGTCGTGAACCTCTGGGGATTTGGGCCTGAAAAACGCCCAGAGAGACAACCTACTGCGGAACAACTCGCAGAACGCCAAGCATGGGTAGGCATTGAAAAATTAAAATTAACCCAACGTGATGGGAAATTTTACCTTGAAAAATCCGTGCCACAACTTTATGTGGATCTGTCATCTATTGCAAAAGGTTTTGGTGTAGATTTAGTAGCAGAAACCCTTGAACAGGTCGGTGCGAAAGATTACATGGTGGAAATTGGCGGAGAAATTCGTACAAAAGGAAAAAATATCGAAGGTAAAGATTGGCAAATCGCTATTGAAAAACCGAGTTTTGACGGTTCACGTTCTATTGAGCAGGTCATTGGTTTACAAGATTTAGCAATGGCTACATCGGGGAATTATCGTATTTATTTTGAAGAAAATGGGAAACGTTTTGCCCACGAAATCGATCCGAAAACGGGTCAACCTATTCAGCACCATCTCGCGTCAATTACGGTGTTACACCCTAGTTCGATGACAGCAGATGGTTTATCCACAGGCTTATTTGTCTTGGGTGAAGAAAAAGCTTTAGAAGTGGCAGAAAAAGAGCAAATCCCTGTGTATTTAATTATTAAAACAGATAATGGCTTTGAAACTAAAATGTCGTCAACATTCTCCGCACTTTTAAATCAATAAGTGCGGTTAATATAAGGAAAAATTATGAAATTATTTATTGTTACCTTTGGGATTTTTCTTCTTGTGATCTTTGGTATGGCGATTGGCTATATCATCAAAAAGAAAACCATCAAGGGCAGTTGTGGTGGCATCACCGCGCTAGGGATGAAAAAAATGTGCGACTGCGAAGAGCCTTGTGATAACTTGCAAAAGAAACTTGATGCAGGTGATGAACAGGCTATTGCTGAATATGAAGAAAAATTTGCCAAAAAAGAACCGCAGTTTTATGAAGTAAAATAGCACTGTTTCTTTTTTAATTAATCAATGTACTCAGCCTTGAACTGAGCTAACGGAGAAAATATGTTAATTTCAACAACTTACAACCAATACTTCGCTAAACTTAGCCCTGAACAGTTAGCCGACAATGCCACTAAGAAAGTGATTGTGGGGATGTCTGGTGGGGTTGATTCTTCTGTTTCTGCTTTTATCTTGCAACAACAAGGCTACCAAGTGGAAGGCTTGTTTATGAAAAACTGGGAAGAAGATGATGACACCGATTATTGTACTGCAGCCGCTGATTTAGCGGATGCACAAGCAGTCGCGGATAAGCTTGGTATGAAGTTGCATAAAATCAACTTTGCAGCGGAATTTTGGGATAATGTATTTGAACATTTCTTAGCGGAATATCAAGCAGGACGCACCCCAAACCCCGATATTCTTTGTAACAAAGAAATCAAGTTTAAAGCCTTTTTAGAATATGCGGCCGAAGATTTGGGCGCAAATTATATTGCTACAGGGCATTATGTGCGCCGTGCAGGTTCTGATGATAATGCGCAACTTTTACGTGGTTTAGATAATAATAAAGATCAGAGTTATTTCTTGTACACTTTAAGTAAAAAACAAGTTGGGCAGAGTTTATTTCCAGTAGGTGATATTGAAAAACCGATTGTACGTAAAATTGCAGAAGAGCTCGGCTTAATTACCGCGAAGAAAAAGGATTCTACGGGCATTTGTTTTATTGGTGAACGTAAATTTAAAGATTTTTTAGCACGTTATTTGCCGGCTCAACCCGGCGAAATTCGCACTGTTGATGGGCGTGTGGTTGGTCGTCATGATGGGTTAATGTACCACACTCTTGGACAGCGCAAAGGTTTAGGTATTGGCGGTGTGCAAGGCTTGAGCGAAGAACCGTTTTATGTGGTGGAAAAAGATTTAATCAATAACGTATTAATTGTAGCGCAAGGGCATGATAATTCTGCATTGTTGTCTACAGGGTTGACCGCCAGCCAGTTGCATTGGGTTGATCGTCAGCCGATTCGTGAACCAATGCGCTGCACAGTAAAAACACGCTATCGTCAAACGGATATTCCCTGCGAAATTATTCCTATTGATGATGAAAATATTCGTGTGGTATTTGATGAGCCGCAAATTGCAGTGACGCCGGGTCAAAGTGCGGTATTTTATCAAGGTGAAATTTGCTTGGGTGGTGGAGTGATAGAAACTCAAATTAAATAAATAGGCAAAACCAACCATTTTTAAGGTTGGTTTTTTTATATAAAAGATGATCTAAATCAATTTTACTGTTAAAATTGAATGCAATTCAGTCAACACAAAAAGGAAATATTATGGCTTACACATTACCTGAATTAGGCTACGCCTACGATGCACTAGAACCTCATTTTGATGCACAAACTATGGAAATTCACCATAGCAAACATCACCAAACTTATGTAAACAATGCAAACGCTTTATTAGAAAATACACCTGAATTAGCTGCACTAGCAGAACAAGGTTGCGCAGGTTTTGTATTACAAAATTTAAATAAAGTACCGGCAGACAAAATTACAGGTGCTCGTAATAATATTGGTGGTCATGTTAATCACACTTTCTTCTGGAAAAATTTGAAAAAAGGCACAACCTTACAAGGTACATTAAAAGACGCTATCGTACGTGACTTTGGTTCGTTTGAAGCATTCCAAGCAGAATTTGAAAAAGCAGCAACAACACGCTTTGGTTCAGGTTGGGCGTGGTTAGTATTACAAGAAAATGGCAAATTAGCTGTTGTTTCAACCGCAAACCAAGACTCTCCATTAATGGGTAAAGAGATTGCGGGTTGTGAAGGCTATCCATTAATTGGTTTAGATGTTTGGGAACATGCTTACTACTTAAAATTCCAAAATCGTCGTCCAGACTACATTAAAGAATTCTGGAATGTTGTAAACTGGGATTTTGCTAATGAACGTTTTGAAAAGAAAATTGCTGAAGCAGGCTGTGGCTGCGCAAAATAATTTAGCAAAATTCATGTAAAATAACCGCACTTTAGTGTTATGACTAAAGTGCGTTTTTTTAGGTAAGAACGCTAGGGTTTGTTGATGTTTTATGCTTATAAAATATACTATTTTATACCTGGCACGCAAAATGCGTACTAGGTCACGCATAGTTGAGTGGCTTTGCCACTCTAATTCTCAGCCCCAAAGGGGCTGATTTATGCGTAACCCAGTATGGCTCTGCCATGCTGGGATATCTAATAATGCGGAGGGGGTGTTTCTTCTGATTGGCTGGCAACATTTGAGGGTTGCATATCTTTTAACTTATTTGCCAAATAGCGTAATTGAACTTGCATTTTATCAATCACAAATTGTTGTTCAACTAACGCTTGATTTAATTCTTCCAATAAATTGTCCTGAAATGTCAATTTCATTTCTAATTCAGTGATACGATTTTCAAAATTTTGCATAATATCTCAAATAAATGTTGTACATTTGTTAAATAGGATTTAACCTAATAGCCGTTTATTTTAAACCATATAAAGGAAAAACAATGTTAAAAATTCAAAAAATTTCAGCTATCGCATTATTAGTAGGCGCAGTGTTTGCGACAGCCGCTTGTAATGAAAAAGAAAAAAATGCACCCGCGGCACAAACTCAGCCGACTACACAAGCGGACGAAAGTTTAGTGAAAGATTCTTCTTATGCGGTAGGCGTGTTGCTTGGCTCTGATTTAAAAGGGTTAGTGGATTCACAAAAAGAGATCATTAACTATGATCAAGATAAGTTATTGACAGGTGTAAAAGATGCGTTAGCAGGTAAGGTCGATTTATCTCAAAATAAAGAATTGCAAGAAACGTTAAACGCACTTAATGATAAATTGAACAAAGCGGCGGAAGCAAAAGCCAAAGAAGAGGCAGAAAAAGCAGCAGCTGCGGCGAAACAAGCCAAAGCTGATGGTGAGAAATTTGCGGCAGAATTTAAAGCAAAAGAAGGTGTGAAAGAAACGAAATCTGGTTTACTTTATCGTATTGAAAAAGAAGGTGAGGGTGTAGCAATTAAACCTGAAGACACAGTAAAAGTACATTACACCGGTAAATTGCCAAACGGTACCGTCTTTGATAGTTCTGTTGAGCGTGGTCAACCGGCTGAATTTGCATTAAACCAGGTTATTCCAGGTTGGACAGAAGGTTTACAATTAGTGAAAAAAGGTGGGAAAATTGAGCTTGTGATCCCTGCTAATTTAGCATATGGTGAGCAAGATTTGGGCGTTATTCCTGCTAACTCAACCCTTCATTTTGATGTTGAAGTATTGGACGTAACGCCAGCAAAATAAAATAAAAATTGACCGCACTTAAGTGCGGTTAGACTGCTGACAAACATCAAATAACATTGTAGGGACACACTGCGTGTGTCCGAAAATGATTAATTCAATCAAAAAGGTGTAAAAAAATTGATGACGGACACACGCAGTGTGTCCCTACAGTCATTTCATATCAAGATATTTTTGAAATCAAAATATTTCAGATTATTAAGTAAAACTTTGTCAGCAGTCTGACTGCTCTTAATTGCGGTGAGAGCGTTGACAAACCCTATATGGCTCATATAAGGTTTATCGTTCTACAACCTTAGCTGAACCGATAATTGAGAGTTTTTCATGTTTAATGACCAGCGTCCTTTTACGGATGAAGATCGTACGATCATTAATTCTTATCGCGCAGTAGTGGATGGCGTTAGCGCGCTGATTGGTAGCCATTGCGAGATTGTTTTGCATTCCTTAGAAAATCTAGAGCGTTCAGCCATTTATATTGCAAATGGACATAATACAAATCGTCAAGAAGGGTCGCCGATTACTGACCGTGCATTACAATCCTTGCACAATATGAAAACAGACAGTGTTTCAAAGCCTTATTTCACTCGTGCTAAAAGTAACGGTTTAATGAAGTCTGTAACCATTGCCATTCGCAATAGTAGCCAACGAATTATTGGTTTACTGTGTATTAATATTAATCTTGAAGTGCCTGTTTCTCAATTTATTCAAGCATTAATGCCAACGAATGACAATAATGAAACTTCTATTGTTAACTTTGCCAGCTCAGTGGAAGATTTGGTTATTCAAACGATGGAACAAACGATTGAAGAAGTGACCAGCGATCGTTATGTGGCGAATAATAATAAAAATCGCCAAATTGTCATTTCATTATTTGAGAAAGGTATTTTTGATATTAAAGATGCGATTAATTTGGTAGCAGAACGCTTAGATATTTCGCGTCATACTGTGTATCTTTATATCCGTCAAATTAAACAGGAACAAGAATAATGCGCTATGTGATTGCAATTAAGCAACCTGTTTATGGTTCGCAAGGTGCGTTCTCAGCCTATCAATTTGCCAGACAAGTAATAGCTCAAGACAATGACATTACACAGATATTCTTTTTTCAAGATGGTGTCAGCAATGGCAATAAATTTGTTTATCCAGCCAATGATGAATTCAACTTAGTGAAGGCATGGCAGGCATTGAGTCAACAATATAATATCCCCTTAAATCTTTGTGTGGCAGCCAGCCAACGCCGTGGTATTGTGGATAAGTTAACTGCATTTTCGCCCGAAGAGACGAATCTTGCTGAGGGTTTTGTGATAGCTGGTTTAGGTGAATTTATTATGGCTACTTTACAAGCGGATCGAGTGGTAACATTATGACTAAACTTGCTTTTGTTTTTCGTTCACCGCCTTATGGTTCATCATCCAGTCGTGAAGGTTTGGACACACTATTAGCTGCAACAGCATTTAGTAATGAAGACGATATTGCCGTGTTCTTTATTGAAGATGGGATATTTAATTTGCTTGCCAATCAGCAGCCTGAAAAAATCCACCAAAAAGATTTTATTAGCACATTTAAGTTGCTTGAATTAAATGAGATCGATCAGCGTTATCTTTGCGAAGAAAGCGTTGTGGAAAGAGATTTAGCGGATAAAGAAATTATCCTGCCTTGTCATATTTTGAAACGCGCTGAAATTATCGAAAAATTACAAAGTGCGGATAAAATTTTCACCTTTTAGGAAAGGATTATGCTTTATACTTTTTCTCAAGCCAGTTACGACAAAAAGGAACTTAGCCGTTATTTTCAATATATGAATGAAAAGGATGCAGTTGTTTTATGGCAAAACGGTGTCTTTCTTGTCATTAAGGCAGCAGATTTATTGGCGCAATGCAAAGCGTCTATCTATGTATTAGATAATGATGTGCAAGCACGTGGATTAACGGAAAATGTTTCACCTCATTGGCTAATCAATATTCACGATTTAGTTGAACTCACCAATGAAGTTACGCCGCAATTTGCACTTTAGCGGCGATTTATTGAAAGATAAATAGATTCTAGATCTTAACGCTGAATAATATTTTCTGCACAGGCGTAGGCGGAACTCCAAGCCCATTGGAAGTTAAAGCCGCCTAACCAACCTGTCACATCCAACACTTCGCCAATAAAATACAATCCTTTTACTTTCTGACATTCCATGGTTTTGGATGAAATTTCATGGGTATCCACGCCGCCTAAAGTCACTTCTGCAGTGCGATAACCTTCTGTGCCATTAGGGAAAAATGCCCAACAATGCACAAGTTGTTGAATTGTTTGCAACTCTGTTTTGCTTAATTGAGCCAAGACTTTATTGGGTATGTTTAACACACCCTGTTCAATCCACAGTTCTACTAAACGTTTTGGCAAATATTGTGTTAATGCGTTTTTTAGCTGCATATTTGGCGATGATTGACGCAGTTCTATTAATTTGGCAGTAATATCCTCTGACGGTAATAAATTAATCGTGACAGATTCATTGGGTTGCCAATAACTTGAAATCTGTAGGATTGCCGGGCCTGATAATCCACGGTGGGTAAATAGCATATTTTCACGAAAGGTGGTTTGTTTTATGGTCGCTTCAATGGGCAAAGAGACTCCTGCAAGCGCGCTCAAAAATTGATCCGTTTCGCGATAGGTAAAGGGCACTAAGGCAGCTCGCGGTGGAATGACATTAATACCAAATTGATCTGCAATTTTATAGCCAAAAGAAGAGGCACCTAAGGCTGGCATAGATAAGCCACCTGTGGCAATGATTAAGTTCCAACAATGCCATTCTGTACCATTTGTCCGAATTTTAAATCGCGCTTTGCTATCATTTTCTATAAGGTCAACACATTCAACTTGTTGGCGTAAGTGAAGATGAACGTTGCCTTTTTGACATTCTTTTTCGAGTAAAGACACAATATCTTGCGCTGAATGATCACAAAATAATTGACCTGAATGGCCTTTTTCATGATAAGCAATGCCGTATTCACACACTAAGCCAATAAAATCCCATTGAGTATAGCGTGCTAAAGCGGATTTCACAAAATGCGGGTTTTGCGATAAATAGCAACTTGGTTTTACATCCATATTGGTGAAGTTACAAAAGCCACCGCCCGACATCAGAATTTTACGACCAATCTTTTTACCGCTGTCGAAAACTGTTACCTGCTTGCCAGCCTGTCCGATTTGAGCCGCACAAAATAAACCTGATGCACCGGCACCGATGATGATGGTTTCACTGTAATTATTCATTTACTTTCTTTGCTCTTAATAAATTTTCCGCCATTCTCATGGTTTCAATAATTTGGCGGCGATTGATATCGGGACGTTCACTATCCAATAACATTTGCCAATATTTCAAGGCATTTGCGTAATCCGTATGTAAAAACGCATCAGATGCCAGTAAAGACAAACTTGCGGTTTCGTAGGGATCTTGTTGCAACGCAACGTCAATGAATTGTTGTACTTTTGGGGTGATGCGCTGACCTGCTTGATAATAAAGTGCGGTAGCGGCTAAGCCCAAAATGACAGGTTTTGTACCCGTTATTTTTTCTGCATTGGCATAAGCGGTTAAAGCATTTTCAAATTCATTACTTAATACATACGCCTGTCCTAACTCAATCCACCCTTGCGCATCATTAGGATCTTTGCGTAATTTGTTTTGAATAGAAATAACGTAATCTTCATTACGAGTATGCGCAGTCGCGCTTTGTATTTGCTGTTGCGCTTGTGTAAATGCCTGTTCACCTTGTTGTGCCACATTAAAACGATTAAGGGTAAAATAATACGTCAGCGGCACAATGAGTAAACTTAACCATATTCCCCACAAAAAAATAGGCGTATTTTTAACCGCACTTTTTTTTATCTCACTTGTTGGAAATACCACCTTTTTTTCTAAGGGTAATGTATCCTTGTTTGTTTCTTGTGGGGCAGCTTGTTCTTCATGTTTTTTGCCATAATGCCACATTGCCACTAACGCCGCACTCAGCAACAAAAAGGGTAAGCCCCAAAGTAAGGCCGTTCGCCAGTGAAAAGGTGGCTTATAAAGAACAAAATGACCAAAACGTGCTGTCATCACATCAATAATTTGCTCATTGCTTTTGCCTTCATTGATCATTTTGTACACTTCAAGACGCAAGTCATAAGCAATAGGCGAATTGGATTCGACTAAATTTTGATTTTGACATTGTGGGCAACGTAAGGATTTTGCTAATTCAACGGCACGAATACGATCTTCTGTGTGTTTAAATGGGAATGTATCTACCATCTCTCCATAAGCGGAAAGACTGAAAATCAAACACAAGAAACCTAACCATTTTTTCATTTTAATTTTTCCAATTCAGGCAAAATAATATTTAACATCGCATTTCGATCAAATGCTCCTGAATAACGATAACGGATCACACCATATTGATCGACAATGTAAGTTTCAGGCGCGCCATCAACACCGAGCTGCATGGCAAGTTTTCCGTGGCTATCATCAATATTAAACAAAAATGGATTTCCTGAATGTTGTAAATAGGCTAACGCATTTGTTTTTTTATCGCGATAGTTCAGCCCAATAATTGTAACGCCCTGCGCAGCAAGCTCTTTTAATAAGGGATGTTCTTGTTTGCAATAATAACACCAACTTCCCCATACATTGATTAAAAAGGCTTTTTTAGGAAAATCTTTATTACTCCGAATAATGTTACTATCTTGCAAATCGGCTTGGAAAAATTCTGGCACAGGTTTATCAATTAACGCAGAAGCAATTTTTTTCGGATCTTGCTGCAATCCCATAAATAACAGGCTACAAATTCCCAAAATAAGCATTAGTGGTAAAAATAATAAGAGTTTTTTCTTCATCATTTAAAATTTCTTCAAAAAAAAAGTTGCAAGACATAAAAAAATTCATATAATAGCGGCACTTTCTTCAGTGCCGACTTAGCTCAGTAGGTAGAGCAACTGACTTGTAATCAGTAGGTCATCAGTTCGATTCCGATAGTCGGCACCACTTCTTTCTCAAATTCCTCTTATCTTTCATCTACTTAATTTCTCTCTTTTTCATTTTTATTTTTTCGTCCCAAAACAGCGAACATTGCGCCTATTGCCATTAAGATGCCTCCAAACCACAACCACCCTACAAAAGGTTTGTAATGTAATCGAAAAGTAAACTCCCCTGGAATACCGCTTTCTTTGGTTAATTTATCGCCCATAACAATGTAAATGTCCCCGAAGAGCCCCCAGTTAATCCCGACTTCTGACATATTCATGGTACGAACATCGTAATAACGGCGTTCAGGAAAAAGTGCGGTATATTTTTGGCCATTTTTTGTTATCTCAAAATGGGCTTTTTCGCTGGTATAGTTGGCGCCAATTTCATGACTAAAGCCTAAATAATGGAAGTCGTAGCCATTTAAGCTTTGATGTTGATTTGGGGCTAAACGAACACCTATTTCTGAGCCGAAATAACTCGACATTACCGCGCCGATCACTGTAATTGCTACGCCACAATGAGCAAAAATCACCCCTAATTTTCGGCGATTTATCGCCATCCAATTTTGCCAAAGGGTGGCGATTAATAGCCAAATAGCCAAACTTAACAGTAAAAATGCGATCCAATGAAATTTTAATGTTGGTTCTTGTGCCATGGTGTCATCGATTAATCCATAGGCAATCAGGATGGCGGGCAACAATAAGGCAAGATATTTTTGCCATAAAGTGCGGTTGGTATTTTGCCATTTTGTCGCTAATACCCACACCATTGCCACCAACATCAGCACAATAAGTGGTACGAAAATACTATTGAAATAAGGGGCACCAACAGAAATTGAGCCCCAGCCCATCGCGGTAAAAAACATGGGATAGAAAGTGCCAAGGAAAACACTCACTGTTGCCACTGCCCATAAAATATTCGCCGTTAATATCAACACGTCTTTAGAAAACAATGAAAATTTCACCGCGCTTTTTGGCAAGTTGGCTTGTAAATTGGTTTTGAAGGCAAATAATGTGAGCGAGCCTACGGTTAACAAAAAGAATAAGGCTAATAATGCCGTACCGCGTTCACCATCTACTGCGAAAGCATGCACGGAAGTGAGTACACCCGAGCGCACAATAAAGGTGCCGAGCAAACTGAAGGCAAAGGCTAACAGCGAGAGCAAAATGCTCCAATAACTAAAAATACCGCGCTGTTCTGTGGCTATTAAGCTATGCAATAAGCCCAAACCTAACAGCCAAGGCATTAAAGACGCATTTTCTACAGGATCCCAAAACCACCAGCCGCCCCAGCCTAATTCGTAATAAGCCCACCATGCACCAAGTACAATGCCAAGGGTGAGAAATAACCAAGAGAGCAACACCCAAGGGCGCATCCAACGTGCAATCAGTGCGTTAAATTGTCCTGCAAGCAAGGCAGAAATTGTTAAGGCAAAGTTCACCGCAAACCCGACATAGCCTAAATAGAGTAATGGCGGATGAAAAATCAATCCGATATCTTGTAACATGGGATTGAGATCGCGACCTTCCGGTGGTACAGGAAATTGGCGGATAAAGGGATTAGAAAAATAAAGAATAAAAAGACAAAAACCAAGGCAAATTAAGCCAAGAATAGCCAGGGTTCGCGCCGCAATAATGGGATTGATTTTACGGCTAAAATAAGCAAATAGGCTTACCCAAACACTTAAGGAAAAAAGCCAAAACAACATTGAGCCTTCGTGTCCGCCCCAAGTTGCAGCAATCTTGAAGAACATTGGAAGTTGAGAATTAGAATGGGCTGCAACATAGTCTAAAGAAAAATCATCTACCGCAAAGCTATAAGCAAGAATACCGATAGAAAGGCCGGTAAAAAGCGTAAAACAATAGCTTAAATGCCACGAAGTGCGGATTAAATTCTCGGTATTTTTGGCTATGCCGATATGGGGAATAACGGCAAGAAAAACACAAGAAAGTGTGGCGATTAGCAGTGCAATAAATCCAAGTTCAGGCAGCATTTTATTCGTTTATTCGTAATTTCAAGGGGATATTTAAATTGAAAGGGCGTTAAAAACGCCCCTGATTTTATTCGATAACTCACTTATCCTGCAATGGTTAATTGCCCTGCGTACAAAATAAAATAACGTAAGCATAATACACCAATTAAGTCGAAAATTGAGACTAAAATAATGAATTTTGCGTTGTATTTTAATTTCTCACCGGCAAATAAGTTTGCCACTAATGGGATTAAGATACCAATGAACATGACCCCAATCCAGAATACCGCTCCCCAGAAACCGGATAAAGCGTTATATAAGGCTTGCACTTTTGAGGCATCACCAAAGTATAATCCCACAAAGAAACAGACAATCAAACCTAATTCAGTGACCATAATCGGTACTTCAAATTTATGGATAAAATGCACTTCATGGCTGTCGCCTTTTAATTTTCCTGCAATTAAGATACAAAGGAAAGTAGCGGCAATACCTGATGATGTCCCTGATGCTAAGAATAACGCAGGTAAAACAGGGTTATTCAACATTGGATAGCTGATTAATGCAGAGAGCAAGAACCCTGTGTATGCCCCTAACACCGCAGCGAGTACAAACAAGATGACTTCGGCAAAATTGAACAAACCGTCAATCTTGTTAATCAATGTGGTGATAAATTGAAGTTTTGGGACAAAGCGTTTAATGAGTACGTCCAATTCATGTTTAAAGATAACCGCCGCCCAAATGACCATAAACAGCATATACACTTGGAATAGCATTACCCCCATAGACATCACGGAATTAAATTGATAATTAAACATCAATTTCCAGAATGTCCAAGGACGCGCTAAGTGGAATATTAACAGCGTTAATCCCACTAAGGTTGGTACGGTACCTAAAAATAAGGCACTTCGGATAATCCAGTTTTGGCTTGGTTTATCCATATGATGGCTTCGGCGATAAGCAATAGCTAATTGTACTGCACCTGATGAAATCCCTAATAAAAAGAGATAAATTGCAATGGTGCTATCCCAGACAAGGTTGGGTGTGTGAAAATATTCTGTCATTATCTATGCTCCCCTTTGCCGGTTGGGATATGGTATAAGTTCGGTTCTGTACCAAGATTGACTTTGGTGCGATAAACTGGGTTTTCGCGAACTTTTCGAGCGACAGCACTGTTTCGATCATTCATATCCCCAAAGGTCAATGCTTTTGTTGGACAAGCTTCAACACAAGCAGGCTGTTTACCTTTTGCTAAATTGGTATCGCGACAGAAGTTACATTTATCCGCGGTTTTATGTTCAGGATGAATAAAACGTACGCGATATGGACATACGGCAATACAATATTGGCAACCCACACAAAGATCTTTATGTACATCCACAATGCCTGTTTCAGGATCGATAAATGATGCCCCAGTTGGGCAAACCTTAACACAAGGGGCATTAGTACAATGCTGACATGATTGACGGAAAAATTCGTATTCTTGGTTCGGAAATTCTCCAATAGGTTCACTACGGATAATTTCCAAACGAGAAACACCTTCCGGCACTTGGTTTGTTTCGCGACAGGCTTCCATGCAAGCTGTACAACCTATGCAGGCGGTTTCGTCATGTACCATTGCATAGCGTTTTGCTTGGGTTGGCTGTTCACTTTCACCTTGTGCCGTTAAACTAACTGTTGTTCCTGTTGTAAGGATTAACGCCCCCATTCCAGAAACAAAGTCTCGGCGTGAGCAAGCTGTCATTTTTTATCCTTTTTTTCTGTTGTTGATTGTTGTTCACGAGCTTCTTTTTGCTTTTGCTGTTCGCCATGACAATCGACACAAAGTTTCACACGGGCTTTCGATTCCATACCTTTCATTGGCTCTTTATCAGGATGGACTTTATGGCAACTTGCGCAAGGTAATTTAATCGAATGAACATCGTGCGCCCAGAATTTTTCTTGCAATTTTTCAGGTTGGTGACATGAGAAACAAACCTGATTTTGTTCTGCGGCACTGTATTTAATAGTTTGATCTTGATCCCATAAGCCGTGGAAGCGCATTACATCTTTAACGCCTTTACGGTGATTTTCTGTGATATTACCGTGGCAGCTAACGCAAGTAATCGGTTTTCCCGTACTTGGATTGAGTTTTTCCAAATGAACACCATGGAATTTTCCTGCATGAAATTCCCCTTTAGCCTGTTCTGCACTTGACGCATCTAAGCTATGGCATTTCGCACAATACTCATTGGGATTACGATCATTTTCTAATTCAGGTTCATAAACCTGTTTAGTCACTGTTTGTTCTGAGGCTTTTGCTGTCTCTGCTTGAGCAGAAGAAACGATAAATAGCAATGCCCCAAGTAACGCAGAGAATTTCGTTAATTTCATTAGTAAGTTCATATTCATACCTTAATTCTTGCTTAAAATTGACCGCACTTTATATTAATTTTGCCTAGATGACTTTGTGCTTATAGGACAAAGTGCGGTCAAATTTTCATTATTTTGCAGGTGGTGGCGTTAAAATTAAGCCTTTCTCAATTGCTTCTTTATTCCACTCAGGAATGACTGTTTTAATGAACTCTTCTTTATCTTTACGTTCTTTTTCAATATCAATACCCATGACTTTCCAGGCTTTTTCTGCCGTTGAAACATCTGGATATTGAATTGGTTGTTGAACGCCATGTTTAGCCAGTACTACGGCTAATTTCGCACGTGCGTCTGCAACGCGATCTAAACCTGAAGCAATGACTTTTAAGATAATATCAGGTGCGTGCATATGACCACCGTGACCAGCGGCTGAATAATCCCAACGCCATTGTGCATGACGAATTGCTTGTAATGCATCATGCATTTCTTCTTTGGTTGCGCCGGCATCCCATGCGGCTTTGGCTTCAAAATGCGCTTTCACTAATTGGTCTTCCAATTTGATCATTACATCTTTAATGTCTTTTTTGTGAGCCGCAATAGTGTTAGTTAAAGTTTCTTTACTTTGATCGTGACATTTTGCACAAGTATTTTCAAAGTTATCCTGTAATGGGTTAGAGATGCGGTGATCGGTAAATACTTTACCATCGGGACCTTGTACTTTTGCCATGTGACAATCGATACAGGTTACGCCATTTTTACCATGAGTTCCTTGTAACCAAGTTTCATAATCAGGGTGTTGCGTTTTAAGCATTGGCGCTTTTGAAATAGAGTGTTCCCAATCTTTGAAGCCAATTTCATCGTAGTATTTTTCAATACTATCGACATCAACCCCTTTCATCCAAGGGAAAACCACGTTATTGGCACCAGTGCTTTTATCGAAATAATATTCAACGTGACAGTTCGCACAAACTGCTGCACGTTTATCATCACGATCTAAACTTGGGAAATCTTTACCAATGGCATCTAATGCACGTAAAACATGTGGACGGGCAATGCGTAATGCTGGTTTACCTTCTTCAAACTCTTTTGATGTGGTGTCATGACAGTCAGCACAACCGATAGAGTTAACCACTTCAGCCCCGCCTTTTGCCCATTTGCCTGAGAAGTAACCTTCTTCACCTAATTCCGCAATTAAACGTGGTACATCAGGGCCTTTACATGTCCAGCAAGCCATTGGTTGTGGGCCGCTATTTTCATCTTTCGGTGCGCCTGTACGTAAAATGTTGCGTACATCGGTGACAGAATAGAAATGGCCACGAGGCTTGTTATATTCTTTAGCAAAAGCATATCCACCCCATAGCACAATCAAACGAGGATCTTGCTCAACGGCTGGAGCCGCCTCTGTTGATTTTGAGGTATCTTTCCAGCTTTTGTATTGATTTGGATATTTTTCTGCAAATTTTTCATTAGATGATTCAATTTTCAGATTCTTGTTCGCCGGGGCGAGTTCTTCTTTTGTTGGGGCTTTTTTCTCAGCCACTTTAGGTTGTTCTACTGAGGAGATAGCGGTTTCTGCCCACACAGAACTCACCATCATTAAACCCAAACCGGCAATTGTTAGAGAAGATAGCGTTTTTCTTAGAATGTTCACGGTAATCACTCCATAAAATTAATAACCAAGGTTATTTGTTGTATAAATTATATTTTTATTGGTATAACTAATATTTATCGAGAATTTATCTCATTAGTTAATAAAATACCCAATAAAAAGAAAAATTTTCTATTATAAAATAACAAATTCTATCAACGTTTTCACTATTAAATGCATGTTCTTTGAGTTGGATCAAAATATTCTGATTACCCTTTGATTTCTGCGGTTTTTTAGCGTGATTTGAATACCTAATAATAGGTATTAAATAGAGATTTCAGAAGTAAAAATGTATTTTAAAATTTAAAAATTGGGAATGAACGTGAACTTAAAATAATCAAGTATTATTAATACCTATTTATAGGTATTAATAGGCTAAAAAATTTATTTATAAAAAAATAAGGTGAGTTTAACTTCACCTTATTTTTGAAATATAAATTATATTATTTTACCAACCCACCACTAGCTTGTAGATCAGCGTGATAGGATGAACGAACAAATGGTCCACAAGCGGCATGCTCAAATCCCATTTTTTCTGCCTCATCACGGAACATATCAAACTCTTCAGGTGGCACATAACGTTCAACTTTTAAATGGTGACGACTAGGCTGTAAATACTGGCCAATTGTCAGCATAGTGACACCATGTTGACGTAGATCACGCATAACAGCCAGAATTTCTTCGTTTGTTTCACCTAACCCCACCATTAATCCTGATTTCGTTGGAATATCAGGAAATTCTTGTTTAAAAATTTTAAGCAGTTCAAGGGACCAATTATAATCTGCACCAGGGCGAACTTCACGATATAAGCGAGGCACATTTTCTAAGTTATGATTAAACACATCAGGTGGATTTTGTTTTAGGATAGCGATCGCTTGTTCTACACGTCCACGGAAATCAGGTACAAGGATTTCCACTTTGCAATCCGGGTTTAACGCTTTAATTTCACGCACTGTTGCAGCAAAATGGGCGGCGCCACGATCAGGTAAATCATCACGATCTACCGAAGTAATGACCACGTATTTTAATTTCATATCCTGTACAGTTTCAGCAACTTTACGAGGTTCATCGGGATCTAATGGCAATGGTTTACCATGGGCCACATCGCAGAATGGGCAGCGGCGTGTACAAATTGCCCCCATAATCATAAAAGTCGCTGTTCCATGGTTAAAGCATTCATGGAGATTTGGGCAAGATGCTTCTTCACAAACCGAATGTAAACCATGTCTTCTCATGCCGTTTTTAATTGAATTAATTTTGGCTGAACTAGCAGGTAATTTAATTTTCATCCAAGCAGGTTTAGGGAGTAATTCTTGATCAGGGTCGATATTACGGACTTGAATAATAGAGGTTTTGGCAGCGTCACGATATTTCACGCCACGCTCCATTTTAAAAGGTGTATTGCTCATCACTATATTCCTAAATATCGGGTTAATCAGGCTTGACTAACCCATTTTAAAAAAAAGTTTAAATGTTAAAAATTTGTTGCGTATTATAGCCTAAAATTTTAACAAAGTGAGCAATTAATTTTGGTGCAACCAAATCACAACTTGCTTGTTCCGGTTGAATAAAATCTGCTAATTGGCACATTTCTAAACCCGCATATCCGCAAGGATTGATATTTCTAAATGGGGTTAAGTCCATATTGATATTGAATGCTAATCCGTGAAAAGAACAACCTTTCCGAATTCTTAAACCAAGAGAACAAATCTTTTTCTCTTGCCCATTCATGTCCACATAAACTCCCGGTGCATCTATTTTAGGATAAGCTTTTACACCATAATCCGCTAAAGTTTGTACTACTGATTGTTCCAGTGCGGTCACTAATTGACGTACGTTTAACTCATGACCTTCTGCCTTTTGGCGTTTAATATCAATGAGCACGTACATAATTTGTTGCCCTAAGCCGTGGTAAGTAATTTGACCACCACGATCAGATTGCACAACAGGAATATTTGTGGGATTTAATAAATGTTCAGGCTTTCCTGCTTGCCCTTGGGTAAAGACCGAAGGGTGTTGAACCAACCAAATTTCATCGGGAGTTGTGGTATCACGGCTATCCGTAAAATCCTGCATTTTTTGCCAGACGGTTTGGTAGTCTTGAATACCCAATTGGCGTATATTTAATGCAATTGCCATTACAGCACCATTCTTACACCGTCTATTTTAGCCAATTCCGCATAAAGGGTTTCTACTTGTTCGATATTCTCTGCTTTAATATCGATAGAAACAGATTTATACGTGCCTTTTGAACTTAAATGTTCACGTGGATTATAATCGCCTTTAGCATATTTTTGCGTCACCACTACGACGTCATCCATCAGACCATCACGATTTTTCCCCACTACCTTAAAGGTAAAGGCACAAGGAAATTCCAATAAATCTTTTAATTGTTGTTGTGGTACATCTGCTAAATTAAATTCACGAGTTGTTACTGTCATAATGAATTGTTCCTAATATCAAGAAAAAATCACCGCACTTTAGAGTGCGGCTTTTTTAGTTAGTTTTAATCAAATAAACCTTTTATGGTTAACACTAGCCAATCCCAAGCTTTACCTATAAAACTTGCTTCACCAACATCCTGCATCGCTTGTAATGTTACGGTTGCGACATCTCGACCATCAAGGCTATAAACGACCTTTCCTAGAATTTGCCCTTTTGCTAATGGTGCTTCTAAGTATTTTTGGTCAAATTCCATGCGTGCTTTTAAGTCGGCTTGGCGGCCTTTTGGAATCGTAATAAAGCCATCTTGTAATACACCCACAGCAATTTTACCTTCGTCACCATAATAGACAGACTGCTCACCGACTGCTTTATTGGCTTCTAAGGTTTTAAATGTATCAAAGCTGTTAAAGCCCCACTGCAATAATTTTTTGCTTTCAACTTCACGACCTTTATACGTCGGCACGCCCATGACGACAGAAATCAAGCGCATATTATTTGAATTAGTTGCAGAGGCCACTAGGTTGTAACCTGCTTGACTGGTATGACCCGTTTTCATACCATCCACATTCATGCTTTTATCCCACAACAACCCATTACGATTAGGTTGTTTGATTTTGTTGAACGTAAACTCTTTTTCTGCATAAATAGTATATTCTTCAGGTAAATCACGAATAATATGTGAACCAATGATTGCCATATCTCGTGCAGAAGAATATTGATTCGGATCATCTAAACCATGTGGTGTGGTGAAATTCGTATTTTTTAACCCAAACTGTTGTACATATTTATTCATTAAGGCAACAAATTGTTCTGTTGAGCCGGAAATATGTTCAGCCATTGCCACACAAGCATCATTTCCTGACACCACAATGATACCGCGATTTAAATCCGAAACAGAAACCTGTTGATTTAAATTTAAAAACATTTTGGATGAGTCCGGGAAATTTCTACCCCACGCACTTTCGCCAATGGTCACCATATCGTTATTATGAATTTTGCCCTGTTTTAACGCTGTACCGATGACATAACTGGTCATCATTTTAGTTAAAGAGGCCGGATATTGGCGTTGATCCGGATTAAGTGCGGCTAAAATGGCACCTGAATTATAATCCATCAAAATATAGGTTTGCGCATTTAACTGTGGCGGTTGCATATTTGGGTATTGAATCTGGCCAAATTCTGCATTTTGCGCATTTGCTGTAATAGAAATAACACCGGCTAATAAAGCGATTTTTGATTTTTTAAGGGCTGTAAAGAACATAAAACCTGCTTATTCTTCTAACTTGTTAATTGATAAATGAGGATAATTTTTTGCAATGTGTAATTTTTCCACTTTTACACTACTTACACCGCCATGCAGCATACCTAAATCTGCCGCAGCCACACGGGATAAATCAATAATTCGTTCGCCATGAAAGGGGCCTCGATCATTAATTTTTACAATAACTTGACGGTTATTTAGCGTATTGGTGACGAGCGCGTAAGAACCCAACGGTAAGCTATTATGTGCTGCCGTATATAAATTAGATTGGTAAATTTCACCACTGGCAGTACGGCGACCATTAAATTTATTATGATAATAGCTTGCTTTACCTTGTTTTTCATAATGTTTTGCATTGGTGTTTGGGGCTGTAGTATAGGTTTTACCATTTACTTGATACACCCCTTTGCTCAATGCGTTTGCCAAGGTTTGAGTATGATTGACAATAGGTTGATTCGTAGCGCGTTTAGCTTGTGCAGAGGCTGTGCAGGCAGATAACGCCAAAGTCAAAAGCGCGGTTACAAAAAGTTTTAATTTCGTTTTAATCATAAGTTTATCTCAAGTTTTGTCTTTCGATTTGGAGCAATAGTCACTCAGAATCAAAATTAGTTCCCTTGGGAATAAAGGGTTCGTTTGTGGGTGTGAATAGACATAATGAGTCCAAACCCGGCCATCAGCGATACAAACGATGTACCACCATAACTTATTAACGGTAATGGTACACCGACTACAGGTAAAATACCACTTACCATACCAATATTTACAAAAATATACACAAAGAAAATTAACGTGAGTGCGCCGGTTAGCAATCGCCCAAAGGCATTTTGTGCTTGCACACCAATCATTAATCCTCGAATTATAATAAAGAAATAAATAGCAAGCAAAATAATCACACCGAGCATGCCATGTTCTTCACTTAATACCGCAAAAATAAAGTCGGTATGTGGCTCAGGTAAAAATTCTAGCTGAGACTGCGTCCCCAGCATCCAACCTTTTCCAAAGATGCCGCCCGAACCAATAGCAATTTTTGATTGCAAAATATGATAACCTGCACCTAAAGGATCTTTTTCAGGATCTAACAGCGTTAATACACGAGTACGTTGATAGTCGTGCATTAAATAAAGCCACATGATTGGAATAAATCCAGCCAGCCCCACAACGGCACTGGCAATCAGCCACCAGCTCATTCCGGCTAAAAATACCACAAATATCCCTGAGGCACTGACTAAAATTGAGGTCCCTAAATCGGGCTGAATAGCCACTAATAAAGTTGGAACAATAATCAGCAGCAATGCCAACATGGTATCTTTAACGCTGGCCGGTGAAGGACGATTACCTAAATAAACGGCAACCATTAAAGGCACGGCCAGCTTCACAATCTCGGAAGGTTGGAAGCGGATAAAACCTAAGTCCAGCCAACGTTGCGCACCTTTACTTGTTGCGCCTACAGCATCCACTAGGATCAGCATAATGATTCCAACTATAAATAAGTACGGCGCAATTTGTTGATAAAAACGTGGTGGAAATTGTGCCATCACAAACATAACCGTAAATCCGAGTATCACTTGAATGACGCGGTTACGGAACATGATTTCACTGCCACCTGACGCGCTGTAAAGCACAAGTAGCCCATACCCTGAAATGACTATCAGTCCTATCAATAACCAAAAATCTACATGCATTTTTTTCCAAAGAGAGGAAATTAATGATTTTTTTTCATTCATCTGTTTTATTCCTCGGGTTGATTTTCTAAGGTTTGCTCATTCAAACCTCGAGGATTTTCAACCGCACTATTATTTTCAGACACTGATTTATCCTCTGGCGGCAATGGATCTTCAGCCGGGACTTCGTTTAATACAACGTCGCTATGTTCCTGAGGTGGCGTTTTTTCAGCAGCCATTAATTTTGGTAAGCGATTATTCAAGTAAAAATCCATAATTCGACGCACGACAGGTGCCGCATTGCTTGATCCACCACCTGCATTTTCTAAAATAATGGAAACGACTACTTGTGGATTTTCATAAGGGGCAAAAGCAGTAAACCACGCGTGGTCGTGTAAATATTTCTTTAAGTTTGCCGCATTATATTTTTGCCCTTCTTTCAGACTAAAGACCTGCGCCGTACCTGATTTACCTGCAGCAATATAAGCCGTTCCGGCAAACGCCTTACGCCCCGTACCTGCCGGAGAATGAATTACGCCATACATGCCTCGTTTTGCCGCACTCCATGCCGCGGTGGTAGGCTCTTTAATATCTTCATAAAGTAGCGGATCTTTATATGGCTCAATAGTGGAACCATGGGTTTCTTTCATTAAATGTGGTGTATTGACCTTACCATTGTTCACCAAAATCGCCGTTGCTTTTGCAAGCTGCAATGGCGTTGCTGTCCAGTAACCTTGCCCAATACCTACAGGAATAGTATCACCCATGACCCAAGGTTTTTTATAACGTTTTTGCTTCCACTCACGTGTTGGCATAATGGCAGCGGTTTCTTCTTTAATATCAATACCTGTAGGCATTCCAAAACCAAAACGTTTCATCCATTCAGACAAACGGTCAATCCCCATTCGATGAGCGACGGTGTAGAAATAAGTATCTGAAGATTCCGTAATGGCTTTTTGCAAGTTTGTTGGACCATGTCCTGATTTCTTCCAGTCACGGAATTTTTTACTTGTATTAGGTAATTGGAAATAACCAGGATCAGGAATGGTCCAGTTAGGCGTAATGGTGCCTTCGGTTAATGCAGCTACCGCAACAAAAGGTTTTACTGTTGACGCCGGAGGGTATGCCCCTTGCGTTACCCGATTATATAATGGGCGATTTTCATCATTGAGTAGGCGTTTATAATCTTCGCCGGAAATCCCCCCAACAAAGAGATTATTATCATAGCTTGGGCTAGAAACCATGGCTAGAATACTGCTGTCTTTAGGATCCATTACCACAACCGCCCCCTTTTGATTACCTAATAATTCCGCAATATATTGTTGTAAAGGTAAATCAATCGTAAGGTAAATACTTTTTCCTGCAACGGGTAATTGTTCACTCAGCTTCCGTACAACTTTTCCGCGGTTATTGATTTCAACTTGCTCAAAACCGGCCGTACCATGTAACAGGTCTTCGTAAAAGCGTTCAATGCCGAGTTTTCCTATATCTGTAGTGCCGGAATATGCTGCAGATTTTTCTTCATTTTTTAGGCGTTCTGCATCCTTATCATTAATCTTTGCGACATAACCTAAAATATGCGTCATCGATTCACCGTAAATATAATGACGTCTAAAATAAGGACGAACATCTAAACTCGGATACTGATATTGCGTAACAGCAAATCGCGCAATTTGTTCTTCTGTTAAATCGGGTTTAAGTAAAATGGGGGTATATCTTGTGGAACGGCGACGTTCTTTTTTAAATTGCTCAATTTCTTCATCTGTCAATCCAATGACCGCGCGTAATTCCTCTAAAGTGCGGTCAAGATTCTCCACTTTTTCAGGAATAATATATAACCCAAAAAACGTTAAGTTTTGAGCAAGCAATGTGCCATTTCGATCGTAAATTAATCCCCGAGTAGGCGGAACAGGCAGTAACTTAATGCGATTGCCATTAGAGCGTGTCTGGTACTTATCAAACTCTTCAACTTGAAGATGATAAAGATTCATCATTAACACCATAGTCAATACTAATGTTCCTACAAACGCGACTAATGCACGGCGTGCAAAGAGATTCCGCTCCGCTTTATTATCGCGGATCGGCGCATAAGTTGGGGGGGTAAATAATTTTTTGAATAAACTCACAGATTATTCTCGATGATAAGGATGGTTTGCGGTGAGCGACCAAGCACGATACAAACTTTCCGCCACAACAACACGCACAAGCGGGTGCGGCAAGGTCAAAGGTGATAATGACCAACTTTGTTCCGCCGCCGCTTTACATTCAGGCGATAATCCTTCAGGCCCGCCAATTAAAAGACACACATCTCGCCCATCATTTTTCCAACTTTCTAATTGTTGAGCTAATTGATGGGTCGTCCAGGGTTTTCCGGGAATGTCTAAGGTGACGACTTTCCCTTTTCCACAAGCAGCAAGCATGGTTTTTCCTTCTTGCTCTAAAATACGCGCAATATCGGCATTTTTGCCACGTTTCCCGGCTGGGATTTCAATTAATTCAAAGGGCATATCTTTAGGGAAACGGCGTTGATATTCCTCAAATCCCGTTTTTACCCAATCAGGCATTTTCGTGCCAACAGCAATCAGTTGGATTTTCATAAAGTGCGGTTTATTTTTTAATTATTTTATTGAATTGAGCATTAAGCCCAAAGTTTCTCAAGTTGATACATTTCTCGACTTTCTTGTTGCATAATATGAACAATAGCTTGACCAAAATCCACAACGACCCAATCCGCTGTTGCTTTGCCTTCTTCACCAAAACTTTCAATACCCGCTTGTTTACTTTCATCAATTAATTTTTGTGCAAGTGAAGAAACATGGCGGCTTGATGTCCCCGTGCAAATAATCATATTGTCAGTGATAGATGATTTTCCACGTACATCAATGAGTTGAATGTCAGTGGCTTTCAAATCATCTAGTTTCTCGATTAAAAATTCAGTTAGATTCATCGTTAAATTCTCTTTCCATTAAAAGCGAGGGATTTTAACACAAAATCCCCCTACCATAAAATTGTCTATTCCGGTGTAATCCATTTTACGCTATAACTTCCCGTTCCTTCAGGCACAAGCGTCTTGACCAAATAAGGCAAAATTTTCTTCATTTGGCTTTCTAATTGCCAAGGGGGGTTAATAACAATCATGCCGCTTGCCGTCATACCGCGTTGATCACTATCAGGACGAACAGCTAGCTCAATTTGTAAAATTTTACGGATACCTGTTGCCTCCAACCCTTTAACAATACGCTTAGTTTGTTGGCGTAAGACAACAGGATACCAAATAGCATATACCCCGGTAGCAAAGCGTTTATAGCCTTCTTCTATTGCCTTCACCACAAGTTCGTAATCTTCTTTCAATTCATAGGGTGGATCAATTAACACAAAACCACGGCGTTCTTTCGGTGGTAATGTCGCTTTTAACTGCAAAAAGCCATCTTCACGTTTTGTGGTAACATTGGTAAATTCTTTAAAATTATTGCGTAACAAAGGAAAATCAGTAGGATGTAACTCTGTGAGCAACGCACGATCTTGCGGTCGCAACATTTGAGCTGCAATCAACGGTGAGCCGGCATAATAACGTAATTCTTTACCACCATAATTAAGTTTTTTAATTTGCGTAATGTAACGTGCAACTTCTTCAGGCAGGTCATCGCGTCCCCATAAACGCGCGATACCTTCTTGATATTCCGCGGTTTTTTCTGATTCTTCACTAAATAGGCGATAACGCCCTACACCAGAATGCGTATCAAGATAATAAAAGCCTTTCTCTTTTTGCTGTAGATTCTCAATAATCAATATTTGAACAATATGCTTTAACACATCCGCATGATTACCTGCATGAAAACTGTGTCGATAACTCAGCATGTTTTCTCCTTATAAAATGAGCTAAAAACGAACCGCACTTATATTGAAAGTGCGGTCAACTTAGGGGCTGTTTAGAAGAGTTCCTGTTGCGAACCATCAGGGGCTTGACCTAAACGCTCTTTAATGCCTTGTGGAAGATAATATCCTGAACCGGCTGCTTTTTCTTGAACATAAATCCGAGTTGGTTCTGTCCCTTTAATGAAATATTCTACTTTACCACCATTTGCACTGAGCAAGCCTGAGCCATAATCAACACGAGCTTCCATAATATTCGATGGGGTAGGCAATTCTCGTACAGGAACATCCGCTAATACCGCTTTCATATAAGTAATCCATGCAGGCATTGCTGTTGTCGCACCGGCTTCTCCTCGACCTAAATTATATTTGTTATCGTCAAAACCAACGTAAACGGCTGTAGTGATATTGGCACCAAAACCGGCATACCAAGCCACTTTAGAATTATTGGTTGTCCCTGTTTTTCCGCCAATATCTGCACGTTGAATTTGTTGCGCCATACGCCAGCTGGTTCCTTTCCATTCCAGACCTTGTTCACCGTAAATTGCGGTATTTAGCGCACTACGAATCAAAAATGCCAATTCGCCACTAATCACACGTGGCGCATATTCCACTTTCGAGGCGGCTGTTTTATCCGCTGCCATCAAATCAACATCGCCCTCATTTAAGGCACTATTTTGGACTTGAAATTCGGGAATTTCCGGTACGACACCACCCAAATCTTCGACTTCTTCTCCATTGGTTTTGTCATCCGTTTTGGCTAGATTTTCTGTCGAAATAGCTTGTTGATCAATTTCTTGGAAACCGTTCACTTTATCCTGTGTTGCACCATAAATAGAAGGAATATCATCACAAGTTGGGCAAGCTATTTTGGGGTTTGCCACAAAAATTTCATTACCATTGTTATCAATAATTTTATCAATAATATAGGGTTCGATTAAAAATCCACCATTATCAAACACCGCATAAGCACGTGCCATTTCCAATGGGGTAAAGGAGGCCGCACCTAAGGCCAGAGCTTCGCTGGCAAAGTATTGTTCACGCTTAAAGCCAAATCGTTGTAAGAAATCTGCGGTGAAAGGAATACCCGCTAATTGCATAGCGCGAATAGCAATCATATTTTTTGATTGCCCCAAACCCACTCGTAAGCGCAAAGGCCCATCGTAACGATCGGGAGAGTTCTTCGGATTCCACTCTTTTTGCCCCGGTTTTTTAATGGAAATCGGCGCATCTTGTAATACGCTAGACAAGGTTAATCCTTTTTCCAATGCAGCGGCGTAAATAAATGGTTTAATTGAAGAACCTACCTGAACTAGCGATTGGGTTGCGCGGTTAAATTTGCTTTGTTCAAAACTAAAACCACCCACAACAGCTTCAATCGCACCGTTATCTGAATTCAGTGAAATCAAAGCCGAGTTTACACTTGGAATTTGTCCCAGTACCCAGCTGTTATCACGTTTGCGCACCCAAATTTGCTCACCAATGTGAACACCTTTTTTTCCTGCAAAGCGAAGTGCGGAGGGATTTAAGGTTGTTTTATCCCCTGATGCTAAAATGATTTCCGCATTGCCTTTTGATATATCAACTACCGCTGCAGGTACAAAAGGAGCAGAATCAGGTAATTTACTTAAGGCGTCCACGATTTTATCTTCATTCCAAGGCTCTTCCCCTTTTTTCCACAAGGTTGCCGCCCCACGATAACCATGACGCATATCATAATTAATTAAATTATCCACCACCGCTTTTTGCGCTGCCGCTTGGTCTTTAGAGAGAACCGTTGTATAAACCTGATAGCCGCTATTGTAAGCAACGTCTTCACCAAAGCGTTTGACCATTTCTTGACGCACCATTTCTGTGACGTAATCTGCACGAAATTCTAATTGTGCGCCATGATAACTTGCCACAATCGGTTCTTTGATGGCTGCATCATATTCTTCTTTTGTAATATGGTTCATCTCAAGCATCCGTCCGAGAACCACATTACGGCGATCTTGCGCTCGTTTCAAAGAATACAATGGGTTCATTGTAGAAGGTGCTTTAGGTAATCCTGCAATGATAGCCATTTCAGATAAGGTTAAATCATGAAGATTTTTACCAAAATAGGTTTTGGCTGCAGCGGCCACCCCGTACGAACGATAACCTAAATAAATTTTGTTGAGATAAAGCTCAAGAATTTCGTTTTTGCTCAAAGTGTTTTCAATATCAATGGCTAACACGGCTTCTTTTGCCTTACGAATAATGGTTTTCTCCGGGGTTAAGAAGAAATTTCGGGCAAGTTGTTGCGTGATAGTACTTGCACCTTGAGATGCACCGCCTTTCGACACGGCAACGGTTACAGCACGAATAATACCGATAGGATCCACGCCATGATGTTCATAAAAACGACTATCTTCCGTATCCAAGATAGCATTAATGAGCTGTTGTGGCACATTTTCTAACTTAACAGGTATGCGGCGTTGCTCCCCAACTTCGCCAATTAATTTACCGTCAGCGGTATAAATTTGCATGGGTTGTTGTAATTCAACGGTTTTTAAACTTTCTACATTAGGTAAGGATGATTTAATGTGTGCATAAAACATTCCTCCAGCCACACACACCAAAATAACCAATGTTAAGAAAGTGCTTAATATTAATTTTGTGATCTTCATTCCAAAATTCGCTCTTTTTTAATGCGGTAATCCATAAAATTAGAAATACTTCCGCTCGTAAGTATATAAGGTTTACGTCTATTAAGCGAAAGAAATCTCAATAATCAAGGAAATATTATGAAAAAAATTAAATCTGTTATGCCTATCGGACTTTGGGTTCGAGGTAATCAAGTGGAAGCGGTTTGGCTTGAAAAACCTAAATGGGCTCACAATAAACCACACTTAAATCCACCGCCCGAGCCACATTTTGCAACAGTGCCCTTGATGCCACAGGTGACGTTAGCGAATCGTATTATTCGTGAAATGACCGTGAGCTTAAAACCACATAAAACCGAATTATTGTTTATTTCAGGGGTATTACCGAACAATGTTTGGGAGCGAAGCATTGTGGTTCCTCAACAGCTATCGGAACAAGAATGTTATCAGCAATGTGAATATTTACTGGCTTCTGAACTGCCTATTCCATTGAGCCAAGTTTGGTTTGATTATCATGCTACTTCGCTTAAACAAGGTACGTTACTCGAAATGAATGCAGTCCTAATTGAAAAAGCACAAGAGCAAATGAAACAATTTGCTCCATTACAAGTACGTGTTTTAGACAGCGTCAGTCACTCGCTGAAACGTGCTTTTGATTATTTAGATTCGACACAGCCTAAAGAAACGCTTTATCTTTATGTGGATGATCAATATGCTATTGCTTTTCAAGATAAAGGCTTTGATTTTAATGTGTTACAGATTTCGGAAGCAAATTTGACCGCACTTTATGAGCAATTCTGTCAACGCTATCAAGTGGCGCCCGAAACCGTTTGTGTTTACTTACGAAGTCCTACTCAAGAGCAGGTAAGTGAATGTGAAAAACGTCAGTGGTTGCAATATCAAACGAAGTTACCGATGATTGCCCTCGGTTTAAGCTTATGGCATTTAAATTTTTCATAAAGGGGTAAGCATGAACCTATTGCCTTGGCGTATTGAGCAATTTAAGCAAAAAAGCCGTGTTATTTTCCTTAAAACGAGTGTGGCGATGGTATTAATCGGCTTCATTAGCCTTATATTCATAGTGGCAAATCAGCATTTTACTCAAGAGATTACCCGGCAAAGAGAAATCTTGCAGCAACACCAACATAAGATGAGTGAATTAACACGACAAGCAGCTCAACTACGCCAGCAAATTATGCCTAGCGTTAAACAAGCCCCGGTCCCCCCTGAACAGGTCATTAATATGATCAACATGTTGGCAGCGTTACCGCTAACACAAGGCGAACTGCAACAAACCGAGCTTCAACAAGGCTATCTATTATTAAAAGGTACGGCGGCTAACCAATCTGAATTTGAGCAGCTTCAGCCTTTTCTAAGTCAATATTTTCCTCATATTAAGCTCTCTCAATTTGAGCCGTTGCATGATAATCAACTGCAATTTAAATTTGAGCAAGGGGAAGAGGAATGAAGCGTCAATGGGCATGGATGAATAATCCAAAGAATATTTGGGGGATTTGGGTGAATAGCTCAATTTGGCAAAAAATACTCACCGCACTTGGTGTTATTAGTCTGTTATGGCTGCTACCTTTAATCGAAATGGGTCAGAATATTCATCAGCTCAACCAACTTGAGCAAGAAACGCAACAACAAAATGAGCAACTCATACATCAACAGCGTTTAGTCGCAACATTAAAAACACAGTCACAACAAACCCCGACACCCGAACTGGCGCGGCGATTATCTGAAATTAATCAAGAAATTCAATCTGTTGCAGAACAGTTACAGATTGAAAATTTACAGTGGTCGTTTTCTCAACAGCCCACCATTAAGCTACAAATTCGCGGTCATTTTTTTGCGTTATGTGATTTTTTAACAACACTGCTCAAAAAAGAGCAACTACATGTCATCCAATGGCATATCACAAGGCTAGACGATGAAGAACTGAATGAAGAGCAATCCATTTATAGCCACCTCATTTTACAACTTGATAAGGATTAACCATGCGTTTTTTTAGCTATTTTTTACTGATGTTGTTCATTTCAACGCCAATCTATGGACAAGATCCCTTTAATAAATCTAAAGGAGCCACTGCTACAAAAGGGACAGAACAAAATTACATTTCGTTATGCCATTCAGATAAAGAAGCGGTAGCGGATAGGGTTCCCTTTAAGCAACTGTCTTTAATTGGTGTTTTAATGGAAAAAGATCGATCTGAAGCCTTATTTGCCGATCAAACCCAGCAGGTTTTTTCAGCGAAAGTTGGGGAGTTTTTGGCGCAGGAAAGACTTCAAATTAAAGAAATTTCAAAACAAAAAGTATCATTATCGCAATGGAAAAAACATTGTGAAAAGCCTGAGATGATGACGTTAAAGTTATAGGATATTTCAATGAAAATGCTTACATTCTTATTTAAGTGCGGTCTGTTTTGGGGGAGTTTTATTGCAACGACTTTTGCCAATAATCAGGTGTTCACATTACGTTTAAAACAAGCGCCGTTAGTCTCAACATTGCAACATCTTGCGGCAGAACAAAATATGAACCTCATCATAGAAGATTCACTGGACGGAACGATTAGCTTGCAACTGGAAAATACCGATTTAGATCAAGTGTTACGTTCTGTAGCGAAAATTAAGCAATTAAATTTATGGCAAGAAAACGGTGTTTATTATCTTAATCAAATGGATAGCAATGCCAAATTTGCCTTGCCTATGGAGGTTGGGGGCGAAATTGAAGATTCTAATGCGCTTGAGATGTCAACAGCACCGGAGGTGGAAACCGCAACCATAAAATTACATTATGCAAAAGCCTCCGAGGTGATGAAATCCTTAACGAGTGGAAATGGTGCCTTGGTGTCTGATATGGGGCGTTTAACTTTTGATGATCGGAGTAATGTGTTGATCGTCCAAGATAGCAACAAATCGATTCAAAATATCCGAAAATTAGTCGCTGAATTGGATAAACCTATTGAGCAAATAGCCATTGAAGCGCGGATTGTGACGATCAATGATGAAAGTTTAAAAGAATTGGGCATACGTTGGGGGATGTTTGAACCCACAAGCGTTGCCCATAAAGTTAACGGAAGTTTAGCGGCCAATGGATTTTCTGATTTGACTAATCATTTAAATGTTAACTTTGCCACGACGACCACACCGGCAGGTTCAGCCGCGTTACAGGTGGCTAAAATTAATGGACGACTTTTAGATTTGGAATTAACAGCGTTAGAACAAGAAAAAAATGTGGAAATTATTGCCAGCCCACGTTTGTTAACCACCAATAAGAAAAGTGCCAGTATCAAGCAAGGTTCTGAAATTCCTTATGTGGTGATAAACAGCAAAAATGACACTCAGTCTGTTGAATTTAGAGAAGCGGTTTTAGGGTTGGAAGTGACGCCACATATTTCACAGCATAACACGATTTTGCTTGATCTTGTGGTTAGTCAGAATTCACCCGGTAATAGGATTTCCTACGGTGAATCTAGCGAAGTCGTTTCGATTGATAAACAAGAAATTCAAACACAGGTTTTTGCAAAGGATGGGGAAACTATTGTTCTCGGTGGCGTTTTCCATGACACCATCACCAAAGGCACGAATAAAGTCCCCCTACTTGGTGATATTCCCGTTGTAGGCAAATTATTTAGCAGTGAAAGTGAACGCCATCAGAAACGTGAATTAGTTATTTTTGTCACACCTAGAATTTTAAAAAATGGCGAGACATTAGAACAATTAAAACAAAAAGAGGGATTACAAAAAGAAAAATACTCACCAATAAAAAATACGATTAAAAATACCGCTAAAAAAGCGTAACTTAGATCAACTTTTAGTAAAATTACCAAAATTTTAGTAGAGACTCGCGCGGTATTGGTGTAATCTTAGCACCAAAATTTTTTCGGATTTTATTATTTAAAATTAAAGGTGAAACCAATGATCAAAAAAATTGCAGTCTTAACAAGTGGTGGTGACGCGCCGGGTATGAACGCGGCAATTCGTGCAGTGGTTCGTTCTGCTTTAGCCGAAGGCTTAGAAGTCTATGGTATTTATGATGGTTACCATGGTTTATTCGAGAATAAAATTGAACAACTTACTCGTTATAGCGTATCAGATATTATCACTCAAGGTGGTACATTCTTAGGTTCTGCCCGTTTCCCTGAATTTAAACAACCTGAAGTGCGTGCAAAATGTGCTGAAATTTTACGTTCACATGGTATTGACGCACTTGTCGTGATTGGCGGTGACGGTTCATATACAGGAGCTAAATTACTGACAGAAGAGCATGGTTTTCCATGCATTGGTTTACCAGGCACTATCGATAATGATATTCCCGGTACAGACTATACGATTGGTTATCAAACGGCATTAGAAACAGCAGTTGATGCGATTGACCGTTTACGTGATACATCAAGCTCGCATCACCGTATTTCTATTGTAGAAATCATGGGACGTCATTGTAGTGACTTAACTATTTCTGCAGCGATTGCAGGCGGTTGTGAATATGCTATTGCCCCTGAAGTCGGCTTTGATAAAGAAGAGTTAATTCAACAAATTGAACGCAGTTTTAAAGATGGTAAACGTCATGCCATTATTGCGATTACAGAGCTTGTGACTGATGTTCATCAATTAGCAAAAGATATTGAAGCGCGTGTGGGTAATGAAACGCGTGCTACTGTATTAGGTCACGTTCAACGTGGTGGTTCGCCTTGTGCTTTCGACCGTATTTTGGCATCTCGTATGGGAGCGTATGCAGTTGAATTATTGTTAAAAGGTGAAAAAGGCCGTTGTGTGGGTATTCAACAAGAAAAACTGGTTCACCACGATATTATTGAAGCGATCGATAATATGCGCCGTCCATTTAAAGCAGAATTATTAGAAGTTTCTAAAAAATTATTCTAATCTTCAGAAAACGGAAAAAATCCACGTTTTGGCGTGGATTTTTTTATTTGTATTATCGCTGATCCTATTGATAAATCTGTTGCGAAAAGCAGGTTTAGGGTTTTATAGTAGCGGTATTTTGTGTAATGACGACAGACTATCGAACACGAGCTTAGAAACACAATGAAACTGAATCCTCAACAACAACAAGCAGTAGAATATGTGGACGGTCCTTGCCTTGTGCTTGCAGGAGCTGGTTCAGGTAAAACACGAGTAATTATCAATAAAATTGCGCATTTAATTGGAAAGTGCGGTTATTTACCACGTCAAATTGCAGCCGTCACCTTTACCAATAAAGCAGCGCGTGAAATGAAAGAACGCGTGGCACAGTCTATTGGTAAGGCGCAAACCAAAGGATTAATTGTTTCCACGTTCCATACTCTTGGCTTCGATATTATTAAGCGTGAATACAAACAGTTAGGCTTTAAAGCCAATATGACTTTATTTGATGAGTATGATCAGTTGGCGTTGTTGAAAGAGCTTACAGCAGACGTGTTAGCGGAAGATAAAGATTTATTACGTGAATTGGTGGCGGTGATTTCAAATTGGAAAAATGATTTGATTATGCCTAACCGTGCCTTGGAATTGGCGCGCGATGATAAATATCGTACTTTTGCTCTTTGTTACGAACGTTATGCTAATCAAATTCGCGCGTATAACGCCTTGGATTTTGATGATTTGATTATGTTGCCAACGCTGTTGTTTAAGCAAAATGAAGAAGTGCGGTCAAAATGGCAAGAGAAAATTCGTTATTTGTTGGTAGATGAATATCAAGATACCAATACCAGTCAATATGAATTGATTAAGTTGTTGGTTGGGCAGCGTGCACGTTTTACGGTGGTGGGGGATGATGATCAGTCTATTTATTCTTGGCGTGGTGCGCGTCCACAAAATATGGTGCGTTTGCGTGACGATTTTCCACAATTAGAAGTGATTAAATTAGAACAAAATTATCGTTCTACTCATCGAATTTTGCATTGTGCCAATATTTTAATTGATAACAATGAACATGTTTTTGATAAAAAGCTATTTTCCAATCTTGGTGAAGGAGAGAAATTACAAGTATTGGAAGCGAAAAATGAAGAACATGAAGCTGAGCGTGTTGTCGCGGAATTAATTGCCCATCGTTTTTCAAATAAGACGAAATATAAGGACTATGCGATTTTATACCGTGGTAATCATCAATCACGTTTAATGGAAAAAATCTTGATGCAGAACCGTATTCCGTACAAAATTTCTGGCGGCACGAGCTTTTTTAGCCGTGTGGAAATTAAGGATATGATGGCATATTTACGCGTGTTGGTGAATCAAGATGATGACGCGGCATTTTTGCGTATTGTGAACACGCCAAAACGTGAAATTGGTGCAGCTACGCTGGAAAAGTTGGGATATTTAGCTAATGAAAAACACGTGAGTTTGTTTGAGGCTATTTTTGACTTTGAGTTAATTCATAGAGTGACACCTAAGGCTTATGAAGCATTGCAAAAATTTGCACGTTGGATTGTAGAATTGAGTGATGAGGTTCAGCGTTCTGAGCCTGAGCGTGCGGTACGCTCGATGTTGAGTCAGTTGCATTATGAAGAATATCTTTATGAATATGCCACAACACCTAAAGTCGCGGAAATGCAAAGTAAAAATGTAGCAACGCTGTTTGACTGGGTGGCTGATATGTTGAAAGGGGATGAATTCAATGAGCCTTTGACGCTAAATCAAGTCGTTACACGCTTAACACTACGTGATATGTTAGAGCGAGGGGAAGAGGATGATGAAGCAGATCAGGTGCAATTAATGACCTTGCACGCCTCTAAAGGTTTAGAATTCCCCCATGTGTTTCTAATTGGTATGGAAGAAGGCTTGTTACCACACCAAACGAGTATTGATGAAGATAATGTAGAAGAGGAACGCCGTTTAGCTTATGTGGGCATTACACGTGCACAGCAAACGTTGCGATTCACTTTATGTAAAGAACGCCGTCAATATGGCGAATTAATAAAGCCAGAGCCAAGCCGTTTTTTACTAGAGTTACCACAAGATGATGTTCAGTGGGAACGAGACAAAGTGCCATTAACCGAAGCACAAAAACAACAAAAGGCTGCGGCGAATATTGCTAATTTACGTGCGATTTTGGCTCAATCTAAAAACAAATTGTAGATTATTCCGTCAAGTAAACAAATTTTTGCAAAAAATGTTTGACTTATTTCCAGAAAATCGTATTATACCGCCCACATCGATTGCGGTGGGATGGCCGAGCAGGCTGAAGGCGCTCCCCTGCTAAGGGAGTATAGGGTTAAAAAGCTCTATCGAGGGTTCGAATCCCTCTTCCACCGCCATTTGTATGTGTCACAATTTGATTTTTGAAATTTAATTCTGCACCCGTAGCTCAGCTGGATAGAGTACTCGGCTACGAACCGAGCGGTCAGAGGTTCGAATCCTCTCGGGTGCGCCATTTAAACTTTCTACTCTAGGGTTTGAATGTTAGGAATTAAGATTAAGAAAATTAAACACACAGGGCACCCGTAGCTCAGCTGGATAGAGTACTCGGCTACGAACCGAGCGGTCAAAGGTTCGAATCCTTTCGGGTGCGCCATTTCTCTTTTATATTTCATTTTCTTCTAAATAGATTTAATCTTCTTCATCCAAACATTTTGCATTTTAGGCAAATTCATTGCAAAATGACCGCACTTTGAAATTTCCAATAAAACCAGTCATTCACATGTTAGAACAATCTATTATTAATCAATACGATGCCCTTATCTTTGATATGGATGGCACGCTTATCGATACAATGCCAAGTCACGCTAAAGCATGGGAAAAAGTCGGAGAGCATTTAGGCTACCTTGTCAAAGGCGATGTGATGTATGAATTAGGTGGGGCAACCGTACGTACTATTGCCATGGAAACCTGTCATCGTTATGGTATTCCCTTGACGTTACTTGACGAAGTGATTCGATTAAAACGTCAATACGGCTTTGAAATGGTGATGGAAAATGCCACCTTGCTGCCCACCTTTGATATTGTTAAAAATAACCTAGGTAAACGCACAATGGCATTGGGAACAGGATCGCATAGCAATATGGTCAATATGCTGTTAGACAAATTTGATTTGCGCCGGTATTTTAATGTGGTTGTGGATGCTGATATGGTAACAACACATAAACCTCATCCCGAAACATTTTTAAAATGTGCAGAACATTTAGGTGTTTCACCCTCTCAATGTCTCGTTTTTGAAGATGCTGATTTAGGTGTGCAAGCTGCATTGAATGGAGGCATGGATGTGTTTGATGTGAGAACACACTTATTAACAAAGGCAAACAGATAATGAACGATTTAGAACGAATGAAAGCAGGATTTGCGCATCAACCTAATTATTCTGAAATGTCAGCAGCACGCTTAAGAGTAAAAGAGATGCTGTTTGATTACAATAATGTCTTGCGCCCATCACAAAAAGCAGAACGTCACGCTTTAATCAAACAAATTCTGGGTAAAACTCAAGAAAATATTAAAATCAACCCACCTTTCTTTTGCGATTATGGTTTTCAAATTGAAGTGGGGGAGAATTTCTTTGCAAATTATGGTTGTACGATGCTTGATAGCGGCGGCATTCAAATTGGTGATAATGTCATGTTTGGGCCAAATGTGAGCTTATATTCTGTTGAGCATCCACTTCACCCTGATGTACGCAACGAGGGTTGGGAACATGGACGAAAAATAATTATTGGTAATAATGTATGGATTAGTGGAAGCGTAACCATTATTGGCGGTGTTACGATTGGAGATAATGTGGTGGTTGGTGCGGGTGCTGTGGTGACAAAAGATATTCCGGCGAATTCATTAGCGGTAGGAAATCCTTGTCGTGTATTACGTGAAATTACAGAAGCCGATCGCGAATTTTATTATCGTACCTATCTCCAAAATGATTGATTTTTTAACCGCACTTTGGGGTGATTATGCCTTGTGGACAATGTTTCTGAGTGCATTTCTAAGTGCAACTATTTTACCTGGCAATTCAGAAATTGTTTTTCTTGGGCTAAGTGCGAAAATTCAGCTGTCTGAAAGCAGTTATTTCTCAACCTCCATACTTTGGTTGTTAGCGGTTGCTACATTAGGCAACACCCTTGGTAGTATCACCACTTATGCTTTGGGACGTGGGTGCCCTCCCCCTAAATTGGAACATCCTAACGTGAAAGTGCGGTGGGTTCTTAAGCAATTTCAACGCTACGGTGTTTGGGCTTTAGTATTAAGCTGGTTACCCCTAGTCGGGGATCTATGTTGTGCTGTTGCAGGTTGGTTACGCTTAAATACCCTTCAATCTCTCTTTTGTATTTTTATCGGGAAATTTTTGCGGTATTTATTTTTACTCTATATGGTAATTGGCTACACTTTTTGGTAGCGAAAGGATACAATACAGCGCAATCGTTTTCGCAAGATAAGATAGGTAAAAAAACGCCCTATTTCTGCTGAAACAAGGGCGATAAATATAACCTAAGGAACCAATTTTTTTATTATTAATTGCAACAGCAAGTTGCTTGTATTCTAAGACTTGCTTATCTTGGGAAAGTTCAAAAATAATTTCATTTTTTTAAGGAATTTTTATGCCATTACTTGATAGTTTCAAAGTTGATCACACAAAAATGACTGCCCCGGCAGTACGCATTGCCAAAACAATGACAACACCAAAAGGGGATTTATTAACCATTTTTGACTTGCGTTTTTGCATACCGAATAAAGAAATTCTATCTCCAAAAGGGATTCATACTCTTGAACATTTATTTGCAGGGTTTATGCGTGAGCACTTAAATAGCGATACCGTAGAAATCATTGATATTTCACCAATGGGCTGTCGAACCGGTTTTTATATGTCTTTGATTGGCGCACCGAGCGAGCAACAGGTAGCGGATGCATGGATGGCCTCTATGCACGATGTACTGGCAGTAAAAGATCAAAATGCTATTCCTGAGCTGAATCTTTACCAATGCGGCACTTATACGGAACATTCTCTTGAAGATGCTCATGCTACTGCTAAAAATGTGTTGGCGCGTGGCGTTGGAATTAATAAAAATGAAGAGTTAACTTTAGACGAATCTCTACTTAAATAAGGAAGCAAGACATGACAAAAATCGGTACAGCTCTGACATCAAAAGCAACAAAAGTGATGTTGCTTGGTTCTGGGGAATTAGGTAAAGAAGTGGCAATTGAATTAATGCGATTAGGCGTTGAAGTGATTGCGGTAGATCGTTATGAAAACGCACCGGCACAACAGGTTGCGCATCGCGCTTATACCATTTCTATGTTAGACGGAAATGCATTACGCGCATTGGTGGAAGAGGAAAAACCTGATTATATTGTGCCTGAAGTAGAAGCTATTGCTACCGAGACTTTGGTTGAATTAGAACAAGAAGGTTTTACCGTTGTACCAACGGCAAAAGCCACGAAATTAACCATGAACCGAGAAGGTATTCGCCGCTTAGCCGCCGAAGAGTTGGGGTTGCCCACTTCTAACTATGAATTTGTAGCGGATTTTGCCGGCTTTGAAAGTGCGGTGAAAAAAATTGGCGTTCCTTGTGTGGTGAAACCCATTATGTCCTCATCAGGTCATGGACAATCGGTGATTAAGTCTTTTGATGAGATTCAAAAAGCATGGGATTATGCACAAGAGGGTGGTCGCGCAGGGGCAGGTCGCGTTATTGTGGAAGGGTTTGTCAAATTTGATTATGAAATTACCTTGCTGACCGTGCGTCATATTGGCGGAACCTCATTCCTTGCGCCAATTGGTCATCGTCAAGAAAATGGCGATTATCGCGAATCATGGCAACCGCAAGCAATGTCTGAAGTAGCATTGAAAAAAGCCCAAGAGATCGCAGAAAAAATTACAACTGCATTAGGCGGACGCGGTATTTTTGGGGTAGAAATGTTTGTACGCGGTGATGAGGTGATTTTCAACGAAGTCTCACCACGTCCGCATGATACAGGTATGGTCACCTTAATTTCCCAAGAACTCTCTGAATTTGCTTTACATGCCCGTGCTATTTTAGGGTTGCCGATCCCAACAATTAATTTAATTAGCCCAGCGGCAAGTAAAGCCGTGGTTGTGGAAGGTAAGTCAAACCAAGTGCAATTTGGTAATCTAGCTGAAGTTTTAGCAGAACCTAATACAGATTTGCGTATTTTTGGCAAAGGTGAGGTGGATGGCCATCGCCGTATGGCAGTGATTTTAAGTCGTGATATTTCTGTAGAAAAAGCCCTAGAAAAAGCCCTTCGAGCTTATGATAAGTTAGAGATTACGCTTTAAAAAACGATTCAAAAAATAACCGCACTTTTATTAAGCTAAAAGTGCGGTTATTTTTTATTAAATAATTCTTGAAAATTGTTGTCTGCGCGCCGCTTGTCTTGAGTAAGTGTCAAAACACAAACAAATATTACGAATTAATAACCGTCCTGTTGGCGAGACAATAATTCCTTCATCATTTATTTCTAATAGACCGTCTTCAGCTAAAGGGCGGAGCAAGTCTAAATCTTCTGCGAAATAGGATTTGAAGTGAATGTTATATTGTTTTTCAATTGAATTGAAATCCAATTTAAAGTTGCAAATTAACGCCTTAATCACATCACGGCGCAAGCAATCTTCTTGAGTGAGCGCAAGTCCTTTGTGTAATGCTGTGCCACGACTGTCCACATCTGCATAATAGTGCTTTAATTCTTTTTGATTTTGAGCATAGGTATCACCTAATAAACTAATCGCAGATACGCCTAAACCGAGTAAATCGCATTCTTCTTGAGTGGTGTAACCTTGAAAATTACGGTGTAATACGCCCTTATCTTGTGCAATGGCCAGTTCATCATCAGGTTTGGCGAAATGATCCATGCCGATAAATTTATAACCGGCTTTGCCTAAGGTTTCGATAGTTTTCTCTAAAATGGTGAGTTTTGTTTCTGGTGCCGGTAATTGTTCCTCTTTTATTTTTGCCTGACCAGCAAAACGACTTGGTAGGTGGGCATAATTGAACACGCTTAAACGATCCGGATTAAGTTCAATAACCTTTTGCAAGGTAAACATAAAACTTTCTACATTTTGTAACGGTAATCCATAGATTAAATCTAAGTTCGTAGATTGAAAGCCAAGCTCTCGTGCATGAACAAGAAGTTGACGAATAAAATCTTCATCTTGTTCACGGTTTACTGCTTTCTGCACCTCTTTATTGAAATCTTGAACACCCATGCTAATGCGATTAAAACCAATGTTTTTCAGATGGCTTAGCATAGAAAGCTCAATTTCGCGCGGATCCATTTCAATAGAAATTTCTGCATTGGGGGCAATTTCAAAATGCTGCCGGAGTATTTTCATTAAGCGAGCAGACTGAGTTTCTGATAAATAAGTGGGAGTGCCGCCGCCCCAGTGAATCTGCGTAACGGTTCGATTTTTGAAGAGTGGCGCACGATGGCTCACTTCTTTCTCTAAAAAATCCAAATAAATATCCGCTTTATGTTGGTGGCGTGTGATGACTTTGTTACAGCCACAGAAATAGCAAAGTTTATGGCAAAAAGGAATATGTACATAAAGTGATAATGGGCGTTCAGGATAACGCAATGCCGCAGCGTGGAAATCTTTATCTGTATAGTTTTCGTGAAATTCTAATGCGGTAGGATAAGAGGTATATCTTGGTCCGGATTGATTGTATTTTTGGATTAAGTTTAGGTCGAAAGTGATGTTGTTCATGGTTTTCTATTTAACGAAATGCGGTCAAGATTTTTAGAATTTGGTTTGGGGATAGTTTTTTATTTATCCCCATGATATGTGTTAGGTAATTTCTTTTAACAGTTGTAAAACTTCTTCTTTAATTTTTTCTTCTAACTCAACTTCTTTGCTTTCGCGTGCTAAGTCGAGTTTCATTCGTTCATTTTTCTTTAAAGCCTTGCGTTCTTCATGTGTAGGCATATTTCGTACGACTTCATATAATGCCCACATAGCAGGATAGTCCTGCAAACGTTTTTGTCCCAGTGGTTCAAGTAACATTCGTAAACGAATAACGCCCTCTGAATGATTGCATTCATTGCTATGCATGGCTCGTGCAATAATTTCGATACTTTCTTTAATACGCGTAATGCGTGCTTGTTTGGCTTGTTCAAACAACTGTTTTTGTTGGCGTAACTTGGCAAACAAATAAATAGAATATGCACCCATTAAGACAATGATCGCAATACCAAAAATGAGTAAAACTGTCGTCCACATAAGCATTATCTAAATTGGTTAATATCAATTTTTTCGAAAGTGTTCAGTAAATCGTCTTCGCTATCTTCCTCTTCAATACCCAGTTCATCCATTAATTCAGCAATGCGATCTAGGCATTCGTCCACAAATTTCTGATCTGCGACACTGATGGTTTTACCTGCATCAAGCTGATCCAACAAGTCATTTAAGCACTCATTATTTTCTAGTTGTTCAAGTTCTAATTCAGGTGAAAGTGCGGTTGGTTTTGTGTCCAATTTAACGGGTTGAATAAATTGTCCTTTTTCGGGTTTATTCACAAATTCAACGATTAAAGGCACTTTTTTACGGCTACCAATACGTGGATCTTTTTTCTCTGTTTGCTGGGCATTATTTTGTGTATCGCTTACGCTGTGGCGAGAGCCTGAAGCTAAGCCTTTGTGTTTACGTTTACGCTTTTCTTCTCGCGCCTTGGCATCAAGCTCATAACGAGAGAGTTTCTTGCCCGAAAGCGGTTTGCTTTCAGGTTTCTTATCAGCCTTACGAGCAGGCATGATATCTGTAAGACGGCGTGATTTTTTTTGTCTAGACATAATGGTTCAATAAAAGTAGGTTATTAAAAATATTATTGGATTGTACCATAAAAATACTGAAAATCATGAATGTGATGACAAGGGCAGTTTATATTTTCTCGAAAGACAAACTTAAATTGAATAAAAAATGATATTTTGCTTTACAATGATAGTCAAAGTCAGTATTATACCGGCCTATTTTGTGGGCAACCACAAATCTGATGGTGCTTGCCAATCAAGCCCCGTCCAAGACCGTAGGGGAAAATGCACGAGAGTGCGGTCAGAAATGACAAAATTTTCTTAATCACCTACGTAGATGGTGAACAGAAAAAGAATTTTCTGCTTCTGTACACCGAAGTCGTCCTAGTACGCCGTTTGTATTAGGTAATTTAATTCCGAGAAATCGGAGTGTATTCAGGAGCTAAAAGCCAATGGCATTAAATCTTCAAGACAAACAAGCAATTGTTGCTGAAGTAAATGAAGCAGCCAAAGGTGCCCTTTCAGCTGTAATCGCGGATTCACGTGGTGTAACAGTTGATAAAATGACTGATTTACGTAAAGCAGCTCGTGAAGCTGGTGTTTCAATGCGTGTTGTTCGTAATACTTTATTACGCCGTGCAGTTGAAGGTACAGAATTCGAATGCTTAAAAGATACGTTTACCGGTCCAACTCTTATTGCATTCTCAAATGAACATCCAGGTGCAGCAGCACGTTTGTTCACTGAGTTCGCAAAAGCAAACAAAGAGTTTGAAATTAAAGGTGCAGCCTTTGAAGGTAAAATCCAAGATGTTGCATTCTTGGCAACGTTACCAACTTACGAAGAAGCGATTGCACGTTTAATGGGTACAATGAAAGAAGCTGCGGCAGGCAAACTTGTTCGCACTTTTGCAGCATTACGCGACAAATTACAAGAAGCGGCTTAATTTCAAGCAAGAACTTCTTAACTCGTTTAACTTTATTTACATTAGGAATTGATTGTTATGTCATTAACTAACGAACAACTTATCGAAGCGATTGCTTCTAAATCAGTATCAGAAATCGTTGAATTAATCGCAGCGATGGAAGAAAAATTCGGCGTTTCAGCAGCGGCAGCAGTAGCAGCAGCTCCGGCAGCAGGCGCAGCGGCAGCAGAAGAAAAAACTGAATTCGATGTAGTATTAGCAGACGCTGGTGCGAACAAAGTAGCTGTAATCAAAGCAGTACGTGGTGCAACAGGTTTAGGCTTAAAAGAAGCTAAAGACTTAGTTGAATCTGCTCCGGCTAACTTAAAAGAAGGCATCTCTAAAGCTGAAGCTGAAGCATTGAAAAAAGAATTAGAAGAAGCTGGCGCGAAAGTAGAAATCAAATAATTTTGATTTTGAACCCACTTTTCGAAGTTCAAGAGACCCCGATGGTAACATCGGGGTTTTTGTTTATATAATGCCTAAGGAATGATTGCCAAAGTCCTCACAAAATACTATAATACACAACCATTTTTAAAAAATGCAGCTGGCAGTGAAAATCTGTCAGCTTTTTGTGTTGTTTAGCAATACAAAAATACTCACCGTTTTATTGCATAAAAATTAAGTTAAATCAGTCTGTTAGCTTAATGCAATCCGCTCATCAGAAGTAAGGTTCAGAGTGCGGGATCTGGAAACGGGTTCAAACATTGATTTGAAAAATACATAAGATTTTAACCGCACTTGCATGTCGGTAGTATTTTTCATTTCAACTCGGTCTCACTAAAAATTACAGGGAAAACCAATGGGTTACTCTTATACTGAGAAAAAACGTATTCGTAAAGACTTCGGTAAACGTCCGCAAGTTTTAAACGTACCTTATTTATTAACGATTCAATTAGATTCATTCGACAAATTTATTCAACGCGATCCGGAAGGTCAGCAAGGTTTAGAAGCCGCATTCCGTTCTGTGTTCCCAATTGTGAGCAATAATGGTTCAACAGAATTGCAATATGTGAGCTATAAATTAGGCGAGCCTGTATTTGACGTGCGTGAATGTCAAATCCGTGGCACAACTTTTGCCGCGCCACTTCGCGTTAAATTACGCCTTGTGAGCTATGATAAAGACGCTGCTCCAGGCACGATTAAAGACATCAAAGAACAAGATGTTTATATGGGCGAAATCCCATTGATGACCGAAAACGGTACTTTTGTGATTAATGGTACTGAACGTGTTATCGTTTCGCAATTACACCGTAGTCCGGGTGTGTTCTTTGATTCAGATAAAGGTAAAACTCATTCATCAGGTAAAGTGCTTTATAACGCACGTATTATTCCTTACCGTGGTTCTTGGTTAGATTTTGAGTTTGACCCGAAAGACAACTTATTTGCTCGTATTGACCGCCGCCGTAAATTACCGGCGACTATCATTTTGCGTGCATTAAACTATAGCACAGAAGAAATCTTAGATTTATTCTTCGATAAAGTTGTATTTGAAATCCAAGACAACAAACTTTTAATGGCGCTTGTACCGGAACGTTTACGTGGCGAAACAGCGACTTTTGACATTGAAGCCAATGGTAAAGTTTATGTTGAACGTGGTCGCCGTATTACGGCTCGTCACATTCGTGCCTTAGAAAAAGACAATATCACGCAAGTTGAAGTGCCAACAGATTACATCATTGGCAAAGTGGCAGCGAAAGATTATGTTGATCTTGAAACAGGCGAAATCATTTGTCCTGCTAATATGGAAATTAGCTTAGAGTTATTAGCCAAATTAGCGCAAGCCGGTTACACAACTATCGAAACCTTATTTACTAACGATTTAGATTTCGGTCCATATATTTCAGAAACCTTGCGCGTAGATCCATCTCACGACCGTTTAACGGCATTGGTTGAGATTTATCGTATGATGCGTCCGGGTGAGCCGCCAACAAAAGAAGCGGCAGAAGGTTTGTTTGACAACCTATTCTTCTCTCAAGAACGTTATGACTTATCCGCAGTAGGTCGTATGAAATTCAACCGTTCAATTGGTGTTGAAGAAGAAACAGGCAGCGGTGTATTAAGCAAAGAAGACATCGTTAGCGTGATGAAAAAATTAATCGACATTCGTAACGGTCGTGGTGAAGTGGATGATATTGACCACTTAGGTAACCGCCGTATCCGTTCAGTGGGTGAAATGGCTGAAAACCAATTCCGTATTGGTTTAGTACGTGTTGAACGTGCGGTGAAAGAGCGTCTTTCTTTAGGTGACTTAGATGCAGTGACACCACAAGATTTAATCAACGCAAAACCAATTTCAGCGGCTGTACGTGAATTCTTCGGTTCATCACAATTATCACAATTTATGGACCAAAATAACCCATTATCAGAAGTTACGCATAAACGCCGTATTTCTGCATTGGGTCCGGGCGGTTTAACGCGTGAACGCGCTGGCTTTGAAGTACGTGACGTACACACTACGCACTACGGTCGTGTGTGTCCAATCGAAACCCCTGAGGGTCCAAATATCGGTTTGATTAACTCATTGTCTGTTTATGCACGTACCAATGATTATGGTTTCTTAGAAACACCATATCGTAAAGTGGTTGATGGGCAAGTAACTGAAGAAATCGAATATTTATCTGCGATTGAAGAAGGTAAATATGTCATTGCGCAGGCTAACTCAAACTTAGATGAAAACTTCCGTTTTACCGATGCTTATGTTACCGCGCGTGGCGAACACGGTGAATCAGGTTTATATCGCCCTGAAGAAATTCACTATATGGACGTTTCTACACAACAAGTAGTTTCTGTAGCGGCAGCCTTAATCCCATTCCTTGAGCATGACGATGCGAACCGTGCGTTAATGGGTGCAAACATGCAACGTCAAGCAGTACCAACATTACGTGCGGATAAACCGTTAGTGGGTACAGGGATGGAAAAACCAATCGCCCTTGACTCCGGTGTTGCGGTGATTGCAAAACGTGGTGGTGTCATTCAATACGTTGATGCTTCACGTATCGTGGTAAAAGTAAACGAAGATGAAACCATCCCGGGTGAAGCAGGTATCGATATTTATAACCTGATTAAATACACCCGTTCAAACCAAAACACTTGTATTAACCAAATTCCTTGTGTGAACTTGGGTGAACCTGTTGGTCGTGGTGAGATCTTGGCAGATGGTCCGTCAACAGATTTAGGTGAATTAGCATTAGGTCAAAATATCCGTGTGGCATTCATGCCTTGGAACGGTTATAACTTTGAAGACTCAATGTTAGTGTCTGAACGTGTTGTTCAACAAGATCGTTTCACAACAATCCATATTCAAGAATTATCTTGCGTGGCGCGTGATACAAAATTAGGCGCAGAAGAAATTACTGCAGATATTCCGAATGTGGGTGAATCCGCGTTAAGCAAATTGGATGAATCAGGTATTGTTTATGTGGGTGCTGAAGTAAAAGGTGGCGACATCTTAGTAGGTAAAGTAACACCGAAAGGTGAAACCCAATTAACACCGGAAGAGAAACTTTTACGCGCGATCTTTGGTGAAAAAGCCTCCGATGTTAAAGATTCTTCATTACGCGTGCCTAACGGTACTTCAGGTACAGTTATTGACGTTCAAGTCTTTACGCGCGATGGCGTAGAGAAAGACAAACGTGCGCTTGAAATTGAAGAAATGCAATTAAAACAAGCGAAAAAAGACCTTGTTGAAGAATTAGAAATTTTAGAAGCAGGTTTATTCTCACGCGTTCGCCACTTATTAGTGGAAGGCGGTATTAATGAGAAAGAATTGGATAAATTAGACCGCACTAAATGGTTAGAACAAACCTTAAGTGATGAAGCGAAACAAAACCAATTAGAACAACTTGCAGAGCAATACGAAGAGTTACGCAAAGACTTCGAGCATAAACTTGAAGTGAAACGCGGTAAAATTATCCAAGGGGATGATTTAGCACCAGGCGTTCAAAAAGTGGTGAAAGTGTACTTGGCGGTGAAACGTCAAATTCAACCTGGGGATAAAATGGCGGGTCGCCATGGTAACAAAGGTGTTATCTCAAAAATTAACCCGGTTGAAGATATGCCATACGATGAAAACGGTCAACCTGTTGAAATCGTGTTGAACCCACTGGGCGTACCTTCACGTATGAACATCGGTCAGATCCTTGAAACGCACTTAGGTTTAGCGGCGAAAGGTATCGGTGACCAAATTAACGCAATGATCAAACAGCAACAATCTGTGGCGAAATTGCGTGAATATATCCAAAAAGCTTACGACTTAGGTGGCGGTTCACAAAAAGTAGATCTAAGCACATTTACAGACGAAGAAGTAATGCGCTTAGCTGAAAACTTGCGTAAAGGTTTACCGCTTGCAACACCAGTATTTGATGGTGCGCACGAAAGCGAAATTAAAGAGCTATTAAAACTGGGTGGATTACCGACTTCGGGTCAAATTACCTTGTACGATGGTCGTACAGGTGAGAAATTCGAGCGTCCGGTAACCGTAGGTTATATGTATATGCTCAAATTGAACCACTTAGTTGACGACAAAATGCATGCTCGTTCAACAGGTTCTTATAGTCTTGTTACACAACAACCATTGGGTGGTAAAGCGCAATTCGGTGGTCAACGTTTCGGTGAGATGGAGGTGTGGGCATTAGAAGCATACGGTGCTGCATACACATTACAAGAAATGTTAACCGTGAAATCCGATGACGTGAACGGCCGTACGAAGATGTATAAAAACATCGTGGGCGGTACCCACTATATGGAACCAGGTACGCCAGAGTCTTTCAATGTAATTATGAAAGAAATTCGCTCGCTTGGTCTTAACATTGACTTAGACGAAGAGTAATTTTCGTCAATAGCGACAAATCCGCGCAAAGTGCGGTCAAAAATCTTGTATTTTTTCAACCGCACTTTGAATATCTTTAACTCCGAGTGGAGCAAAATCTGTGAAAGATTTAGTTAATTTTTTAAAAGCGCAATCAAAAACAGCTGAAGATTTTGATGTGATTAAAATCGGTTTAGCCTCACCAGATATGATCCGTTCATGGTCATTTGGTGAAGTGAAAAAACCGGAAACCATTAACTACCGTACATTTAAACCAGAACGTGACGGTCTTTTCTGTGCGCGTATTTTCGGGCCGGTAAAAGATTACGAATGTTTATGTGGTAAATATAAACGTTTAAAACACCGTGGTGTGATCTGTGAAAAATGTGGTGTTGAAGTTACACAAACTAAAGTCCGCCGTGAGCGTATGGGGCATATTGAATTAGCCTCTCCGGTTGCACACATTTGGTTCTTAAAATCACTTCCGTCCCGTATCGGCTTATTATTAGATATGCCATTACGTGATATTGAGCGTGTGCTTTATTTTGAATCATATATTGTGATCGAGCCGGGTATGACTGATTTAGAAAAAGGTCAGTTATTAACCGAAGAGCAATATTTAGACGCTGAAGAACGTTGGGCAGATGAATTCGATGCGAAAATGGGGGCGGAAGCTATCCAAGCCATTTTACGCAATATGGATTTAGAGCATGAATGTGAAACCTTACGTGAAGAGTTACAAGAAACCAACTCAGAAACGAAACGTAAGAAAATCACCAAACGTTTGAAATTATTAGAAGCTTTCATTCAATCCGGTAACAAACCGGAATGGATGGTAATGACCGTATTACCGGTTCTTCCACCGGATTTACGTCCGTTAGTCCCATTGGACGGTGGTCGTTTTGCCACTTCAGATTTGAATGATTTATATCGCCGTGTAATTAACCGTAACAACCGTTTAAAACGTCTTCTAGACTTAATCGCGCCGGATATTATCGTACGTAACGAAAAACGTATGTTACAAGAATCTGTGGATGCGTTGTTAGATAACGGTCGCCGCGGTCGTGCGATCACCGGTTCAAATCGCCGTCCATTAAAATCACTTGCGGATATGATCAAAGGTAAACAAGGTCGTTTCCGTCAAAACTTATTAGGTAAACGTGTTGACTATTCCGGTCGTTCTGTAATCACCGTAGGTCCATACTTACACCTACACCAATGTGGTTTACCGAAAAAAATGGCGTTGGAATTATTCCGTCCGTTTATCTATGCGAAATTAGAAAGCCGTGGTTATGCAACAACCATTAAAGCGGCGAAGAAAATGGTTGAGCGTGAAGACGCTATCGTATGGGATATTCTTGCGGATGTAATTCGTGAACATCCAATTTTATTAAACCGTGCGCCAACCTTGCACCGTTTAGGTATCCAAGCCTTTGAGCCAATCTTAATTGAAGGTAAAGCGATCCAGTTACACCCGCTTGTTTGTGCGGCGTTTAACGCGGACTTCGATGGTGACCAAATGGCGGTTCACGTTCCGTTGACATTAGAAGCGCAATTAGAAGCGCGTGCATTAATGATGTCAACCAACAACATTTTATCACCGGCAAGTGGTGAGCCGATTATCGTGCCTTCACAAGACGTGGTATTAGGTCTTTACTATATGACACGCGATAAAGTGAACGGTAAAGGCGAAGGTATGTTGTTACAAGACCCACGTGAAGCAGAAAAAGCCTATCGTACAGGTCAAGCGGAATTACATTCTCGCGTTAAAGTTCGTATTACCGAACACGAGAAAAACGAAGCCGGTGAATGGGTTGCAAAAACAACTTTAACGGATACGACTGTTGGTCGAGCTATTTTATGGATGATCGCACCAAAAGGGATGCCATTTAGCTTGTTTAACCAAACCTTAGGCAAAAAAGCGATTTCAAAATTAATCAATGAATGCTATCGCCGCTTAGGAATGAAAGAAAGCGTGATGTTCGCAGACCATATTATGTACACCGGTTTTGCTTACGCGGCACGTTCAGGTTCATCTGTTGGTATCGATGATATGGTGATTCCTGAGAAGAAATATGAAATTATTTCTGCAGCAGAAGCTGAAGTGGCAGAGATTCAAGAACAGTTCCAATCAGGTCTTGTAACCGCCGGTGAGCGTTATAACAAAGTCATCGATATTTGGGCTGCGGCAAATGAACGCGTAGCGAAAGTGATGATGGAAAACCTTTCAACGGAAGAAGTGCTCAACCGTGAAGGTAACCCTGAAAAACAAGCGTCATTCAACAGTATCTTTATGATGGCAGACTCGGGTGCGCGTGGTTCTGCGGCACAGATTCGTCAGTTAGCCGGTATGCGTGGTTTGATGGCACGTCCGGACGGTTCGATTATCGAAACCCCAATTACTGCGAACTTCCGTGAAGGTTTGAACGTATTACAGTACTTTATTTCAACCCACGGTGCGCGTAAAGGTTTGGCGGATACCGCGTTAAAAACAGCGAACTCAGGTTACTTAACACGCCGTTTAGTTGACGTAGCACAAGACTTAGTGATTACAGAAGACGACTGTGGTACACACGAAGGTATTCAAATGATGCCATTAATTGAAGGTGGCGATGAAAAAGTACCATTACGTGAATTAGTATTAGGTCGCGTGGTTGCTGAAGATGTCTTCAAACCGGGTACGGAAGAAGTCTTAATTCCACGTAACACATTGATTGACGAAAACTGGTGTAACATCATTGATGAAAACTCAGTAGATAGCATCAAGGTGCGTTCAGTGGTTACTTGTGACACAGACTTTGGTGTGTGTGCGAAATGTTACGGTCGTGACTTGGCACGCGGTCACTTGATTAACCAAGGTGAAGCAGTGGGTGTTATTGCGGCACAATCTATCGGTGAACCGGGTACACAGTTAACCATGCGTACGTTCCATATCGGTGGTGCGGCATCTGCGGCAGCGAAAGAATCAAGCGTACAGGTGAAAAACAACGGTACAATTCGTTTAGCGAATATTAAATCGGTGACCAACCACGAAGGTAAATTAGTTTTAACGTCTCGTAATACAGAATTAACCGTTATCGATGCATTCGGTCGTACAAAAGAACACTATAAATTACCTTATGGTGCAACGTTAAACAAAGTTGATGGTGCAGAAGTCAATGCGGGTGAAACTGTTGCAAACTGGGATCCGCATACAATGCCGGTGGTTTCTGAAGTTGCAGGTTTCGTGAAATTTGTTGATATTATTGATGGTTTAACAGTAAGCCGTCAAACAGATGAATTAACAGGTTTATCATCAATCTTAGTCCAAGATGTGGGTGAACGTGCGACAGCAGGTAAAGACTTACGTCCGGCGATCAAATTAGTTGACGCTAAAGGCAACGATATTTTAATCGCAGGCACAGACGTAGTTGCTCAATACTTCTTACCGGGTAAAGCCATTGTTACTTTAGATGATGGTGCGGAAATCAAAGTGGGTGATCCACTTGCACGTATTCCACAAGAATCTGTGGGAACAAAAGATATTACCGGTGGTCTTCCACGCGTAGCAGACTTATTCGAAGCACGTAAACCGAAAGAGCCGGCAATCTTAGCGGAAATTTCAGGTATCGTGTCATTCGGTAAAGAAACCAAAGGTAAACGCCGTCTATTAATTACCCCAACAGATGGTGGCGAAACTTACGAAGAAATGATTCCAAAATGGCGTCAGCTCAACGTATTCGAAGGCGAAATGGTACAACGTGGCGACTTGATCTCTGATGGTGCAGAAGCACCGCATGATATCTTACGCTTACGTGGTGTTCACGCTGTAACGGAATACATCGTTAACGAAGTGCAAGAAGTTTACCGCTTACAAGGGGTAAAAATTAATGATAAGCACATCGAAGTAATCGTTCGTCAAATGTTACGTAAAGCGGTCATTACCAATGCTTACGATTCTGAATTCTTAGAAGGTGAGCAAGTGGAAGTAGCACGTATTAAAATTGTTAACCGTAAACGTGCTGCGGAAGGCAAACCGTTGGTTGAATTCGAACGTGAATTGCTTGGTATTACCAAAGCATCATTGGCAACTGAGTCATTTATCTCAGCGGCATCGTTCCAAGAAACCACACGTGTTCTTACCGAAGCAGCCGTTGCAGGTAAACGCGATGAATTACGTGGCTTAAAAGAGAACGTGATTGTAGGTCGTTTAATCCCGGCAGGTACAGGTTTTGCGTATCACCAAAACCGTATTAAAAACCGTGCTGCAGGATTTGAAGCGCATGAAGAACCTGAAGTGAAATTCTCAGCGGCAGATGAAGCTGAAATTGAAGCAGAGTTCAACATCATTGCTGAAGATGATCCAACAGCAAGCCTAGCAGAAATGCTTAATATGGCTGACGATGAGTAATCATAAAAGCTAATAAAATCCCCTGAAATTTGATTTCAGGGGATTTTTTATTGAAGAAAGAAATTTATTTCTTTTGGCATTTCGGGCAAATATAGCTATTCCGTTGCCCAATCACTAAACTTTCAATTTTATGACCGCACTTCGGGCAAGGTTCACCTTTCTTGCCATAAATTTGTAATTCTTGCGCAAAATACCCAGGTTTCCCATCTGGTTGTAGAAAATCTTTTAATGTTGTGCCACCTTGTTGAATGGCTCGAGTGAGTTCAGTTTTGATGGTCTGTGCTAATGCTTCTGCGTCTTGCTTGGTTATTTTTCCAGCTGGTTTTTCAGGGTGAAGTCCACAGTAAAATAAGACTTCGTTAGCGTAAATATTACCAACACCGACTACCACCGCGTTATCCATTAGAAATGATTTAAGTGCGGTGGATTTTTGTCGCGATTTTTTGAACAGATATTCTGCATTAAATTTATCAGAAAGTGGCTCAGGGCCAAGTTTGGCAAACAGATGAAAGGTATCCAAATTTGTTGTCCATAACCATGCGCCAAAGCGTCTAGGATCGTTATAACGCATGATTTTTCCATTATTCATCACTATATCAAGGTGATCGTGCTTTTCTATAGGCGTGGAGGCTGTCACAATGCGTACAGAGCCTGACATGCCTAAGTGGCCGATGATAAATCCTTTTTCTGTGTGAATAATGAGATATTTAGCTCGGCGTGAAAGTGCGGTCACTTTTTGGTGAGAAATTTGAGCTAATTCAGGGCTAACGTCCCAACGTAATTTAGGCTGCCTAATGATAATTTTTTCGATGAAAAAATCTTTGAGATAAGGGGCAATTCCATTTTTTGCCGTTTCGACTTCGGGTAATTCTGGCATAACTTTTCCTAGCGAGTAGATAATAAAAAACCCGAATTTACATTCGGGCTTCTTAATTCGTTTAAAACTAAATTATTTGATTTTAGCTTCACGATAGATAACGTGTTTACGCACAACCGGATCAAATTTTTTGATTTCCATTTTTTCCGGCATATTACGTTTGTTTTTATCTGTTGTGTAGAAGTGACCGGTTTCTGCTGAAGAAACTAAACGGATTTTCTCACGAGCGCCTTTAGCTGCCATTTCTTAGCTCCTTAGATTTTTTCGCCACGAGCACGGATTTCAGCTAATACTGCATCAATGCCTTTTTTATCAATAATACGCATACCTTTCGCTGTTAAGCGTAAAGTTACGAAACGGTTTTCGCTCTCAACCCAGAAACGGTGAGTGTGAAGGTTTGGAAGAAAACGACGTTTAGTCGCATTCATTGCGTGTGAACGGTTGTTACCAACTGCTGGACGCTTGCCTGTTACTTGACAGACTCTAGACATAATAATCTCCAATAATTAAATATAAGCTCGAGCTTACGGTTCGGATACAAGTTCAAGGAAAGCCTTGAGAGCCACCTCGTCAGGTCGCTAGTCGCCGACCCGCTTACTATATTAAAGGTCGCAAATTATACTTGCTTTATTCTGTTTTCTCAAGGGGAAAATAGCTTTTCCATTAAAAACCGCGAAATTTTACACGAAAACGCATGAAGATCCAACAATTCTTATAACCAACCCTGTTCTGCAAAGGAAAAGTAGCTGCCTTTACCGATGACAAAATGATCTAAGATGCGGATTTCCATTAGTTCAGCCGCATTTTTGATCTTTTCGGTAATCTGTTGATCTGAACGACTTGGCTCGGCTAAACCAGAGGGATGATTATGCGCAAGAATTAATGCGGCAGCGTTGCAATAAAGGGCGGTTTTAATGATTTCACGCGGATAAACGCCGGCGGCATTAATGGTGCCAAGGAACATTTCTTCTGTTTTGATTAAGCGATGTTGATTATCTAAAAACAATACCAGAAACACTTCCCTTTCTCGATGTTCCAATTCAGTTTGCAAATACATTCTTGCGGTATTGGGATCGGTAAATTCATGGGCAAATTTTAATTCGTCAAGTAAATAACGCTTTGTCATTTCTGTGCAGGCTTGTAGTTGGATATATTGTGTAATCCCAATACCTTTAAATGTGCAAAATTCTTTTTGGGATGAAGTAATTAAACCTCGTAATGATCCAAAATGTTCAAGGACATTTTGAGAGAGTTGCATCACGGGGCAATTTTTTATGCCTGTGCGCAAAAATATGGCGAGTAATTCGTGATCAGCAAGGGAATTGGCGCCATATTGCAGCAATTTTTCCCTAGGCATCAAAGAGGGATTTGTCATAAAAATTCCTAATATATTAATATGTTGGAGGCGGCTTTTTTATTGAAAGATAAACCGCCACTCGTTCTTTATGCAAGATAAATAAACGGAAAAAGAAAGGCGAGAGCGTGGCAGAAAATTTGGAATTAAGATCACAAAATTAAATGTTTTCTTGATAAAAATTAAAGTACAATGGTCAGTTCAGTAAGAAGTGAAAAAGGACTAACAATGTCAGATTTGCAAGGGAAACGAGTGGTTGTCGGTATTACAGGCGGAATTGCTGCCTATAAAACCATTGAGTTAATTCGTTTATTACGTAAGGCAGACGCAGAAGTGCGGGTCGTATTAACCCCCGCTGCAGCGGAATTTGTAACACCTTTAACGTTGCAAGCCATTTCAGGAAATCCCGTTTCACAATCTTTATTAGATCCATCTGCAGAATTATCCATGGGGCATATTGAGCTCGCAAAATGGGCGGATATTGTTGTGGTTGCCCCCGCAACGGCGGATTTTATTGCGCGTATGACTGTGGGGATGGCAAATGATTTATTATCAACCCTTTGCCTAGCCGCCGCTGCACCGATTCTGCTTGCGCCTGCGATGAATCAACAAATGTATGCACAAACGGTGACACAAGAAAATATTGCTAAGCTGATTCAACGTGGCGTGAAATTTATTGGCCCGAATTCAGGGGCGCAAGCTTGTGGTGATGTGGGCGCAGGGCGTATGTCCGAACCGGCTGAAATTTTTACCGCACTTTGTGAATATTTCAGCACTCAAAAAGATTTGCTGGGATTAACGGTAGCCATTACGGCGGGCCCAACGCAAGAAGCCATTGACCCGGTTCGCTATATTAGCAATCATAGCTCAGGGAAAATGGGCTATGCGATTGCACAAGCTTTTGCGGAACGTGGTGCGGAAGTAACCCTAATTAGTGGACCGGTTAATTTACCAACGCCAGCGCATGTGAATCGTATCAATGTGATTTCCGCCCAAGAAATGTGGCAAGTTGCTATGGAAAGTGCGGTGAAAAATCAGCTATTTATTGGTTGTGCTGCGGTGGCGGATTATCGAATGGCGGAAATTTCGACACAAAAAATCAAGAAAACCGGCGATAATGATGAACTGACTTTACGTTTGGTTAAAAATCCTGACATTATTGCGAGTGTCGCCGCACTTGATGAACAGCGTCCATTTGTGGTAGGTTTTGCAGCGGAAACACAAAATGTGGAAGCATATGCGAAGGACAAATTGCAGCGAAAAAATTTAGATATGATTTGTGCCAATAGTGTGGCGGGCGGTGCGGTCTTTGGTGAAGATCAGAATGCTTTACATTTATTTTGGAAAGATGGTGAGAAATTATTGCCAACTTGCTCAAAAACCAAATTGGCGCAAGGCTTAGTACAAGAAATTGTTGAACGATTTATAACCCGATAAGAGAACAAAGAAGAAATGAAAAAAATTGACGTTAAAATTTTAGATAGCCGTATTGGCAATGAATTTCCTTTACCCACTTATGCCACTACAGGGTCTGCAGGGTTGGATTTACGCGCTTTAGTTGAAGAAGGATTTGAAATTCAACCGGGTGAAACAAAATTGATCCCAACAGGGTTATCGATTTATATCGCTGATCCGAATTTAGCGGCAGTTATTTTGCCCCGCTCGGGTTTAGGTCATAAAAATGGGATTGTATTGGGGAACTTAGTGGGCTTGATTGATAGCGATTATCAAGGGCCGTTAATGGTCTCTATATGGAATCGTGGTCAAGAGCCGTTTCGTGTGGAAATTGGTGATCGTATTGCTCAATTAGTTTTTGTGCCTGTTGTACAAGCAGAATTTAATATTGTTGAAGATTTTGAGCAAACCGATCGTGGTGAAGGTGGTTTTGGTCATTCGGGTAAGAAATAAGAATTCATGGTAGAAGAACAACTTGAAATTGCGGTTATTGAACCAGCGCCTTTAGAAACGAAAGCACCTAAAATCGAGAAACGAAGTGTGAATGAACGCCGTCAACAAGTGTTAGCGGTGTTGACCAGCATGCTTCATTCTGAAAATGGTATGGAACGTATGACGACAGCACGCCTTGCAGAAGCCGTTGGTGTTTCTGAAGCGGCGCTTTATCGTTATTTCCCAAGCAAAACGAAAATGTTTGAAGCGTTGCTTGATAATATTGAGCAGAATTTGTTTACGCGAATTTCTCAATCCATCAGAATGGAAACCAATACGGTAAATCGCGTGCGTGATATTATGCAGATGATTTTAGACTTTGCGCGTAAAAATCCGGGTTTAACGCGAGTATTAACAGGACATGCGTTGATGTTTGAAGATGCCAAATTGCAAGCGCGAGTCGCTCAGTTTTTTGATCGTTTAGAATTGCAATTTGTGAATATTCTACAAATGAGTAAATTGCGAGAAGGGCGAACATTTGCTATGGATGAGAAAACCTTGGCAACTTATTTGGTTACTCTATGTGAAGGGCAATTTATGCGTTATGTGCGCACCAATTTCCGCCGTACGCCAAACCAAAGCTTTGAACAGCAATGGAAACTGATTGAGCTGTTATTTCAATGATTATTCCTTGGCAAGAATTAGATCAGGACACTTTACGTAATATCGTAGAAAGTGTGGTTTTACGTGAAGGGACTGATTACGGCTTTGAAGAGCTTTCTTTGGAGCAAAAAGTGCAACGATTGCTAACGTTAATCCGCAATGGAACTGCAGTTATCGTTTGGTCTGAGTTGCATGAAACAATTGATATAAAAAACAAAGATGACTTCTTAGGGAAATACTAAGAACGATTGCATATTATAATGGAGTGTTATCAATGCAAGATTTAGAAATGATGAGATCAATGGAAGAGCAGTCAATTTCCACGTTCATTGATCCAACAATTGATTGGTTTATTTCTCACTGTCATATTCATAAATATCCAACGAAAACTACGTTGATTCATGCAGGTGAGAAAGCTGATACACTTTATTATCTGGTTAAAGGTTCGGCCATTGTTATGGTAAAAGATGAGGAAGGCAAAGAAATGATTTTGTCTTACTTAAATGAAGGAGAATTTTTTGGTGAAGTTGGGCTGTTTGAAGAAAACCAAACACGCTCGGCCTCAGTAAAAGCACGCACAACCTGTGAAATTGCGGAAGTATCTTATAAAAAATTCCGTCAATTAATTCAGGTCAACCCTGAGATTTTGATGCATTTAACGGCACAGTTATCTCATCGTTTACAAAACACTTCGCGTCAAGTGACTAATTTGGCATTTTTGGATGTAGCAGGCCGCATTGCCCAGACTTTGATTAACTTATCAAAAATGCCTGATGCTATGACCCATCCAGACGGTATGCAAATTAAAATTACACGCCAAGAGATTGGTCAGATGGTGGGTTGTTCGCGTGAAACAGTAGGTAGAATTCTGAAAATGTTAGAAGATCAAAATCTCATTGCAGCGCATGGGAAAACAATTGTGGTATTCGGAACACGTTAGTCACGGTTTGTGCTCAAACAGAAAAGTGCGGTCAAATTCTTACGAGATTGACCGCACTTTTTTCGTGAAATATAGCCCTAACTGATAGGCTTAATGAAGCCATTGTTGACGGAAAAGAGACGATGCTTTTCAGGCTGCATTTGTTTCAGCTGTTCCGGTGTAATGGCAGTCACAAAAACCTGTGAATGGCTTTGTTGTAATCGCTCGGCGAGTAAAGCACGTTTGGTTTCATCTAGCTCAGAGGCAAAATCATCGATGAGAAAAATACAAGAGCGTTCTTTTTCTTGCATTAAATGTTCTCCCTGAGCTAAGCGTAATGCACACATTAGCAGTTTTAATTGCCCCCGTGATAATACATCTTCAACAGGCAACCCATTGGCTTTAAAGCGAAAATCTGCTTTTTGTGGGCCGGCAAAAGTGTAACCTAGATGCTTATCTCGTTCAAAGTTATCACGTAATAAATCCATATAATCGGTATTTTTATCCCAACCTTGATGAAAACTCACATTGATTTCTAGTTCAGGCAGGAAAAGCTGACAGGTACGCTCAATATCAGATCGTAATGCTTCCGCATATTGAGCACGCCAATGGCTGACTTGGTGTGCTAATTTAGCGAGTTCTACATCCCAAATTTTTAGCTGATTGTAGTCAAAGGTTTGATGGAGTGCCGCATTACGCTGTTTTAATAAACGATTGAGTGACGACCAAGCGGCATGAAAAGCGGGCTGGTGGTGGAATAATCCCCAATCTAGGAAAGCACGGCGGTAGCTTGGGCCGCCATTGAGTAGGGTTAAACCTTCCGGTGTAATGATTTGCATGGGCAGCAAATGGGCAAGATCAGAAATTTTATTTCCCTCTTCTCCGTTAATTTTTACGAGAGTATTGCCTTCTTTCCGTTGTTTTTGCAATCCCACAGACCATTGATGTTGTTGCTCTTGAATTCGTCCGTGTAGGGTAAAATGTGGTTGATCGTAAGAAATAATGCGCGTAGTAACTGCACTTTTGAATGAACGCCCATGCCCAAGGTAGAAAATACTTTCTAACAAACTGGTTTTGCCACTGCCATTATTTCCCACCAAAAAGTTAAAGCCGTGGTCAAATTCAAGATCCACGGCGGTGAGATTTCGGAAGTGTTCGATAATTAAACGGGAAATTGCCATAAAGTGCGGTGAAATTGTCTGAGATTTATAATTTCATCGGCATAATTACATATTCTGCACTGTTGTCTGCAATATCTTCCACCAAACAACTTGATGAAGCATCCGTTAAACGAACACGTACACGTTGTGACTTAATCGCATTTAGCACATCTAAGACATAGCTCACATTAAAGCCGATTTCCATTGGTTCGCTCGTGTAGGCAACATCAATCATTTCTTCCACTTCTTCCTGTTCAGGGTTGCGCGCTGTGATTTTGAGCTGATTATTGGCTAACTCTAAACGCACAGTGCGGACTTTTTCACTGGATAAAATGGAGGCGCGGACAAAAGCTTGTTTTAAGCTTTCCCAATCCGCTTCTAAAATCCGATCCGCATTGCGTGGTAGAACGCGTCTATAATCAGGGAAGCGTCCATCAATTAATTTAGAGGTGAAGATAACAGAGCCTAATTGAACACGTAGATTATTTGTACCAATTTGTACACGAGCAGGGATCTCACTACTTGGATCAAGTAATCGAGCTAATTCCAACACGCCTTTTCTTGGCAAAATAACAGAATAATTTTGCAGATCTTGCTCTAATTCAATGGTACAAACTGCAAGACGGTGACCATCTGTCGCTACCGTTCGCAATAGATTACCTTCTGTCTCAAACTTCATTCCGTTTAAGAAATAGCGCGCGTCATTGTTTGCCATGGAAAATTGCGTGGCGTCAATTAAACGGCGTAAATTGGCTTGTGACACAGTGAAATCCACTTCCGATTGCCAATCCGTTAAGTTCGGATATTCTTCGGCAGGAAAAGTCGCCAAATTAAATTTGGTGCGTTCAGAACGAATAATGGCGCGATCTTCTTCAAAATCCACATTAATAATGGCATTTTCGTGTAAACTACGACAAATATCTAAGAATTTTTTAGCAGGAATGGTGACATCACCGTTGGCTTCATTATCTAATTGCGCTGTGGTCGAAAGTTCAACCTCTAAATCTGTACCGGTAATAGTGAGTTGATTACCACGAATTTGCAGTAACACATTATTGAGCACAGGAATATTGGGGCGGTTGCTTAACACGCCACAAACTTGCTGTAATGGTTTTAACAGATTTTCTTTTGAAACGATAAGCTGCATAGTATTTCCTTATGCTGATAAAGTACGGACTAAGTTAGACCAATCTTCTTGTAAATTAGTATCTTCTTCACGAAGTTCTGCAATTTTATCACAGGCATACATCACTGTGGTATGATCCCGATCACCAAAATTCTTGCCAATTTCAGGGAAACTACGGTTCGTTAATTCTTTCGCTAACGCCATCGCTACTTGGCGTGGACGAGCCAATGAACGCAGTCGGCTTTTTGATTTTAAATCAGAGACTTTAATTCGATAGTATTCGGCAACCACTTTTTGAATATTTTCGATAGTGACTAATTTTTCTTGTAAGGCAAGCATATCCTTTAATGTTTCACGAGCAAAATCTAAAGTGATTGGTCGGCCTGTAAATTCAGCATTAGCATGAACACGATTGAGCGCGCCTTCCAATTCACGTACGTTAGCACGTAATTTTTGTCCAATAAAGAAAGCCACTTCTTCCGGTAGATTTATTTGGCGTTCTTCGGCTTTTTTCATCAAAATTGCCACACGCGTTTCTAATTCAGGCGGTTCAATTTGCAAGGTTAGGCCAACACCAAAACGAGAGGTTAAGCGTTCTGTAAAGTTATCAATAGCCTTCGGTAATTTGTCCGAGGTTAAAATAATCTGACGTCCACCTTCAAATAAGGAATTGAAAGTATGAAAAAATTCTTCTTGTGTTCCGTCTTTGCCTGCAAAAAATTGAATATCATCAATCAGTAATACATCGAGGGAACGATAGAATTTTTTAAACTGTTCAATGCGTTCGCTGCGTAATGCTTTTACCATTTGTTGTACATAACGTTCGGAGTGAATGTAAACAATACGTGTGTTGGGATTATCCGCTAAAATCGCATTGCCAATAGCATGGAGTAAGTGGGTTTTACCCAACCCCGAACTGCCGTATAAAAATAATGGATTAGCCATAGTATCGCCTGGGTTTTTAGCGACTTTTAAACCTGCCGAGCGTGCTAATTGATTGGATTTTCCGCCCACAAAGTTGTCGAAAACATAATTTGGATTTAAGTTTGTACGAAACTCTGTTTGCTCTAAATCTTGGCTTGTATTGACCGCACTTTGTGTCGGTGATGGTTGCTCTTGTACAGGTGTTGTCGGCACTTTAGGGGCGGCAGGTTTTACGCCTTCCACTAATTTAATAACTAAATGAGGATTTTGACTCAATTCTTGTGCGGTTTTGATAATTTTATCTAAGAAGTGTTTCTCTACCCAATTTTTTACAAATATATTTGATGCATATAGTGTAATTTGGTTTGTATTATTGACATCAGCTTGTAGCGGACGTAGCCACATGTTGAGATCATTGGCAGACACTTGATCTTGTAGTATTGATAAACAATTTGCCCAAAGAGATGAAAGTTGGTGTTCCATTTTAGCTTTATTATAAGTGAGTTATAGAAAATGGCACATAAAAGTGCGGTCGAATATAGGGGAGATTTTACAATAAAATCAAGAAAAGATCTTCTCTCAAAGATCAAAAAAATGACTTGAGATTTTCCCCGAAAAACGTATAATTCGCCGCGCTAATTGAGATAAAGAGAAAATTCTTCTATTTCTAATTTGACGAACGGGCATTTTAACAGTAAAATTCCGTTCCTATTTTTGAATAACCTTGTTTTCAAGTAATATGTTTTGTTCGCTTTGATTCTCAGTGCGAATAAAGCGATCAATACAAACACTTTTGATTTAGGTAGATTTAACATGAAACGTACATTTCAACCATCTGTATTAAAACGTAGCCGTACTCACGGTTTCCGTGCTCGTATGGCAACTAAAAACGGCCGTCAAGTTTTAGCTCGTCGTCGTGCTAAAGGTCGTAAAAGTTTATCAGCTTAATTTTTCACTTTAACGTGATTAAGCAAGACTTAACTTTTCATCGGGGGCTACGTTTGTTAGCCCCTGAGCATTTCAGATACGTCTTCCAAGACCCGGCGCGTGCTAGCACGCCTGAAGTCACGATTCTCGCTCGCCCTAATTCCCTCGATAATCCTCGCTTAGGATTAACTGTTGCCAAAAAACATGTAAAACGTGCTCATGAACGTAATCGTATTAAACGTTTATGTCGTGAAAGTTTTCGTTTATTGCAACATGAATTACCTCACTATGATTTTGTGATTGTGGCAAAAGCAGGGATTGGTAAGTTAGACAATCAAACTTTCAGCCAAACGCTTAGCAAACTATGGCAACGTCACATTCGCTTGGCGAAAAAATCTTAATTAAGATTATTCGCGGCTACCAAATTTTCATCAGTCCAATGATGGCACCACGCTGTCGCTTTGTTCCAACTTGCTCTTGTTATGGATTAGAAGCCATAAAAACGCATGGCGCGTTAAAAGGTAGTTGGCTTACGCTTAAACGTGTATTAAAATGTCACCCTTTACATCAGGGTGGATACGATCCTGTACCGCCAAAAAACAATAACCATAAAGAGAACAACCAATGAATTCAAATCGTGGCTTATTAGCACTCGCTTTACTTTTCATCTCGTTCCTTGTTTATCAACAATGGGAAATGGATAAAGCACCAAAACCTGTCGTTGCACAAACAAGTGTTGCTCAATCAACAACTGATACGCCAACAAGCGCAACAGGCGCGTCAAACGCTGTTGATAGCCAAGCCCAAGGGCGTATCATCACTGTCTCAAATGATGTTTTCCAATTAAAAATCGACACCCTTGGTGGTGATGTTGTAGAAAGCGATTTATTGGCTTACGCAAAAGAGTTAAACGGTGAAGAGCGTTTTGCTTTACTAGAAAATAAAGACGGAAAAACCTATGTGGCACAAAGTGGCTTAGTGGGTAAAAACGGTATTGATACGGCAGCAGGTCGTGCTCAATATCGTGTTGAAGGCGATGAATTTAAATTAGCCGATGGTCAAGATGAATTACGCGTACCTTTAACCTTAGAAAAAGACGGTGTCATCTTCAACAAAGTCTTTGTACTGAAACGTGGTTCTTATGATGTTGCGGTTAACTATGAAATTCAAAATAACAGTGCAGCAGCGATTGAAGTGCAGCCTTACGGTCAATTAAAACATACTTTAGTGGAAAGTTCAGGCAGTATGGCAATGCCAACCTATACGGGTGGTGCTTATTCTTCATCAGAAACAAACTATAAAAAATATAGCTTTGATGAAATGAAAAGTAGCAACCTGTCTATCAACACCAAAGCAGGTTGGGTAGCCGTATTACAACATTATTTCGTTTCGGCGTGGATTCCAAATCAAGATGCGGATAACCAACTTTATACCACAACGAACAATGGTATGGGCTTTATCGGTTATCGCGGTCCGGTTACAGCGATTCAAGCAGGCGAAACTAAAACGATCAATAGCTCATTATGGACCGGACCTAAATTACAAGAGCAAATGGGCGAAGTGGCAAACCACTTAGATTTAACTGTTGACTACGGTTGGGCGTGGTTTATTGCGAAACCATTATTTAAATTGTTAACTCTTATTCAAAGCCTTGTTGGCAACTGGGGCTTAGCGATTATCGGTGTCACCTTAGTGGTTAAAGCCATTCTTTACCCATTAACTAAAGCACAATACACGTCTATGGCGAAAATGCGTATGCTGCAGCCAAAATTGCAAGAAATGCGTGAACGTTTTGGCGATGATCGTCAACGTATGAGCCAAGAAATGATGAAACTTTATAAAGAAGAAAAAGTGAATCCATTAGGTGGTTGCTTACCGTTATTAATTCAAATGCCAATTTTCATCGCATTATATTGGACATTTATGGAAGCGGTCGAATTACGTCATGCCCCATTCTTTGGTTGGATCCAAGACTTATCTGCGCAAGATCCTTACTACATTCTGCCATTATTAATGGGTGGTTCAATGTTCTTGTTGCAAAAAATGTCGCCAACCCCTGTGGCTGATCCAGTGCAACAAAAAGTCATGAACTTTATGCCAGTGATCTTTACCGTATTCTTCTTATGGTTCCCTGCAGGTCTTGTATTGTACTGGTTAGTATCAAACTTAATTACCATTATCCAACAACAATTAATCTATCGTGGATTAGAGAAAAAAGGCTTGCATAGCCGTAAGAAATAAAATTAAATAAAAAGAAAAGGCATCGTGATGATGCCTTTTTGCTTTTTATTTTTGATTAACGATTTGATTTACATCGTCAACAAATTTTTTTCCATTATAAATGTGGCTATAGTAATTTGAAATTCCGTTAGGTTTTCTCAAGTAATAAACCTCGTATGAATTGCTAATCCAACTAATGAATCCTGTGGTGTAATTAGCCCCATTGATATCTCGCCAATGTAAGCCGTTAGTTTTCTTCTCCCAAGGGAAAATACCACTGCTACACCATATGCCATCTTCATCAATAATTAGCTTAAATGCTCTTAATCTCAATATGGCTATTATTGAATATACCGTAAGAATTAGTATTAATAGCCACCATTGATGTGCCGCTGATACAATAACAACATAAGTCCCGAAAAGAGTAAGCAGTAATATAATTACTGGAAGAATGTAAGGGAACCACGATTTTCGATAAGTTTTTTGCATAAATTACTCCTTGTTATTTTTAACCCTATTATTCAAAAAAAAAAATGGCTCTTGTCAATAAGCAAATAAAAATTTATATGTAATGCTATGCTATAATTCCGCACAAATTTTTCACCGCACTTTTATCACTTCGTAGGCTAAAGTGTGGTCAATTTTAGGATTATTTTATGACAGATTTTCAAAAAGACACCATTGTCGCGCAAGCAACGCCAATTGGACGTGGTGGTGTAGGCATTTTGCGCGTGTCAGGACCTTTAGCCACAGAAGTGGCAAAAGCCGTTGTGGGAAAAGAATTAAAACCGCGTTTAGCCAATTATTTGCCTTTTCAAGACATTGACGGCACAACACTCGATCAAGGTATTGCTTTATTCTTTAAAGCGCCAAATTCTTTTACTGGCGAAGATGTGCTTGAACTGCAAGGTCACGGCGGTCAGGTGGTGTTGGATTTATTATTGAAACGCATTTTGCAAGTGAAAGGTGTGCGTTTAGCCAAACCTGGTGAATTTTCTGAACAGGCTTTTTTAAACGATAAACTGGATTTAGCCCAAGCAGAGGCGATTGCGGATTTAATTGATGCCAGTTCTGAACAAGCGGCACGTTCAGCCTTAAAATCCTTACAAGGTGAATTTTCCAATAAAGTCAATCAGTTAGTTGACCAAGTGATTTACTTGCGCACCTATGTGGAGGCCGCAATTGATTTTCCTGATGAAGAGATTGATTTCTTGGCGGACGGAAAAATTGAAGGGCATTTGACAGATATTATGACGCAACTCGACCACGTACGTCGCGAGGCGCGTCAAGGTTCAATTTTACGCGAAGGAATGAAAGTTGTAATTGCGGGTCGTCCAAATGCAGGGAAATCCAGCTTACTGAATGCGCTTGCAGGGCGAGAAGCGGCGATTGTGACGGATATTGCCGGAACAACCCGAGATGTGCTGCGAGAGCATATTCATATTGACGGTATGCCGTTGCATATTATTGATACGGCAGGGTTGCGTGATGCTACGGATGAGGTTGAGCGCATTGGGATTACGCGTGCTTGGAATGAAATTGAGCAAGCGGATCGTGTGTTATTGATGTTAGACACTAGCGATCCTGATAGTCTCGATCTTGAAAAAGTGCGGTCAGAATTTTTGGCAAAATTGCCAGCGAATTTGCCCGTGACCATTATTCGCAACAAAACGGATTTAAGTGGTGAAGGGGAAAGCATTCAGGAAGAAAATGGCTACACTATTATCCGTTTGTCGGCACAAACTCAACAAGGCGTAGATTTTTTACGTGAACATCTGAAGCAGTCGATGGGCTACCAAACCGGGACAGAAGGAGGCTTTTTAGCACGCCGCCGTCATTTGGAAGCGTTGGAAAAAGCTGCTGAGCATTTGCAGACAGGCCATATTCAATTAACGCAATTTTATGCCGGGGAATTATTAGCGGAAGAATTGCGCTTAGTACAAAGCCATTTGAGCGAAATTACAGGGCAATTTACTTCCGATGATTTGCTCGGTAATATTTTCAGTTCATTTTGTATTGGAAAATAATCAAGAAAAATCCCACGTTAAGCCGTGGGATTTTGTCTTTTATTTTCTTGCTAATAAATGTTCTTTGCGAATACCTAAAACTACTAAGGAACCTAAATAACTTATCGCGGCAATGGCAATTAACCAGGCTAACCAATGAACACGTTTTAAGAATGTCATGTTATTCCAAGTTTCTAAACTTGGGCAAAAATACCAAACTAAGCCTCCCATCAAACAGGCCGCAATGAGAACTTTCACAAAAAACACCGCACTTTGGCGACTGAAATGGTAGACATCTGTTTTCGCTAAACCACGATACAGTAAGAATGCATTCAATGTTGCGGACATTGCTGAGGCCATTGCCAGTCCAACATAGCTAAACCAAAATGCCAAAATATTAAAGCCCATGTTGCTTACCATAGCAATAATCCCGATTTTTACAGGGGTTTTCGTATCTTGGCGAGCGTAATAACCGTTGGCCAAAATTTTGATGAGCATAAAGCTGAGCAAGCCAGCATTAAATGCCCAAAGGGAAAGTGCGGCAGCTTGTACATCCGTTAAACGGAATTCACCGCGCATAAATAAAGTCAGTAACATGGGTTTGGCAAGTACGGCAATTCCCATCATTGCCGGTACGCCAAGCAATAAAATCATTCTCACCCCCCAATCCATCGTACGGCGGAAATCTTCTGCGCTTTGAGGATTATCGGTTTTGTTCACGTGTTGGCGTGCAAGAGTGGGCAAAATCACCGTTGAAATTGCAATGCCGAATAACCCCAAAGGAAATTCTAGTAAACGGTCGGAATAATAAAGCCAGCTGATTGATCCTGTCATTAAAAAGGATGCAATAAAGGTGTCGAGCAAGAGGTTGATTTGACTGACGGAAACACCAAATAAGGCAGGTATCATGAGTGTACGAATTTTTTTTACGCCTTCATCATGCCACGCCCATTTCGGTTTAACCAACAATCCTGCTTTTTTTAAAAAAGGAATTTGGAATAAGAATTGTAATAACCCACCGACAAAAATACCTATGGCTAAAGCTAAATCAGGGTTATCCAGTTGTGGTGCAAGCAAAAGTGCGGTGGCAATCATAGCAATATTGAGCAATACAGGGGAAAAAGACATCACACCAAATTTTCCCAAGGTATTTAATATTGCACCGGATAAGGCAACAAATGTGATAAACCACAAATAAGGGAACGTAATTTTGAGTAGCAATGAGGCTTGTTCAAACTTATGTGCATTTTCACCATCATGCAGCCAGTCCATAAACCACCCTGTACCAAAAATTGCTGCGACAACAGGGGAACCGATCATTGCCAGCAATGTAACAATAGTGACTAACCCTCCTAAGGTTCCCGAAACTTTCCCGATAAACTCACGAGTTTTATTGATGTCACCTGATTTTTGGTATTCCGCTAAAACAGGTACGAAAGCTTGAGAAAACGCCCCTTCTGCAAATAAACGCCGTAGAAAGTTAGGAATGCGGTTAGCAAATAAAAAAACGTCTGCTGCCGCACCAGCACCAATAATGTTGGCGATAACTACGTCACGGACTAAACCCAGTACGCGAGAAAGTAAGGTCATTGTACTGACAATAATGCCTGATTTTAGAAGTCGTTTACTCAAAATTAAGATCCATTAGTAAAAAATTGCGTTAATTTTATAGAAATTTCATATTTGCGCTATATTCTAACGAAAAAAACTGCTAAAATCTCGCCCACATCGTTGATCTCGTCGCGAATGGCTTAATGCGGCACCTTAAAACGGTGGTAACATTCGGTTGTGTCTCACCGAAAATCAACATATTTATCAATTAGTTAACTAAAAATTTTAGGAGTTTGACCTTGGCTAATATCAAGTCAGCAAAAAAACGTGCGGTTCAATCTGAAAAACGCCGTCAACACAACGCAAGTCAACGCTCAATGATGCGTACTTACATCAAAAAAGTTTATGCAGCAGTCGCAGCAGGCGAAAAAGCAGCCGCTGAAGCCGCATTCGTAGAAATGCAAAAAGTCGTGGATCGTATGGCATCTAAAGGCTTAATTCACGCCAATAAAGCTGCAAACCATAAATCTAAATTATCTGCGCAAATCAAAAAATTAGCATAATTTAGCTTCTAATATTGAAGATAAACCGCACATCAAAGTGCGGTTTTTTTATGGCAATAATTGGGTGGGATTATAGACGTCTGCGGCGGCGATGATAGCTCAATGCATTACTACCAAGGCGTTTTCGAGTTATTTTAATGGGCGTATCTTGTCTCCGATGCGCGCGGCGGTAGTGACTAAGGAAGTAATGAACTGAACTGGCTAAGAGAATTCCCACTAAGAAAATGACAATAAATTCACCGTAAAGCTGTTTAAATAATTGGCTTGTTTTACTTTGTGTCGTTTGCCCATATTGACTATTAAATGTAATGCGTAGAAATCCTTCTACCCCATTTTTGGAGTAAATAGGCTCAACAATTTGTTGGTGCCGTGCTGCCGTATTGTCATCCAACCCTAATTGCGCTCTAAGACTTTGGCTTCCATGGCTTTGGGCGATTAATTCGCCGTTCCCATTATATAAAGCGGCATCAATCACAAAACTTTCTTGTGCAAGATTATCTAAGGTTTCCGTGAGTTTTTCAGTTTTGGCATTATTCAATAAGAGCATTGCCAATAAATTCGTTTGCTGTCGAACTAATAAATGTGACAAATTAGCTACTTGGTTAAGGCTCGCTAGCTGTGAACCAATATGAAATTGCTTTACGCCAAATAAAATGACCCCAAGCGCGGCGAGACATAACACAATAATCGTGGCAAACAGCGCGGATTTCTTGATTTTTTCATGCGGAATTTGCAAGTTCTTTTCCTAACTTAATGAGAATGATGTATGATTGTAGCATTATTTTTATAAAAGGATCATCTATGCATAGTATTCTTCAACAATATCCTCAATTTCCCACCGCACTTTTACCTGATCAACCTGTTATGGCAACAAAAGGCTATTCTATTCTTTTTGGCGTTGCGTTAAATGCAGAGAAATTAGCTGATTTCCAAACAAAGTGCGGTCAAAATTTTGAAATTTTAGCTTGTTGGCAAGCGATAAATAATGTGGTTGTGTTATTTAATGGGGCTTTTTCTAAGGAATACATTGCTATTGCTCATGATTTACAATTAGATGCTGCCGTGATTGATTTTAATGCATGTCTAAACCAAGCCGGCTTACTTGTGATGGATATGGATAGTACAGCGATTAAAATTGAATGTATTGATGAAATTGCAAAATTAGCGGGGACTGGGGAAGAAGTTTCAGCGATTACCGCGGCAGCCATGCGTGGCGAATTAGATTTTGAACAGAGTTTACGCTGCCGTGTGGGGACATTAAAAGGTTCGCCAGAAAGCATTTTAGCACAAGTTCGAGAAAACCTTCCTTTAATGGAAGGATTGCAGGATACCTTGGCTGAATTGAAAAAATATGGTTGGAAAACTGCCATTGCTTCGGGTGGGTTCACTTATTTTGCGGATTATTTGAAAGAAACCTTAGGTTTAGATGCGGCAGTTTCAAACCAATTTGAAATTATCGATGGAACGCTAACAGGTAATGTGAAAGGGGATATTGTACACGCTCAATATAAAGCTGAGACATTAAAACGCTTGGCGCAGGAGTTTGCTATTCCGTTGGAAAATACCGTTGCCATTGGCGATGGTGCCAATGATTTAGCGATGATGGCGGTGGCGGATCTGGGAGCGGCTTTTCACGCGAAACCAAAAGTACAACAACAGGCAAAAGTTGTGGTAAACTTTGCCGACTTAACGGGCTTGATTTGTTTATTAAGTGCCAATGATCGAGTTCAACAAATTAAAAATAAGGAGAAATAACATGCCGTCTTTTGATATTGTTTCAGAATTAACGATGCACGAAGTGCGTAATGCGGTAGAAAATGCAAACCGCGTATTAAGCTCACGTTATGATTTCCGTGGTGTAGAAGCGGTGATTGAGCTGAATGAAAAAAACGAAAGCATTAAAATTACCTCAGAATCAGATTTCCAATTAGAGCAACTTTATGAAATTTTGTTAGGCTCTTGCATTAAACGTGGTATTGAAAGTACGTCTTTAGATGTGCCGGCAGAAAGTGAGCATCACGGTAAATTGTATTCAAAAGAGATTAAATTGAAACAAGGTATCGAAACTGATATGGCGAAGAAAATCACTAAATTGATTAAAGACAGCAAATTGAAAGTACAAACCCAAATTCAAGGGGAGCAAGTTCGCGTAACAGGAAAATCGCGAGATGATTTACAAGCCGCAATTCAATTAGTTAAAGGTGCGGATTTAGGTCAACCGTTCCAATTTGAAAACTTCCGTGATTAGTTAGAATATACATAAAGGAAAACAGGCATGATAGTGAGTTATTATGCCTGTTTTTTTGGGGCATAGTAGCCAAAATATTTTGCTCCTAGAATAGGTTATGTTATCACCCTAAACGGTTTTCCTCGCTAACTTCGTCCAGTTGTAATAGCCATAAACAGAATTCAGTAAATAAGCCCCATACATTAAATACATTGCCGGGGTTTCAGCCCAAAGCCAAATAGAAAGAATGTTGATAACAATCCATAAAATCCATTGTTCGCTATAACGTAAAATCATGAGAAGTTGTGCGGCAACGACAAGAACTGTTGTTACCCCATCTAAACTGATGGATTGCCCATCGGTGGTTTTCAAAATACTGATAAAAGCAAGAGAGCCGATTACAGCGGCGCTGATTAAGGAGAGCCAACCTTTTGCATTAAGAAATTTCGCAGTGACCACTTCCACTTTATCTTGGCTTTGCATATTTTGTTTCCAAAGAAAATAGCCAATAAATTGCGCAGGAATGTACACATAAAGTGTCGTAGTCATTTCACCGTAGAACTTATTGTCTAAGGCAACATAAAAATAGGTGTATGCAAAAATTAAGCCAAATAAGTAGTTACTAATTTTGCCTTTACCCACAAAGACCACACATAAAATCCCGGCAATCCCTGAAATCATTGCCAATAAAGAATCCGGTGCTTGAATATAAGCGAAGATTTGTGCCGCTAAAAAGAGAAATAGCCAAGCTAATTCAAAGGGTTTCCAACCGCCTAAAAATTCGTCTTTGAGTTTGTTTACAAGAGTCATAGTACATCCTTCTATAAAAAATTTGTTTGATTTTTACACCGCACTTTTATCAAGTCAAGGATAAATTACATTTAAGCTGAAAAATGTGATTTAGATCTCAAATTTGTAAAATATTTGATACATAGCATTATTGTCAATAAATCGGTAGAATAGCGCGCTTTTGAGTTTAGATGGGAGAGAAGATTAAGTGGAATATGCAGTTGGACAACGTTGGATTAGTCATAGTGAAAATGAATTAGGTTTGGGGATTATCACCGAGGTTAATACGCGCGTGGTACAAATTTATTTCCCCGCCGCCGATGAAACACGGATGTATTCAATGAGCGAAGCATCATTAACTCGCGTGCTGTTTTCAGTGCAAGATACGGTAACGCATGTTGAAGGCTGGAAAGCGCAAGTGGTTGACAAAATGATGAATAATTTAACCGCACTTTATTTGGTTAAACGTTTGGATAATGGCGAAGAGTGCGTGATGAAAGAAATTGAGCTTGCCCATCAAATTACCTTCAGCAAGCCACAAGATCGTTTGTTTACCGCTCAAATTGATCGTAGCGATCGCTTTGCGCTGCGTTATCGTGCTTTACAACATCAACAGGCACAATTTCAATCGCCGTTACGTGGGTTGCGCGGTATTCGAGCGGGGCTTATTCCGCACCAATTGCATATTGCTAACGAAGCCGGTCGCCGTATTCATCCGCGCGTTTTGTTGGCGGATGAAGTGGGGCTCGGAAAAACCATTGAAGCGGGTATGATTTTACAACAGCAAATTTTTGCCGGGCGTGTGAATCGTGTATTGATAATTGTACCGGAAACCCTACAACATCAATGGTTAGTAGAAATGCTACGCCGTTTTAATTTGCACTTCTCGCTTTTTGATGAAGAACGTGCAGCCGATTTTGCACCAACGGAAGACAGCGAGGAACGCAATCCTTTTGAAAGCGAAAACCTGATTATTTGTTCTCTCAATTGGTTAGTAACACACCCCTCTCGAGCCAAACAAGCCTTAGCCGCTCAATTTGATATGTTGATTGTGGATGAAGCCCATCATTTGGCTTGGTCGCCTGAAGAGAGCAGTCCTGAATATGTGTTAGTTGAAAGCTTAAGTAAACAAATTCCATCCGTATTATTGTTGACAGCCACCCCTGAACAACTAGGGCAAGAGAGCCATTTTGCTCGTTTAAAATTATTGGATAGGGATCGTTTTTATGATTATGATGCCTTTTTAGCGGAGCAAAAAAATTATCAACCTGTTGCCAATGCGGTACAAACCTTACTATCCGGCAAAGCATTAAGTGCGGTGGAAAAAAATGCGATTTCTGATTTGTTGGAAGAGCAAGATGTTGAGCCGTTACTGAAAGTGTTGGATAGTGCCAATGAAGAGGAGAAAACAGCCGTTCGCCAAGAGTTGATTGCCAACCTCATTGACCGACACGGCACGAGTCGTTTGTTGTTCAGAAATACGCGTCAAGGGGTAAAAGGGTTTCCTCATCGTGTTTATCATCAGGTCAATGTTGCCTTGCCGAAGCAATACCAAAATGCGATTAATGTGTTGACCATGTTGGGGGAGCTGAAAACACAAGATCTTTTTTATCCCGAACAAATTTTCCAACAACTCAATCCAGAGGCGAAATGGTGGGAATTTGATCCACGCGTGGAATGGTTAGTGAATTTCTTAAAAATGCATCGCCAAGAAAAAGTGTTGGTGATTTGCCGTTATGCGACCACAGCCATTCAGTTAGAACAGGCATTACGTGAAAAAGAAGGTATTCGTGCGGCGGTATTCCACGAAAATATGTCCATTATTGAACGAGATCGTGCGGCGGCTTATTTTGCGGACACAGAACAAGGTGCGCAGGTATTATTAAGTTCAAGCATTGGCTCAGAAGGGCGTAATTTCCAATTTGCCGCGAATTTGGTGCTGTTTAATTTGCCCGATAATCCTGATTTATTAGAACAATGTATCGGGCGTTTAGATCGTATTGGGCAAGCGCGAGATATTCAAATCCATGTACCAAGTTTTAGCCAAACGGCACAAGCAGTGTTGGCGGATTGGTATCACCAAGGACTAAACGCTTTTGAAGAAACTTGCCCGATGGGTATGGCGGTTTTTGAAAAGTGCGGTGAAAAATTACAAGAATTTCTTCAAAAACCGACCGCACTTGAGGATTTTGATCTTTTTGTCAAAGAAACGGCGAAGCAACGAAATCAGCTTAAAGCCGAGCTTGAAAAAGGGCGAGATCGTTTATTGGAATTAAATTCCAATGGTGGTGAAGCCGCACAAGCGTTGGCAAATGCTATTGCTGATGAAGATGGTCATACAGAATTAGTGGATTTCACCCTGAATTTATTTGATATTATTGGGGTAGAACAGGATGATTTAGGCGAAAAATCCATTGTGATTACGCCAACAGGAACCATGTTAGTGCCTGATTTTCCCGGGTTAAAAGAAGAGGGCGTGACGGTGACCTTTGATCGTTCCCTTGCACTGGCACGCGAAGACGTAGAATTTTTGACTTGGGATCATCCAATGTTAAACAATGGGATGGACTTGGTGTTATCGAGCGATATTGGCAAAACCGCTGCTTGTATGCTGATTAACAAAAATCTTCCTGCAAGGACATTATTGCTTGAGTTGATTTATGTGGTGGAAACTCAATCACCAAAAGAATTACAACTCAACCGTTTCTTACCCCCAACCCCGGTGCGTTTATTGTTGGATGTTAAAGGCAACAATTTAGCGGAAAAAGTGGCATTCAATGTATTGGAAAAACAGCTTAAACCCATGGGCAAAGCCTTGGCGACACAAATTGTGAAAAAAGTGCGGTTAAATATTGAAGCACTATTGAAACAAGGAGAAAGTCATATCGCCGAACAGGCAGGTGAGATTATTGCGCAAGCCAAACAGCAAGCGAGTCAAGTATTAGATAATGAGCTGGCACGTTTGAATGCGCTAAAAAGTGTGAATAAAAATATCCGTCAGGACGAAATTGAAACATTAGAACATATCGCGCAACAATCTCAGCTTGAGTTAGATAAAGCAAATTGGCGTTTAGATAGTTTGCGCGTGTTGGTCACGAATAATGCTTAATACTTGCAAACGTTTGCATAATCTTGTATATGTAAAGCACTCGACTTTAAATCGAGTACACAACATAAACCAATATGCACTATGCGCAAGGAGAAAAGACCATGAGAAAAATGCTTAAACTTTCAGTGATTGCAGGCGTGGCGTTAGGCGCGTTCACGGCACAAGCAGCAGAAGATAAATTTATTACCATTGGAACAGGCGGTCAAACCGGGGTGTATTATGTGGTTGGGCAGTCCATTTGCCAATTGGTTAATCGTGATACCGCCAAAACGCACGTTAAATGTAACGCACCTTCAACGGGGGCTTCGGTGGCGAATTTAAATGCGATTGCTGCCAAAGAACAAGATATGGGGATTGCGCAGTCTGATTGGCAATATCATGCTTATAATGGTTCCAGCTTATTTGAAAATAAGAAAAATGACAAAATTCGCGCAGTGTTCTCTTTACATCCGGAACCATTTACTGTGATGGCGCGCGATGATTCAGGCGTTAATTCTTTTGATGATTTGAAAGGTAAGCGTGTGAATGTGGGCGATCCCGGTTCAGGTACACGTGCGACAATGAATGTGATTTTAGCTGCGAAGAAATGGACAGACAAAGATTTCAAAGTCGCTTCGGAATTAAAACCGGCGGAAATGGCATCGGTGATGTGTGATAACAACTTAGATGCGATTACCTATAATGTAGGACACCCAAACGGCGCACTTAAAGAAGCTGCTGCTTCTTGTAATGCGCATTTAGTGCCTGTGACAGGTCCTGAAATTGATAAATTAGTGGCTGATCACAGTTATTATGCGAAAGCCACTATTCCGGCCGGTTTATATAAAGGATCTGATAAACCGGTGGAAACCTTTGGTGTTTATGCCACTCTGGTCACTTCAGCGGATGTAGAGGCGGATAAAGTCTATGCGGTGGTTAAAGCGGTGTTCGATAATTTTGATCGTTTTAAACGTTTGCATCCTGCTTTTGCAAATTTGAAAGAAGAAGAAATGATCAAAAATGCACTCTCAGCCCCATTACATGAAGGCGCAGTTCGTTATTATAAAGAACGCGGTTGGATTAAATAAACACCGTTAAATTTCACCGCACTTTTAAGGTAACATCCTTAAAGTGCGGTGGTTTTGTTTGTTATTTGAATAACTCGGGGGGCTTATGTCAGCACAATCAAAAACTCTGGATTATGACGATCTGCAAGATATGGTGGCATCCAATGATGCGGGTGGACGAACACCAACGGGATTTGCCAAAAAGCTCATTGTCATCACGGCAATTTTGTGGTCGGTTTTCCAACTTTATTACACATCTCCACTGTCTTTTTGGTTGCAAGAAGTATTAACGCGTGCCAATATCGATCTTAATGTGGTGGTGGATGATACCAAAGCGCGGTCAATTCACTTAGCTTTTGCTCTATTTTTAGCCTATCTCTCTTTTCCTGCTTTTGCTTTCTCGCCTAAACATCGTATTCCTTTACAAGATTGGATTTTTGCAATTTTAGGTGCCTTTCTTGGTGCGTATTATTTGTTTTTTTATGAAGGATTAGTGACGCGATTTGGCGCACCAAATTTACAGGATATTATTGCAGGTTGTGCAGGTATTTTGCTTTTACTGGAAGCTACACGCCGAAGTTTAGGCTTGCCTTTGGTTATTATTGCCCTTGTGTTTTTGCTCTATAATTATTTTGGTCAATTCTTACCGACAGATTGGATTATCAGCCATCGTTCAGGTTCTTTAGCACAAATTGTCAACCAACAATGGATCACCACAGAAGGGGTATTTGGCGTGGCTTTAGGCGTTTCTACAAAATACGTTTTCCTTTTTGTGTTGTTTGGCGCATTGCTGGATAAAGCCGGTGCAGGTAACTATTTCATTAAAACGGCCTTTGCGTATTTAGGACATTTAAAAGGCGGCCCGGGCAAAGCGGCAGTGGTGTCTTCTGCATTAACCGGCTTGGTTTCAGGATCCTCTATTGCTAATGTGGTAACCACAGGGACATTCACTATTCCTATGATGAAACGTGTGGGGTTAAGCCCTGAAAAAGCCGGCGCGATTGAAGTTGCCTCTTCAGTGAATGGGCAAATTATGCCACCGGTTATGGGGGCGGCGGCATTTTTGATGATTGAATATGTCAATATGCCTTACAGTCAATTAATCACTCACGCCTTTCTACCCGCGTTTATTTCGTACATTGCTTTAGTTTATATCGTTCATCTGGAAGCCTGCAAAATGGGGCTGAAAGGATTGCCACGTACCGATCCGGCCAATCCGATTTTGGTGACATTAATGCGCGCTTTAGCCACTTTTTTGGCAATTTGTTTGCTGTATTTTGCCTTAAAATTGAGTTTAGGTTGGATTAAAACCGTTGCGCCAAATGAAGCTTTTATTATCGTATTGGCGTTATTAAGTGCGGTTTATTTGCTTTTAATTCGTCGCGTTGCGGCATTTCCCGATCTTGAACCTGATGATCCCGACCAAGAAATCGCCACGTTACCTTCGGTGAAACCCACCGTAAATGCAGGGTTACATTATTTATTGCCTGTTGTGGTATTAATGTGGTGTTTGATGATTGAACGTATGTCACCCGGGCTTTCCGCCTTTTGGGGAACCCTTGTGCTGGGCGCAATTTTAATTACGCAACGTCCTTTATTAAGTTTTTTCCGCGGCGAATCTAGCGCGAAATTCCCCCTCGCCAAACAAGGTCTGCAAGAACTCGTAGAAGGCTTAGAAACCGGTGCGCGTAATATGATTGGGATCGGTATTGCGACGGCAACTGCAGGGATTATTGTCGGTTCAGTATCTTTAACCGGTTTTGGTGTTCAACTTGCCGGCATTATAGAAATGCTTTCTATGGGCAATATTTTATTAATGCTTATTTTAGTGGCGATTTTCAGCCTTATTCTGGGGATGGGATTGCCAACTACCGCAAACTACATCGTCGTTTCTTCGTTAATGGCATTAGTGATCATTGAGGTGGGTAAACAAAACGGGTTAATTGTTCCTCTTATTGCCGTGCATTTATTTGTATTTTACTTCGGTATTATGGCGGATGTGACACCGCCTGTCGGATTAGCGTCTTTTGCCGCTGCGGCGATTTCAGGGGGAAGTCCGATTCGTACAGGTGTTGATGCGTTCTATTACAGTTTAAGAACCGCTATTTTACCGTTCTTATTCATTTTCAATACAGATTTATTGCTGATTGATGTAGGGTGGGCAAAAGGGATATTGGTTTTAATTACCGCGATTATCGGCATCTTTGCCTTTACAGCAGCAACCATGGGCTGGTTCTTTGCGAAAAATAAATGGTGGGAAAGTGCGGTGCTTATTTTAGCGGCTTTCTTATTGTTTCGACCGGGCTTTGTGATGGATCGAATTTCGCCAACAGCTTATAACATAGAGCCTGTTCATTTGGCTCAAGAAATTGCTCACACCCCGGTTGGACAGAAGTTAATGCTTAAAGTGGCAGGTATCAACCCTTATGGCAAACCTGTCGAGTTTTATTCTCAACTTGAGGTGCCGGAGGGGGAAAGCGGCGAAGCACGCCTAAATGCCCTTGGCTTAACTTTATTGGAGACAGGTGACAACATTGAAGTTAACGGCAAGGAAACGGCCAAAATTATTATTGATAACGTTGAATTAGATTCACCTGCTGCCAAAGCAGGGTTAAACTGGGATCAAACTTTATTGGATGTGTCTTTACCAAAAGTATCTTTACCCAAAGAGTTAATGTTTATCCCGGCCGTATTAATGATTTTTGGCATAGCATGGAATCAGCGTCGTCGGAATAAATAATAGGTCAAGTTAGGCGGCGTCTCTTCCTAGCTTGATAAAACGGAGTTTATTATGTACAACAAATTATTAATTGCTATTGATTTGAGTAACTTAGAAAGCGCGAAATATGTGGTGGATACTTGCTTAAAGCTTACAGCCAATAATCCCGAGGCGGTTTATCGAGTGGTCACCATATTAGAACCCATGGATGATAGTTTTATTTCCGCTTTTTTACCGAAGAATTTTGATAAATCTCTTATCGAAGAAGCGAATCGAACTTTGCACGAGTTCACTAAAGCGACATTCCCGGCGCATGCTAAAGTTCAGCATATTGTGGCACACGGAACGATTTATGAAGAAATCAATCGGTTGGCGGAAGAAAAGGCAGTAGATTTAATTGTGATGCTCGCCAGTAGCAAACCTCACGCCAAGGGATTGAGCTCAAATACCGTTAAAGTTGCACGCAATTGCAATAAACCGATTTTGGTGCTGCGTTAGAGAAAATAATGCAAAAAAACGGAGGTTCGTATAAACTACACCTCTGTTTTTTTATTACCACTTCATTCTATTATGGCACTTATTGAATATTTTCCCCCTTTAGAACCTTATCTTGACGTGGTTTATCACGATAATCATATTCTCGTGGTAAATAAACCCAGTGGTTTATTGTCTGTACCGGGAAATCAACCGCAATATTACGACAGTGCCATGAGCCGCGTGAAAGAAAAATACGGCTTTTGCGAACCTGCTCATCGTTTAGATATGGCGACAAGTGGCATTTTGTTATTTGCCATGAGCAAAGCCGCAGACAGTGAACTAAAACGCCAGTTTCGCGAGCGTGAAACGGAAAAACATTATCAAGCCATTGTTTGGGGATGGTTGAAACAGGATCGTGGCGTGGTGAATATGCCATTGATCTGTGATTGGGAAAACCGCCCACGTCAACGCATTGATTACATCGTAGGAAAGCGTGCAGTCACGGAATATGACGTGTTAGAACGCCTACCGAATAACAGCACTCGCGTCAAATTAACCCCGATTACAGGGCGTTCACATCAATTGCGTTTACATATGCTTGCACTGGGACACCCCATTCTAGGCGACAAATTCTATTCTCACCCACAAGCCAAAGCCATGTCGCCGCGATTATGTTTACATGCGGAAAGTTTAACCATTAAACATCCGATAACAGGGGAAAAAATGACCTTTGAATGTCAGCCTGAGTTTTAAAAAATTGACCGCACAAGTACAGTCAAACGAGTAGAGTTAAACAAGTGCGGTCAATTTTTTTATGATTTTAATGTTGAACAATGGCGTGATAGTGCAAATTGAGAGAAATGGGAATTACTTAATGGATGGCAAAATAAGCGAAATTTGTGCTAATACCGCTTTGACTTCAATTTGTGCCATTAAATTTTTGCCTTTGAGTTTCGTTGCCCAAGGCAATGCTGAAGACGGTTTGCCAAACTCTTTCAAGGCATTTTGTTCATAAACCGAAACCACGTTATTAAGATTGTGATAAGGGCCTGTGCGCCAAGGGTTGTGATAGGCATAAAGCCCGATCACAGGCGTACCAACCATGGTGGCAATATGCGCAGGGCCACTATCCGGCGCGATAACCAAGTCTGCATTTTTTATCACCGCACAAAGCTCATCTAAACGGGTTTTTCCACATAAATTGATCACATCAAAGGCGCAAAGTGCGGTGATTTTTTGGCAAATTTCCATTTCTCGTGGCGCAGGTGAACCACAAAGCACCACATTATGCCCTTGTGCATTTAATCGGGTTGCCACTTCGGCGTAGCGTTCTAACACCCAGTCTTTTTCCGCTTTGCTTGAACAAGGGGAAATCACCACGTATTGAGCCGGTAAATTGAATTTTTGTGCAATATTTTCCGGCAACTTGAGCGACCATTGCGGACGAAAGGCAGGCACACCGATTTTTGCGGCAAACGCCATAAAACCGTCCATGACATGCGGATTTTCGGGATCTTGAACCCGTTGGTTAACAAAAAACGTTTGTCCTTCCCGAGCTCGCTTTTCGCCAAAGCCAATTTTATATTTCGCTTTGATTCCCAAAGAAAGCAAAGAAGCACGCAAGGCGGTTTGCATATTTAACAAGGCATCAAAACGTTGATTTGACAGCCGTTTCCAAAGCGCGAGCATACCTTTCAATCCTGCTTTTTTATCGTAAGCCACCAAGTTTAAATCCGTGACTGCGGATAAAAGCCCAAATTCTGCTTTGCCTACAATCCACGTAATTTGACATTCAGGGTAAAAACGCTGAATTTCTTGCACCACAGCCAAGGCATGGGTCACATCGCCAATGGCAGATAAGCGAAGAATACAAAGGGATTTCGGGGGATTTTGTGGGGTAAATAAAGTTGTCATTTTAGGTTCCTAATTTTGCGGATTGGCGGTATTTTAGAGTAGAATGCCGTTGTACGCTAGAAAGGATAGAAAAAATGCTACAAATCCAAGAGAAAAATTGTTTTTACTTATTTAATTTTGAGGGAGCGCATACCGATCAAGTGCGGTTCTTTTCGCCGGACTTTTGGCAAGCACAACATCGTATTTTAGGCTCAGCAAAAGGGCGAGGCACCACGTGGTTTATTCAATCGCAAGATCTGTTTGGGGTCAATACCGCATTGCGCCATTATTATCGTGGTGGGCTATACGGCAAATTAAATCGGGATCGTTATTATTTTTCTACCCTTGAACAAACACGAAGTTTTGCCGAATTTCATTTGCTTGAACGCTTGTATCAAGCGGGTTTAAATGTGCCTAAACCCATTGCGGCAAAAGTAGAAAAAACAGGATTTTGTTGCTATCGTGCGGATATTTTAACGGAAAAAGTGGAAAATGCCCGTGATTTAACCGCGCTTTTACAACAAGAAACCTTACCTAAAGCGAGCTGGCAAGCTATTGGCAATATGATCCGAAAAATGCACGATTTAGGCATCTGCCACACGGATTTAAACGCCCATAATATTTTGGTGCAACAGCAAAATAACGAGCAAAAAGTTTGGCTATTGGATTTCGATAAGTGCGGTGAAAAATCGGGCAATTCTTGGAAACAGGGCAATCTTGAACGTTTAAAACGCTCATTTTTAAAAGAAGTGGAACGCATGGGGATTAGCTTTACAGATGAAAATTGGGATTGGTTAATGGCAGGGTATGGTTTCCCCATCACTATGTAGGAAAAGCACAAACATGAAATTTTGATTCATTTGGTGTGTTTTTGCTATTTAATTAGCTTTTTTTATTATAATAAAATTAGTTAGTTTTATTTTACTTTTTAATCAAAAAATGGCTATTAATAAAGATTCTATATTAGAGATGATAAATAATATTAATTTATCTGCTATTAATGATGTTAATTTATTTCCGGAGTTAGAAAACTTTGCTAATGAATTAATGAATTCATCTAATCCACAGCACAGATTTACTGCTTTAAAAATTAATAACAGACTTCAAGAAAACCCACATTATCAAACTTATTTAAAGTCTGATGTTATTGAGAAGGAAATCAAAGAAGAAGCCAAAGAGAAACAATATTTTAAAGCTGTATATCAAAACAAAGAAGTAAATGCTTATCAAAATCTTCAAACTAAAAAGCAAGAAGAAAAACAAAACAAAGAGAACAGTTTAAAAGAAAATTCATCTTATCAGCATAATTATTTATTATATGACAAGTTATTTAACCAATTTGGGATGAGCTGGAATGATTTATCCCATCAAGAAAAACAAAATTTCAAAATAGGTATAGAGAAATTTTCTGAATTTGTTGAAAATGAGAAACTATTTCCTAACTTGAATAATCAAGATAAAGAAGAAGCTAAAAATACTCAGGCTGAAATTCAATCTGCTGCTATTGCTAATCAGCACAATAAACTTTCAGATGAAGAATTTAAAAAGAAAATTGAAGAACTTCAACAAAAATTATTTAATACTCTAACAAAATACAAAGACATCAGTAAAATTCAAGATTTAGAAGAAATTTCTCAGATAAGAAAAGAATATTCTGAATTAATTGATAATAACCCATCATTAAATGATGGGCAAAAAAAGATGATGAAAGAAAATTGGGCTTTGGAAACTGATGCTGTTCAACACTTATACTCAATTAGCCAGAGTGTAAAAAATCAGGAAAAGATAAATCCAGAGCATATTACATATATGTTAGGAGCTTTACATCTAGAAAACCCAAGCCTAAGCACCATTGAGGTTATTAAAACTTTATTTAATGAAAATCAAGCTGTTTTAGATGAAATCATGAAAGATCCAAGTTTAAAAGAAAAGTTTATTACAGAACTAACAAATGGTGGAAATAAGGTAAAAAATCTCCAATCTATTTTAGATAATCACCCTGAAATAAAAGATAAATTAGGAGAATATGGAATTGATATTGATGAGGAAATAATTAAGAGTCAGAAGAAGTATGGTACTAATATTGATAATAAGGAAAATAGCTCTTCAACACCAAAAGAATATATTGATGAAGTGACAAACCATGGTGAATTATCATCAACTATAGATCAGCATCCCAATGTAGGAGAAAAATTTAATCCTAGTGAATCTAATGTGGATAACAATGACAATAAAGTAAGTTTTAAACTAGGCTAAATTAATAGGGCTTTAAAGCCCTATTATTTATTTGATACATAAATTTCTTTCAACATATAATTTTTCTTTACCTTGATGTTTAAAGGTATAAACTAATCTATATGGAATTTTTTGTCTTTCATCATAAGGAGTTTCATAATATTTTATATCCAATTTTTTATCTTTAGTACAAGTATTATCTGTATAGAACATAACATGTTTATGTAATAATTCTGCTCCATTATGCTCAATTCTAAAATTTACTACATCTGCTGCATGTAATTCTAATTCTTCCCAGCCAGCATAAAAATCTTTGTCATTTGCTAGTATATTGGTTGAAAAAGATAAACCAATTATCCCTAATAATAAAACTAATGTTTTTTTCATTTTAATTTCCTTTTTATTTTATACTACCTTAGTAAAAATAAGTTGTCCGCGATTTTTTTAATTTAAAGGCAAAATTTTACTCAATTTGGAGTGAGATTTTGCCTTTGTGCTTTTGCTACATAGTTATGTGGGGGCTATCCAAACATTTTACCCCTTAGTTTTCACTTTATTATTTTTTCCCACCAACCTTTTTTATTACTTTCCTTGCCACCTTCCATTTTATTTTCCTTATTTTTTTCCTCTTCTATTTTTAGTACTCTAACAAGAAAAACAGGTAAAAAAATAGCTGTAACCAAGGTTTGTATAAAACCATTTAAATTAAAACTTTCTATCAAAATTTCTACTGTGCTAGGTGGTTTTTCCATACCATATAAACGACCTATTTCTTTTAAATCTATGTTAATTACGGAAGATATAACTATTAATGTTAATAGCACTATAATAAACCAGATTTTTGATTTACATTTATAGGAAAGAAAATAAAGAATTCCAAAAATTAATATTGCTACTATATAAACAATAATAGCTAGATAATTTAAAAGAGATAAGATAAAATCCATAATTGAAGCCTCATTCTAAAAAATAAAAACTTCCCTATTGTAAAAAAAAAAAAAATCAACCCCTGCGGAAAACTTTTTACGCACAAAATTGTCTATCACATAGCTGATATTTCTTTCCCACAAGGCAGGTAAAACGCTGAGATTTCCTTTTGAATAGGCGACTATTCGTGAATAGATTGCGGTAGGATCTTGATCGATCAGAGGATCACAAGATGCTGAAAGTAAGCGGTCTAATTCAACCGATGTTTTACGTTTTTTGTTTTTACTTTTTTATTCTTTATTTAATACATCAATTTTATTTACCGTATAAATCATTTGTAGGGACGCCACGCTTGGCGTCCATAATTAAATTACGCTTCGTTTTTACAATGGACGCCAAGCGTGGCGTCCCTACTCTAAGATTTTTTCTTTAATCCTTCCAACACTGCCTGTGGCACAAACTGGCTCACATCGCCGCCGTGCAAGAAAATTTCGCGCACAATGGTGGAGGAAACGTAAGACCATTGTTCGGTGGTGGGGAGAAATAAGCTTTCAACGCCTTGGGTAAGGGTGCGGTTTAAATGGGCTAGTTGAAGTTCATATTCAAAGTCCATTGTGGTACGCATTCCGCGGATAATGGCGGTAATTTCTAATTGATTGACCACATTGGCGAGTAAATCAGAAAAACCAATGACGCGGACATTGGCTACGTGCGCGCAGGATTTTTCCACTAATTGAACGCGTTCTTCCAACTCAAACAAAGGTTTTTTGCTTGGGCTGGCGGCAACGGCAACAATCACGTTGTCGAATAATTTTGCGCTGCGTTCAATAATATCTAAATGCCCGTTGGTAATGGGGTCGAATGTGCCGGGGTAAATGACGGTGGTCATGATGTTTTCTCTAAATAAGGTGTTAATAAGTCCATTAAACGTTGTAATGCACCGCGGTTTTCCATTAATACGCTGAAACCGGCATGACCAAGTTTTTCGCGTAAGGTTTTGTTCTCTAAACAAGAGTGAACGGCTTGTGAAAGTGCGGTGGGGTTTGCGTCAATTTCAATCATTCCATTCACTTGTTTTAATTTAGCAAACACTTCGGGGAAGTTAAAGGTGTGTTTGCCGCTAATAACAGGGCATTTAAACGCCAGCGGTTCAAGGGGATTGTGTCCGCCACGTTTGATCAGACTTCCGCCCACAAACGCCACATCGGACACACCATACATTAACAGCAATTCCCCCATGGTATCACCGAGCAGAATTTGAGTTTCTTTATGGGGCAATTTTCCTGTAGAACGGCGGATATAGCTGAAATTGCCTTGTTCAATCAGCTCTGCCACCCCATTAAAATGTTCGGGATGACGCGGTACTAAAATCAGCAATAAATCCGGATAGGTCGCCAGTAAAGTGCGGTGCGATTTTAAGATGATTTCTTCTTCGCCGGCGTGCGTACTGGCGGCAATCCAAATCGGGCGATTGCCGAGAGCTGTTTTGAATTCAGTCATTTTTTGGGTCAATTCATCACTGATATGCAAATCGTATTTGATATTGCCCGTGAGACTTAATTTACCTTGATAGCCAATTTGTTGGTAACGTGCGCCACTAAAGTTATCTTGTGGGGCTATTAACTCAATTTCGCTGAGCATTTCCTTTAGGCAGTTTTTGACTTTGCCATAACGGCATGCTGAGCGTTCGGATAAGCGCGCATTGGCAATAATAAAGGGAATTTGTTTCTGATGTAAGCCATGAATTAAGTTTGCCCAAAGTTCGGTTTCTATCACAATACAAACTTTAGGTTGCACAAAATTAATAAAACGGCGCACGGCACAAGGTAAATCATAGGGCAGAAATACGTGGGTGACACGATTGCCAAAAGCAGATTTCACACGCTCAGAACCTGTGGGGGTCATTGTCGTAACGGTTATCGCCAATTCGGGATATTTTGCTTGAATGGCTTGAATAAATGGCGTGGCGGCAATGACTTCGCCGACTGAGGCGGCGTGGACCATTATACCCCGGGGTTTTGGTGCCAACATTGTGCCATAAAAACCATAGCGTTCTTTCAACCGTGAGCGATATTTCGGGGCTTTTAGGCTACGAAATAGCATAAATAGCAAAATAAACGGCTGTAAAATGTACATTAACAGGGTATAAATTAAACGCCACATCATCAATCCCCATATGGATTTCATTACGTTAAAATACGATGTAGTAATTACACAAAGCTGAAATGGCGGTTAGTGAGCCTGTCGAACTATAAGACATTTCAGCGGTTGCACAAGACTTACGTTTCGACAAGCTCAACGACCGTCTTGTGCAACTGCCACATCATACCGTAGAAATAAAAAAGTGCGGTCAATTTTAACCGCACTTTCGACCTTTGACGAACCCTATACGAGCCGTATAGGGTTCTTTAATCTGAGCCGCTCTGCGGCTCTTGTTTTCAGCCCCAGCGGAGCTGGGCTTAAGGAACCTAGCACGGCTCGTGCTAGGTGTGTTAGCAAAAACTACGCTTTTGCGGCTGCCGCTGCTTTCACAATCACTGCAAATGCAGGGGCTTTTAATGATGCGCCGCCTACTAATGCACCATCGATATCCGGTTGTGTGAATAATTCTGCTGCGTTAGCGTCATTTACAGAACCACCGTATTGGATGATAACTTGATCCGCGACGGCTTGTGATTTTGCTGCGATATGACCACGGATGAATGCGTGAACGGCTTGTGCTTGTGCCGGAGTAGCAGATTTGCCTGTACCGATTGCCCAAATTGGTTCGTACGCGATCACCGCGCCGTTGAATGCTTCCACGCCTAATGCGTTGATTACCGCATCAATTTGACGTGCGCAAACTTCTTCGGTTTTGCCCGCTTCATTTTCTGCTTCAGATTCACCGATACATAATACCGGCACTAAACCGGCTTCTTTTAACGCACCGAATTTTTTCGCGATAAATTCATCGCTTTCTTTGTGGTAAGTACGGCGTTCTGAGTGACCGATGATGATATATTTCGCACCGAAATCTTTTAACATCGCTGTTGAAATATCGCCTGTGAATGCACCTTGTACATTGACATCCACGTTTTGTGAACCTAAGGCAATTTGGCTACCTGCAAGGGCGGCTTCGGCTTCTGCAAGATACATTACAGGTGGTGCAATTGCGACATCACAACCGTTAACGCCTGCTAATTCTGCTTTTAAACCTTCGATTAACTCTTTAGTAAACGCTTTGCTACCGTTTAATTTCCAGTTTCCCATCACTAATGGTTTACGAGCTGCCATTTTATTTTCTCCATATTTAGTAAAAAACAGACGTGCTTAATATACCAAAAATTTGGGGGTAATTTTGGCTTTTTTCACTATTTTTTGATCTAAGTAGTGCTAAATTTAGTTTTAGCGGTTACAATTTACTGTATAGTTTTGTTATTTTTTAATCAATTTTAACTAAGTGAACCGAATTATGCGTATTTTCAAAGCCGAACAATGGAATGTAGCCGCCCTTTTGCCGCTTTTTGAAGAATATCGTTTAGCCCACGGCATGTCAGAAAACCCTGACCGCACTTTAACGTTTTTGAGCAATCGTATTCGTTTTGGTGAAAGTATTTTTTTTATTGTGATGGATGAAAATGAAAAAGCAGTCGGTTTTATTCAATTGTATCCCCGTCTTTCATCTCTTCAATTACAACGTTATTGGCAGCTGACAGATATTTTTGTGCAAGAGGGAAAATATCGGAACGAGATTTATAAGGCATTGATTGAAAAAGCCAAAGAATTTGTTGCCTTTACGCAATCTACACGTTTGACTGTGGAACAAGATATGCAACAACGCGCAATTTTGGAATCGGAGGGATTCCGATTAAATCCTAAAAAAGCGATGTTTGAATTGAGTTTGTAAAAGCGATTCATTTTATTCGGTTGTGCGCGCAGCGGCCCTTGAGTTTATTGAAATGTGAACCCTGCACGCCTAGATAGCCATATCACAACAACCTTAACACTTCCTCAGGCACTAATTTCGGTGCCGGAATAAATACCTGTTTATGTCGATTGAGTTCGCCTTTCTCTAAAATAATTGCACTTTTAGGTACTTTAAACGCCTTACTAAGGTATTTCAATAAATGCGCATTTGCCGCACCATCAATGGGCGGAGCGGTGATGCTGATTTTGAGTTCATCATCATGCAAGCCAACAAAGGCATCTTTGCTGGCTTTGGGTTGTAAGAATATCCGTAAGCGAATACCTTCGTGTGTTTTTTCTACGGCAGCCATAAAATCTCTCGCTATTTTCACCGCACTTATGCCCAAGACCAAAGGGTTGGGAATAAATCATACATTACGCGATTGAGCCAAAATAAGGCAAAGGCTAAGATCATTGGCGAGAAATCGATCATGCCTGTTTGAGGTAAAAAGCGGCGAATTGGGCGCAACACAGGTTCGCTGAGTTGGTAAAGTAAGTAGCTTAGTGCATCATTTCCACGGCGGAACCAGCTTAAAATGGCACCGATAAAAATGACGTATAAAATCATTTGCCCAAAATTGCTGAGAATACTCAATACGCCAATCAGCGCAATTTCAATCAGGTTAGTGACGATGCTTTCAAAGGATCCCACACCACCTAGAAACCACATTGCAGGAACTTTGGCGCAACCTAAAATAAAAACCAATGTCAGCGCGGCAAGATCTACACCTTTAATCGGTTTGAGAGCTTTGCGTAAAGGTTTTAATGCCGGATCGGTAGCGCGTACAACCGCTTGGGAAATGGGATTATAAAAGTCCGCTTTGCTGTATTGTAACCACATACGCAACATCAAAATTAAGCTATAGACATTGATAATGGTGAAAGCGAGATATTGAATCGAGTTAAAGCTCATTAGATTGTTCCTTGATAAGAAAAAGTTGGTTTTAAGATAAGGGTAATGCGGGGAAAATTCAAGGGAAAGGCGCAAAAGGTTCGTTACATTGCTAGAAACCTTTTGCGCCATTATTTATTGTTACAACCAACCTTTACGTTTGAAGTAAATATAAGGCGTCAGCGCGGCGGCGATCATCAAACCGATTGCCATTGGGTAGCCATATTTAAAATGAAGTTCCGGCATAAATTCAAAGTTCATACCGTAGGTGGATGCCACTAACGTTGCCGGTAGGAACATCACCGATACCACCGAGAAGAATTTCATAATTTTATTCTGCTCAATGTTGATATAACCCATTGCCGCTTGCATTAAAAAGTTTACTTTTTGGAACAAGGATTCATTGTGCGGTTGCAAGGACTCAATATCTCGCAAAATTTCGCGTGCCTGTTCTAACTGGTTGGCGGGCAAGCGGGTTTTGCGCACTAAAAAACTTAAGGCGCGTTGCGTGTCCATCAAACACATCCGCACTTTGGAGCTGTTATCTTCTTGTTCGGTTAAGGTACTTAAGGCATCATTAAAGGCTTCCCCTTGTTTGCCGTCCAAAATAACCCGGCTTAATTTTTCCAATTCAGAATAGCCTGTTTCAATCACATCCGCTAATTGCTCGATTTTAGTTTCAAATAAGTCAAGCAACACTTCATAGGCATTACATTCTTCTAAACGTTGATAGCGTGAACGCATACGATATAAACGGAACGCAGGCAATTCACGATCACGCAAGGTAAATAGACGACCGTCACGAATGGTAAACGCCACAGAAGCCAAATCTGCGTAGTCATCTTCGTCTTCGCAATAAAAGAATGAGTGTAAGTGCAAACCGTCTTCGTCTTCAAAGAAACGGGCGGATGCTTCGATGTCTTCCAATTCCAAGAACGAGGCGAGACTTTGCCCTAACCCTTCTTGTAATTCTGTACGTTCTTCTTCCGTAGGTTCAATAAGATCAAGCCAAATTGCGGTATCGAGTTCGGCTTGTTCTTCGTCTAAGCGTGTAAGACGAGCGTTTTCTAGTGCAAATGCGTTAATCATTGTTTCATACTCCGTTAGTATGAACAAACAAGATGAACATTACGCAAACCATGGCAAAAGTGCGGTCAAAATTGCGTGTATTTTTGATACCAATTAAGGCGGAGATAACTTATCCGCGAACGTGTCGCCGATAAGTCAAAAGACAGGCGACAGTTTAAAGTGAAAGTCGGTATCGACTATGACTGTCCAAAGTGTGTGTCCTCAAGTAAAAAAATCGAGCGCATAATACGCTCGAAATGGGGTTTCGTCAAGAATATCGAATGAGTTTAATACAACTTCAAGGATGGACGAATAAAACGATTTAAACGACCGATTAAGATAATCAAACCCGTTTTAAAACAACCGTGCAGTTTTTGTTGGTGCAAGCGATAAAGGGAAATATAGGCTAAGCGCGCAAGTCGCCCTTCAATGGTCATAGAGGTTTTCTTACCTGTAGTAATATTGCCAAGTGCGGTGAATTTTGACAATGAAACTAAAGACCCTTTATCTAAATAGCTAAAGTTTTTCAATGGCTTATTGTCGAATAACGCCAAGATATTTTGTCCGCACACCGTTGCCATTTGGTTGGCGGCTTGACCGCGTGGCGGTACCGGTTTACCGTCTTTTTGCAACAAGAATGCGCAATCACCAATGGCAAAAATACTGTCATCTACGGTAGTTTGTAGGGTATCTTTAATATGGATTTGGTTAATGCGGTTTAGCTCTAAACCATCAAATTGCTGCGTAATTGGTGATACGCAAATCCCGGCCGCCCACACCATTAAGTCGGCTTTAATTTCGCTGCCGTCTTTGGTGATTAAGCTATTTTGTGTCGCTTCCGTGATCATGGTTTGCGTTTTGACGTTAACCCCTAATTCTTCCAACTCTTTTTTCACCGAATCAGAAATGCGCTCAGGCAAGGCAGGCAACAGGCGATCCCCCGCTTCAATTAAGGTCACATTCAAATGTCCGTCTTTAATTTTGCCGTAGCCGTAAGAAGATAAATGTTGCGCCGCATTGAATAATTCCGCCGAAAGTTCTACCCCCGTTGCGCCACCGCCCACAATGGCAATATTGACCTTGTCGTCTTCCACTAATTTTTGTCTGCTTTCATCTTCGCCGATTTCGGATAAAGCGTTGTTTTCTGCAAAGGTTAAGAACAACTCTAACATTCGATTTTGGAAGCGCAATGCTTGGTCGGGTGCGTCCAAGAAAATACAATGATCTTTCACCCCTTTCGTATTAAAGTCATTGGAACGGCTACCGATAGCAATAACCAGGTAGTCATAAGGAATACGGCGCGCCACCACAATTTGTTGTCCTTCTTGCCCAATAATAGGTTCAAGTTCCACATATTTATTGGTGCGGTCAATACGCGCGATCGAGCCTTGTTCAAAATGGAAGCCGTGATTAAAGGCATGAGCACGATAGCTTACCGCATCGGTTTCCGCGTCTAATACCCCGGTGGCAACTTCATGTAACAAGGGTTTCCAAAGGTGAGTTTGATTGCGGTCAACAAGCGTCACATTGGCGCGTTTTTTACGCCCTAACTTGTTCCCTAAAAAGGTCGCCAGTTCTAAACCGCCCGCGCCACCGCCAACAACAACGATATTTTTCATAAAAGTTCCTATGAAGTTTAAATTTAACGAATTCAACAAATTTTTAACAATTGTAATATTTTTTTAAATCTAACGCACGCGGTATTTCAATAAATTATCTAAACGGGCTTATAATATTGAGAACAGTATTAAAGTGCGGTTTATTCTCAAGGAGTTTTTATGAAAAAAGTTCAGCCACAAGATCGCGGATTTTGGCTTATGACGCAAGGTTCCAATGTGTATTTCCCGAACCAAAATTTACCCTTTGGCACAGCGGAAGCGTTAGGTTTGCAGCAACATGATGCGTTGCTCATCGGAGAATGGGAAAATCAGCCGTTATTTTTAGTGGCGGAAATGGCAAATGACGCTCGAGAGTGGACGTATTTGTATGATTTACTCACATTGCCTGCGGCACAATTTCATTTGCTTAATCGCGGTATTGAGCTTAATCATTTTTATAAAACCCATCAATTCTGTGGTAAGTGCGGTTCAAAAACAGCCCATACTGCGGATGAATGGGCGGTACAATGCCAAAACGAACATTGTGGTTATCGGGCTTATCCTGTGATTTGTCCGTCTATTATTGTCGCCGTGCGCCGTGGTAAAGAGATTTTACTCGCTCACCATCATCGCCACAAAGAGAAAAAAATCTACACCACATTAGCGGGTTTTGTGGAAGTAGGGGAAACCTTTGAACAAGCGGTCGAGCGTGAAGTTTGGGAAGAAACCGGAGTTCGGGTGAAAAATATTCAGTATTTTGGCAGCCAACCTTGGGCATTTCCGAATTCGCAAATGGTGGGCTTTTTAGCGGAATATGACAGCGGCGATATTCGTTTGCAGGAACCGGAAATTGCCGATGCCAAATGGTTCCATTGTGATGAACCGTTACCAATTTTGCCGCCACAAGGAACGATTGCTTTAGCCTTAATCAACGCTACCTTGGAAATCTGTCGCGCTAAAGACAAATAACAAAATTCCCTTTATAATGACCGCACATTCACCGTCAAAGTGCGGTTTCTTTTTGGGAGTTTTTATGAATCAATTGAAAAATGATCGTTATCTTCGCGCGCTGTTGCGTGAACCTGTAGATTGCACACCTGTGTGGATGATGCGTCAAGCGGGGCGTTATTTGCCGGAATACAAAGCCACACGTGCGCAAGCAGGGGATTTTATGTCCTTGTGCCGTAATGCGGATTTGGCTTGCGAAGTGACCCTTCAACCTTTGCGCCGTTATGATTTAGATGCGGCAATTTTATTTTCTGATATTTTAACGGTGCCTGATGCTATGGGCTTGGACTTAAGTTTTGGTGCAGGGGAGGGCCCGAAATTTGCTCGCCCTATCGAAAGCAAAAGTGCGGTGGAAAATTTACCGATTCCTGATCCTGAAGTGGAATTACAGTATGTGATGAACGCCGTGCGCACGATTCGCCGTGAATTAAAGGGCGAAGTGCCACTTATCGGTTTTAGCGGCAGTCCTTGGACGTTGGCGACTTATATGGTGGAAGGCGGTTCGAGCAAGGCGTTTACCAAAATCAAAAAAATGCTCTACGCGGAGCCAGAATTATTGCACGCTCTGTTGGACAAAGTGGCAGACAGCGTGATTTTGTACTTAAATGCACAAATCAAAGCCGGCGCGCAAGCAGTGATGGTGTTTGACACTTGGGGCGGCGTATTGGCGCACCGTGATTATCTGGATTTTTCTTTGCAATATATGCACAAAATTGTGGATGGCTTAATTCGTGAATATGACGGGCGTAAAGTACCGATCACCTTATTTACCAAAGGCGGCGGTTTGTGGTTGGAACACATTGCCAATACCGGCTGTGATGCCATTGGCTTAGACTGGACGACAAACATCGCACAAGCACGCGCGCAAGTTGGGCATAAAGTGGCGTTGCAAGGCAATATGGATCCTTCCGTGTTATACGCTTCTCCTGAGCGTATTGAGCAAGAAGTGCGGTCAATTTTAGCGGATTTTGGCGAAGGTTCGGGTCATGTGTTCAATTTGGGACACGGTATTCATCAAGATGTGCCTGTTGAAAGTCCGAAAGTGTTTGTTGATGCCATTCATCAATATTCCAAACCCTATCATAAATAACACAAATAAACGTGAATCGGGGTTAATCTAATTAACCCCTTACAGGAAAATATTATGAGAAACCCAATTCATAAACGTATTGAACGCTTTGAAACCTGGCAAAACCTGACTTTTATGGCGTGCCTGTGTGAGCGCATGTACCCGAATTTCAAGTTGTTTTGTGATGTCACTGAACAACCTGAGCATGCCAAACTTTACCAAAATATTCTCAATTTAGTGTGGGAACATTTAACGGTAAAAGGGGCGAAAATCAATTTTGAAAATCAGCTTGAAAAGTTGGAAAACCTTATCCCTGATGTGAATGACTATGATTTCTTTGGTGTTGTGCCGGCGCTTGATGCTTGCGAAGGGTTGTCTGAATTGTTGCACGCCATTATTGCCGGGGAAAGCTTAGAGCAAGCCATTAAAATTAGCCAACTGTCGATGCAAACCGTGGCCACTGTTTTAGAAACGGAACAGGAACGCGAATTGTCGGAAAATGAGCTTAAAAGTGCGGTAGAAATTCAAGAAGAATTAGATGTGCAATGGCTAATTTATCGGATATTAAATGAATGTGAAGAGCGTGATACTGGTCTGATCTTAGACCTAAAAAATGAATTACGTGAAGCGCGTTTATCCAATATTGGGATAGAAATTGTGTAAAATGTGACCGGCATCACGAAATTTACAAAAATTTGCATTTCTAGCTATTGGCTTAACGCTGAACTTCGATTATCCTTTACAGTGCTGTTTCACAGTCAATGTGCTAGGAATTTTTCCTAATACAAATAAACAATCTTTAAATTTAAAGAAATAGGTAATTATATTATGAACAAAACGGATTTAATCGATGCAATCGCAGCACAAGCTGGTTTAACTAAAAAAGACGCAAAAGCGGCATTAGAAGCCACTTTAGATGCGATCTCTGATAGCTTGAAAAAAGGGGACGCTGTGCAGTTAATCGGTTTCGGTACATTCAAAGTAAACGCGCGCAAAGAACGTACCGGTCGTAACCCACAAACTGGTGCAGAAATCAAAATCGCTGCGTCAAAAGCACCTGCGTTCGTTGCGGGTAAAGCATTAAAAGACGCTGTAAACGCGTAATTTTAATATTTCAAAATCTAAGCCCTGCCATGGATGTGGCAGGGTTTTTTATTTTTTATCATTTCTTTTAAAATCATCTTGCCTTTCTTTTTTTTACTTATATAATTCCGAAACGAAACTTAGGGCTGGGTTTGGATAATGAAACGAAATTTAAATCAACGCAACACACAACAACGCCGTCATCGGATTATGCAGATTTTGCAAGAACAAGGTGAAGTGAGCGTTGACCAATTAGTGCAACTTTTTGATACGTCAGAAGTGACTATTCGCAAAGATTTAACCGCACTTGAGGCCAATGGTTTTTTATTGCGCCGATATGGCGGTGCCATTTTGATGCCGCAAGACATTATTGAAGATGAGCAAGAAGAACTTTCGGAACGAAAGATTGTCATAGCCAAGGCGGCAGCCGAACGTATTCGTGATCATAATCGTATTATTGTTGATAGTGGCAGCACAACCGCCGCCTTAATCAAACAACTTAACGGAAAGCAAGGGTTGATTGTGATGACCAATTCCTTGTCTGTGGCGACTGAATTACGTTCCTTGGAAAATGAACCTACGCTTTTAATGACCGGTGGCACTTGGGATACCCGATCGGAATCTTTCCAAGGAAAAGTGGCGGAACAGGTTTTGCGTTCTTATGATTTCGACCAATTATTTATTGGTGCCGATGGCGTGGATTTGGAACGTGGCACCACAACGTTTAATGAATTGATTGGTCTCAGTCAGGTCATGGCAGATGTGAGCCGCGAAGTGATTGTGATGGTGGAAAGCCAAAAAATTGGGCGGAAAATGCCAAATTTAGAATTAAACTGGCAGCAGATTGATGTGTTAATTACCGATGATTTGTTGACGGAACAAGATAAAGCAATGATTGAACAACAGAATGTTGAAGTGATTATTGCCAAGTAAATGTATTAAATTAACTGAAAAAGGAAAAAATTATGTGTGGAATCGTTGGTGCAGTAGCAGAACGTAATGTAGCAGCAATTTTGGTGGACGGCTTACACCGTTTAGAATATCGTGGTTACGACTCTGCGGGCGTTGCTGTACTGGGTCAAGACAAACAAATGCACATTGTGCGCCGTGTGGGTAAAGTGAAAGCCTTAGATGATGCGTTAGAAGCGAGCCCATTATTAGGCGGAACAGGGATTGCTCATACTCGTTGGGCAACCCATGGTGAACCTTCTGAAACCAATGCGCACCCACATCGCTCAGGCAAAATTGCGGTGGTTCACAATGGTATTATCGAAAACTACGAAGAATTAAAAGTGGTTTTACAAGAACGTGGTTATGTATTCCAATCACAAACAGACACTGAAGTTATCGCACACTTGGTGGAATGGGAATTCCGCACTGCGAAAACCTTATTAGAAGCAGTGCAAAAAACCGTGGTTCAATTACGTGGTGCTTATGGTACGGTGGTGATGAATGAAGAAGATCCTTCTCGTTTAATCGTGGCACGTTCTGGTTCGCCGTTAGTGATTGGTTATGGTATTGGCGAAAACTTCTTAGCCTCAGATCCATTGGCGTTGTTAAGCGTCACTCGCCGTTTTACTTACCTTGAAGAAGGCGATGTAGCTGAAATTACACGTACTACCGTAGATATTTACGATCGCGCAGGCAATAAAGTGACCCGTGAAATTCACGAAGGTAACTATGAAAACGATGCGGCCGATAAAGGTCCATATCGTCACTATATGCAAAAAGAAATCTTTGAACAGCCAGTGGCAATTATGAATACCCTTGATGGTCGTATCAAAGATGGTCGCGTGAACATTGAAGCGATTGCGCCAAATGCAGCAGAAATTTTAAGCAAAGTGGAACACGTACAAATCGTGGCTTGCGGTACATCATATAACGCAGGTATGGTGGCGCGTTACTGGTTTGAAGCCATTGCAGGTGTAAGCTGTGATGTGGAAATTGCGTCAGAATTCCGTTACCGTAAATTTGTGACACGTCCAAATAGCTTGTTAATCACCCTTTCTCAATCAGGTGAAACGGCGGATACGTTAGCCGCACTTCGTTTGGCGAAAGAATCAGGTTATATGTCAGCCATGACAATTTGTAACGTGGCAAGCTCGTCATTAGTGCGTGAATCCGATTTCGCCTTTATGACCAAAGCCGGTGTGGAAATTGGCGTAGCATCAACGAAAGCCTTTACTACGCAATTAACCTGTATGTTGCTGTTAAATGCTGCGATTGGTCGTTTAAAAGGCAATTTAAGCGATGAACAAGAACATCACATTATTCAAGCGTTACAACGTTTACCGGCACAAATTGAAAGTGCATTAGTGTTCGATAAACAAATTGAGAAATTATCGGAAGACTTCGCAGAAAAACATCACACCTTATTCTTAGGTCGTGGTGAATACTACCCAATCGCGATGGAATCTGCATTGAAATTAAAAGAAATTTCATATATCCATGCAGAAGCCTATGCGGCAGGTGAGTTGAAACATGGTCCGTTAGCATTAATCGATAGTGAAATGCCGGTCGTGGTCGTTGCGCCTGAAAATGATTTGTTAGAGAAAGTCAAATCTAACATCGAAGAAGTTCGCGCGCGCGGTGGTCAGTTATATGTATTTGCTGATCATGAAGCCGGTTTCGAAGAAGCCACAGGCTTTAAAACTATCGTATTACCGAAAGTGGATGAAATTACGGCACCAATTTTCTACACCGTACCGTTACAATTATTGTCATATCACATTGCTTTAATTAAAGGGACAGACGTTGACCAACCTCGCAATCTTGCGAAAGCGGTAACGGTAGAGTAAATATATTTTTTCAGACATAGGCAGGTATTTACCTGCCTTTTTTGACCGCGCTTTTGGATACCATTAAGAGTGCGCAGAAAGTTGTAATTCCATACCACAAGCTCTGGCATAGCGAATAAGACTTGATAGGGTGGCTTTATTCGCATTTCGTTCCAATTTCGATATAGCAGGTTGTGAGACCCCCATTCTTTCAGCAACTTGAGATGATGTTAAGCCTGCTTTACTTCGCATATCATAAAGTAGTGATGCCGCATCTTCAGCTGCTTTTTCTTCAAGATAAAGAGCTTTTACATTTTCATCAGCGAGTAATTTTTCTTTGACGGCTTTATATGAGATAGGTTGGATTTTCATCAGTTAGCTCCTGTAAACGACTTAGTGCAATATCTATTTCAGATTGTGGTGTTTTTTGGGTTTTCTTCGCAAAGGTACGCAAAATATAAATTTTCCGACCAATAGCAAAGGCGAAAAACGTTCGTGTGATATCCTTTTTCCCGACACGTAATTCAAATAATCCCTGTTGAATGGGGCGCGTATCGGGAAAACGAAGCTCATTGCCCAGCAGTTCTAATTATCTAATTTTGCTAACAATTTTGCTTTCATAACATCATTGAGTGATTCTATCTCAGCAAATGCTTGTGGATGAAACAATAATTCAAACATATAAGTTATATACCGGCTGTGATTTACCCTTATAATAACCTTTGAGTTATATTTATTCAAGAGAATAGTTTGATTGTGGAATATACTTTACGATAAATTTCCTTGCCATTTTCCTAAAAAATACTACACTACGCCGCAAGTTTTTGTTTAACAAAAACGGTTCCCTTCTTTATCTTTAAAAGGTTGCCTGTGAGCAACAAAAGGACATCAAAATGACACACAAAGTTGATAATTATGGCTGGAAAGCCCTATTAGGCTCAGCCGTAGGTTACGCAATGGATGGGTTTGACTTACTTATCCTTGGTTTTATGTTAACTGCTATTTCCGCTGATCTTGGTTTAACCCCTGCGCAAGGTGGCTCATTAGTGACTTGGACCTTAATTGGTGCTGTGGCGGGTGGGATTATTTTCGGCGCATTAAGCGATAAATATGGGCGCGTCCGCGTATTAACTTGGACAATCGTTCTCTTTGCCGTCTTCACAGGCTTATGTGCTATCGCACAAGGTTATTGGGATTTACTGATTTATCGCACTATTGCAGGTATCGGTTTAGGTGGTGAATTTGGTATCGGGATGGCGTTAGCCGCCGAAGCTTGGCCGGCACGTCATCGTGCCAAAGCGTCATCTTATGTGGCGCTGGGGTGGCAAGTGGGGGTATTAGCTGCTGCCTTATTAACGCCATTATTGCTTCCTGTGATTGGCTGGCGTGGAATGTTTGTGGTGGGGATTTTCCCCGCTTTTGTGGCGTGGTTTTTACGCGCGCGTTTACATGAGCCGGAAGTCTTTACCCGCAAATTAGAAAGGGAAAAACCGAAACAATCGCCTTTCAAATTATTGATTAATGACAGCAAAACCGCCAAAGTGAGCGCAGGGATTGTTGTTTTAACGTCAGTACAAAACTTCGGCTATTACGGCATTATGATTTGGTTACCTAACTTTTTGTCGAAACAATTAGGTTTTAGTTTAACCAAATCAGGTTTATGGACGGCAGTTACCATTTGTGGCATGATGGCGGGTATTTGGATTTTTGGGCGTTTAGCGGATAAAATTGGGCGCAAACCGAGTTTCTTAATTTTCCAAGCCGGTGCAGTCATCAGCATCATTGCCTATTCACAATTGACTAACCCAACCGCCATGTTATTTGCAGGTGCGGCGTTAGGGGCATTTGTAAACGGGATGATGGGCGGTTATGGGGCTTTAATGTCAGAAGCCTATCCAACGGAAGCTCGTGCGACAGCGCAAAATGTCTTATTCAACTTAGGTCGAGCTGTAGGCGGTTTTGGACCTGTGGTTGTCGGGGCAATTGTTTCTGCCTATTCATTCCAAATCGCCATTGCATTCTTAGCCACAATCTATGTGCTTGATATGCTTGCAACGATTTTCTTAATCCCTGAATTGAAAGGGAAAGCGTTAGAATAGGAAAATAAATGACCGCACTTTAAAGCGCGGTCATTTTTTCTAACATTTTTCTACTTTTGCCTGTTTAACCATATTATCCGCCACTTCTAGGATGGTGATTTTAAGTCCGTTGAGTTCAAACTCTGTGCCTTCGTCAGGAATATCTTCTAAGGTTTCCAAAATCAGCCCGTTGAAGGTGCGTGCTTCTTCTGTATCTAAATTCCAGTCGTATAACTTATTGATATCACGAATATTGGTTAATCCATCAATAATCACTGAGCCGTCTGATTGTGGCACGATTTCTTCATCAATGGATGGCGTGGTTGAGGTAGTAAATTCCCCCACAATTTCTTCCAAAATATCTTCAAGGGTGACCAAGCCTTTAATATCGCCGTATTCGTCCACGACCAATCCGATACGTTCTTTGTTATTGCGGAAATTGACCAATTGGGCGTTGAGTGGCGTACCTTCAGGAATAAAGTAAATTTCATCTACCGCGCGAATTAAGGTTTCTTTGGTGAATTCATTTTTGTCTAGCATTAAACGATAGGCTTCGCGTACGCGTAAAAAACCTAACACATTGTTATCAATGCTATTTTTGTACAGCAAGACCCGACCGTGCGGCGCGTGGTTCAGCTGGCGCATAATGGCTTTCCAGTCATCTTCAATATCAATGCCTGAGATATCATTACGCGGTACCATAATATCGTCTACGGTAACTTCTTCTAAATCCAAAATGGATAACAGCATTTCTTGGTGGGCGGAAGGAATAAATTTGCCGCTTTCGTTAACAATGGAACGCAGTTCTTCAGGGCTTAAATGATTGGTTTTAGTTTCTGTTTTTAATCCGGTTATTTTGATCATTAATTTGATAATAACGTTCATTAAGAAAACTAATGGCGAACAAATCTTCATCAGCAATGACAAGAAATGGCTCGATAAAAACGCGACTTTTTCAGGGTAAAGTGCGGCAACTGTTTTAGGATAAATCTCAGAAAAGACTAACATGACAAAGGTTAGCACACCTGTTGCAATGGCAACCCCGGCATCACCATACAAACGCATACCAATAATCGTGGCAATGGCAGAGGCGGTAATGTTGACAAGGTTGTTACAAATAAGAATAAGGCTGAGTAATTTATCTGTCTTTTTTAATAAGTTTTCTGCTTTACGTGCCCCGCGATGACCTTTTTCTGCTAAATGGCGCATACGGTAACGGTTTGCGGAGAGAAGACCGGTTTCTGAGCCTGAAAAATAGGCGGAGAGAACTAAACAGATAATGAGAGAGATGACTAATGTACTAAGGGGGATACTGTCCAAAATCGGATCCTTTTGTTTGTTGATAAAAAAGTTGGGCTAGGGCTTTCCCTGAGCCAACTCGCTAAATATTAAAGAATTTTGCTACCAAAATAAGCAATGGTGAGCAAAATCATACCTGAAATTGTGAAAATGATCATTCTTTTTCCGCGCCAATGCCATTTCCAGTGCCCAAATAGCAACACACCAAACACCACCCAAGCAAAAAATGAGAAGAGGGCTTTATGTATATTGGTGGGTTCAAGGGCATCTAGCAAGTAGAACATTCCTGAAATAAGGGTAATGGTTAGCAAGATTTCCCCACTTAATAACACGCGGAAAAAATGGCGTTCTACTAACATTAACGGCGGAACCGCAGGGGATGGCATGATTTTTTTCTGCTTCAAATTATTGTCCAACCACGCAATTTGAATACTGTAAAGCATCGCAATAAAGCAAACAGAATAGGCCACCATAGATAAGACAATATGGGCAAAAACTTGATGATGTAATTGCACCATTTGGCTTGGAATAAATTCTGCCATAATTAAATTGATCACCGCAAACCCATAAGCAATCGGTAGCAAAAAGGAAATGGTGCGCACTTTTAAGCAAAGGGGAAAGCTGGCTAAAATGGCGATAAATAGACTGAGCAAGGAGCTGATTTCCAGTAAGGTCATACTTGTACCATTGGGCGTGCTATCTTCCCAATAATGCAGGCTCAAATAGTGCAACGCAATCCCGGCAAGTGCGGTCAATAAAACCCAAATTTTATTAATTTGTACCGTTTGACCCTGTGCCAAAGAAGGCGCAATCAGTAAAATACTGACACAATAGCAAAGCATAGAAAAAATGGCGTATGACATTTATAGATCCTTCATTTATCTTATTGAGAGCTATTCTAAGTTAAAAATTCAAATAGGGGAAGAATTCAGGTATAATCAGCGCAATTTTTCCATTTAGAAATGAGAATGTTATGTTTGAGAATTTATCCGATCGCCTATCGAAAACCCTACGCAATATCACGGGGAAAGGCCGTTTAACTGAAGATAATATTAAAGATACCTTGCGCGAAGTGCGTATGGCATTGCTTGAAGCGGATGTGGCGTTGCCTGTTGTTCGCGATTTTATCAACAAAGTCAAAGAAAGTGCCCTTGGCGAAGAAGTGAACAAAAGCCTAACCCCAGGGCAAGAGTTTTTGAAAATCGTTCAGCGCGAGCTTGAAATGGCCATGGGTGATGCGAATGAAGAACTCAATCTGGCTACTCAGCCGCCCGCGGTAATTTTAATGGCAGGTTTGCAAGGGGCGGGTAAAACCACTTCTGTAGGTAAACTCGCGAAATTCTTAAAAGAACGTCATAAGAAAAAAGTGCTTGTGGTGTCCGCGGACGTTTACCGCCCTGCGGCGATTAAACAATTGGAAACCTTGGCGCAAGCGGTTGGCGCGGATTTCTTCCCATCAAACGTACAACAAAATCCTGTTGAAATCGTCAAAGCTGCGCTTGCGGATGCCAAATTGAAATTCTACGATGTGTTGATTGTGGATACCGCAGGTCGTTTACATGTTGACGGCGAAATGATGGACGAAATTAAGCAAATTCACGCCGCACTTTCGCCAATTGAAACGCTCTTTACCGTTGATGCCATGACAGGTCAAGACGCCGCCAATACCGCAAAAGCCTTTAATGAAGCCTTGCCGTTAACCGGGGTGATTTTAACCAAAGTGGACGGTGATGCCCGCGGTGGTGCGGCGTTATCGATTCGTCAAATTACAGGAAAACCGATTAAGTTTTTGGGTGTTGGCGAGAAAACCGATGCATTAGAACCGTTTCATCCTGATCGTGTAGCATCGCGTATTTTGGGTATGGGCGATGTGTTGTCGTTGATTGAGGATTTACAACGCAACGTTGACCATGAAAAAGCGGAAAAAATGGCGCAAAAATTCAAAAAAGGCGACCAATTTACCCTTGATGATTTCCGTGAACAGCTCGTTGAAATGAAAAAAATGGGCGGAATGATGTCAATGCTTGAGAAATTACCCGGTGCTAAAAATTTGCCTGATCACGTGAAAAATCAAGTGGATGACAAAATGTTTATCAAAATGGAAGCGATCATTAATTCCATGACGTTAAAAGAACGGGCAAACCCTGAAATCATTAAAGGTTCGCGCCGCCGCCGTATTGCCTTAGGTTCAGGTACGCAAGTGCAAGATGTGAACAAATTGCTTAAACAATTTGACGAAATGCAACGTATGATGAAAAAAATGCGCAATGGCGGTATGGCAAAAATGATGCGTGGCATGAAAGGATTAATGGGCGGCGGCATGGGCGGTCTCGGTGGATTAGGCGGCTTAGGCGGAATGTTTGGACGCCGTTAATTTGTACCATAAAAAAGAAAGTGCGGTTGTTTCACCGCACTTTTTTGTTACTTAGGCATCCACAACTTCCGTTTGAGATGCTTCTGTAGGTTGAGCGCGTTTTTTATCCCACCAAAGGAAAAGGTTCGCTAAGATTGTGCCTGAAATAGAGTGCCATACACAAGATACGGCGGCGGCGATCGCGGATTCTGCACTGGTTGGGAAGAATTTTGAGCTTAATCCTGTGGCTAATCCGGCATTTTGTACGCCTACTTCGATAGATAAGGTGCGTTTTTTCGCTGTGCTCATACCGCAACATTGACCCGCAAGATAGCCTAAAACATAACCAATAATGTTATGGAATGCGATACAAACGAAGATAACCAAACCGGATTCGAGAAATTTTGGACCGTGAACCGCTACTACGCCACCGACAATACATGCAAATCCAATGACCGCCACACCGGGCATGACGCTTCTTACATCGTGGAACCATTTTTGTTTATGGCAGAAAATGTTAAATGCTGAGCCAATAGCCACAGGCAAAATGGTGACTAAGAGCATAAATTTAAACATTGCCCAACCATCCATATCAATGGTTTCGCCGACTAAGTAATTGATTAATAAGGGTGTCATAACCGGTGCAACTATGGTTGAAACCGTTGTCATCCCCACAGAAAACGCCACATCCCCTTTACATAAGAAACTCATAATATTGGAAGATACACCACCGGGGCAGCAACCGACTAATACAAGACCTAGTGTTAAACCCGGGGAAAGATCAAAGAGATTGGCGATGGTAATGGCAATAAAGGGCATAATAGTGTATTGCGCTACGGCACCGATAAAAATATCTAAAGGGCGTTGGGCTAAGATTTTGTAATCTTGTTTGCCCAGTGTCACACCCATGCCGAGCATGATGATGCCTAATACGATGATCTGTGCATCGCCTTTTACCCAGGTAAATGCACTCGGTACGTAGAATGTGACCATTGCCGTAAGAATAATCACGAGAGCCGTGAATTTAGTGAGAAAATAGCTGAGATGTTTTAATCCGCGCATAGTGGTTCCTTGTGTTAAGAGTATAAATAAATGAATTCTATAAGCTTATTTTGTGAGTGACAAGAGTTCGGTTAAATCTGCGATTTCCACAGTCGGTAGCAGTCGAGCTTCTGTAAATTTTCCTATGCCTAAATCGGATAAATTAATCCACACCGATTGGCAACCCGCTTGTATCGCGCCTTGAACATCTGTTACAAGATTATCGCCTACGTGCAAAATGTCTTGCGGATGAAGATGAAATGCCGCGGCGGCTTGGTGGAATAATGCTTGATGTGGCTTAGCTCTGCCGTGAACGCCGGCCTTTAAAGTCAGATCAAAATCTAAGCCAATGCGTTCCGGCGAAACATTGCCGTTGGTAATGGCAATTAAAGGGTAATGTTGTTTGAGTTGTTTAAGCACGGAAAAACTTTGTGCCGGAATCGCTATTTTATGCCGCCAAACAAAAAAATGTTCGATAGTGGTTTGCCAAATGGTCTCAATTTCTACCGCACTTTTTCCGATGTTTAACAAAAAAGCACGAACCGCTTCAAACCGCCATTGGGTCACATCTTCACACAACACAGGATCTTCTGCCAAAATCTTAAATTTCCATTGCTTCCATTCATCGATTGAAACCCCTTGTCCTAACAATTCCGACAGTTTAGCCACAAACTGATTTTCAGCATTTTGAATAACTTGGCGATTATCGTAAAGCGTATCGTCAAGATCGAAACTGATCGCCTTAAATGGCATAAAAGTGCAGTAAAATTTCATCTTGTTTTCCTTGAATATCAGCTTTTGCGTTTTGCTCTCGGGTGTGCTTTATCATAGACATCCGCTAAATGTTGGAAATTTAAATGGGTGTAAATCTGTGTGGTGGCAAGATTGCTATGGCCTAATAATTCTTGCACAGCACGTAAATCCGAACTGGCTTCCAGCATGTGAGTAGCAAAACTATGACGTAATTTATGGGGATTTAAATGGGCGTTTAATCCTTGTTTTATACCCCACACTTCCAAGCGTTTTTGAATAGAACGATGGGTTAAGCGGTTCCCCAAAGAACTCACAAATAATGCGTCATCTTTTGGATTAAAAAGCAACCGCACTTTTAGCCATGCTTGAATAGCATGCAAAGCGTGATGCCCAAAGGGCAGAATTCGTTCTTTGTTTCCTTTCCCCAACACGCGAACTTCACGAGCACGCAGATTGAGACTGTTGAGATTCAATCCTTGTAATTCAGATAACCGTAATCCGGAGCTATACATTAACTCAATTATCGCGCGATCACGAATATCAATCGGTTCCTTGCTTTGGTTATTGAGAAGTTGAGTCACTTGTTCTTCGTCAATATTTTTGGGTAGATGTTTTCCTTGTTTGGGCGCTGAAATACCGGTAGCAGGATTGACCTTTAATTCACCTTGTATCACCAAATAGCCTAAGAATTGACGTAAGGCAGATAAACGTAAGGCAAGGCTTTTTTCGTGTAAACCTGATTTTCGGCTTTCTGCTACTACAAATCGCACTACGCTTGGTGAAACAGCTTGCCAAGAATGAATTTCATTTTTCAGCAAAATTTCTACCACTGCAGTCAGTTGGCGTTGATACGCGGTTAACGTATAAGCACTTAATTGGCGTTCAATACGTAAATAATCGTAGTATTTTTGAAGGGCAACTTGCATATTGATGTTCTGTGTATAGTAGAAAAATGCTTCTGAATGAATCTATTTTAGTAGAAAATCGCGCAATAAAAAACCGCACTTGCGGTTTTTCACCACGAAGTGCGGTCAATTTTTAGCAAATTTTATAGGTCATCAATCACTAAATAAACTTTTGCCACAGGGCCGTGTACGCCAACCACTTTAATCAATTCAATATCTGCGGTTGAACTTGGACCGGCAATAATATTGATACAAGATGGCATTCGCTCTCCATGTTGTGCTTTTTCATGCAAAATTTTGGCGAGCTGAGCGACGCGCGGAAGTATCTGGCTTTTGCGTACTACTACAATCGATTTTTCAGGTAATAAGCTTACTGAACGGCCATTATCTTGATTTGAGAATAAGACAATACCGCCACTTTCACATAAACCATATTCGGCATGAACAATACCAATATTCGCTTTTTCTGCTTTAGTGATATTCTCTGTGTTGGCATTTTTGTCCCAAATATGCGTGGTGTAATTCATTTCGATAGCCTGAGTTAAACCGAGTTCTGTCAGTCTTTCGTCATTATTTAAAATAATGTCACCACCACCATATTTTTCGCAAATTTCAAGTAATTGCGCCACAACATTCGCTTCTGTTGTTTCGACTACATCTACCATCATTACTTTCGCAAAATCCATAAATTCTTGCGCCAGTTGAGCTTGCGTACGATCTGTTAAACGTGTTGTAGGGTAGTCATTTACTAATTGAGGCATAGGATCTGGTACAGTATGAAGTGTGCGCCCCATGCGTTCTGCTAATCTTGCTAAAAATGTTTCACGATTTTGAATTGTCATTAATTTTTCCCCCGATTAGCAAACCATGTACGGAAACTTTCACCCTCTGGTTGTGGTAAATCACGTGCTTTTGTCCATTCTGCGAGTGCACCGGCTTGAATAGGTGATTTGCCATTTTTGATAAATTTTCCTGCTAATTTAGCCCCAATTTTGACACTGCTATCCCAAATTGCTGGATGGGCATTGGCAAAGTTAAAACCTTTGATGGAAATGCGCTCTGCTAATGGTGTTAACCCTGACTGAGCGATATTTTCGCGGTGGCGTAAAATAAGTTGTGCTAAAGGGATTTTTACTGGGCAAACACTGTTACAGCCGGAGCATAATGAACATGCATATGGCAATTCTTTAAAGTCTTCATAACCGCCAAGTAATGGTGAAATAACGGCACCAATAGGACCGGGATAAATTGAACCATAGCCATGACCGCCAATTTGACGGTAAGCCGGACAAGTATTTAAGCAAGCACCACAGCGAATGCAGCGTAATACTTCTTTAAATTCACTTTCAAGAATTTGAGAACGACCATTATCGACAATCACTAAATGAAATTCTTCAGGACCATCTGTTTCGCCTTCAAGGCGTGGGCCTGTTAACCAAGTATTGTAACCTGTTAATTTTGCCCCAACGGCACTGCGACAAAGCATCGTAATTAACACGTCCACTTCTTGGAACGTCGGCGCAATACGTTCCATACCCATGACGGCAATATGCGTTTTAGGTACAGTAGTTGCAAGGCGTAAGTTACCTTCGTTCGTGACTAAACAGCAAGACCCCGTTTCAGCCACGGCAAAGTTACAGCCGCTAATGCCAATATCAGCCTCCAAGAAATCTTTTCGGATAACTTGGCGGATGAACGCTGTCATTTCTTCTGGTTTTTCAGTCCCGTTATAACCTAATTTTTCATGTAATTCTTTACGGATTTGATGGCGATCTTTATGAATAGCAGGTACAACAATGTGAGACGGTTTATCACCTACGATTTGTAACAAATACTCGCCTAAATCTGTTTCAACGACTTTAATGCCGTCTTTTTCTAAAATATGGTTCATCCCGATTTCTTCGGTGACCATAGATTTTGATTTAACAATTTTTTTCGCATTTTTTTCGCGAGCAACGCGGAGAATATAATCATTGGCTTCTTCTGCGGTTTCTGCAAAGAAAACATGTCCGCCATTTTGCTCTACTTTTTCACTTAATTGATATAAATAGGCATCAAGATTGGCTAATACATGGTTACGAATTTGTTTTGCCAGATCACGCCATTCTTCCCAATGCCCGAGTTCATCCACCATTTTTTGGCGGTTTGCGCCAATAGTTTCTTGTGCTTTGATTACCGCACGGCGCATAATTTCATTGTGAACTTGCTTTTCAACGCGTTGTTTAAATGGTAACTCACTAGTTTTCAAAGACATCTTAGTTCACTCCTTGCTCATCTTGCATTAATACTTCGGCAATATGCATCACTTTGACATTTTTGCCTTCTCGGCTTAAACGTCCTGCAATATTCATTAAGCAGCTAACATCAGCACCAACTAAATAATCAGGCTCTACGTCACTAATATTTACCACTTTTTCAGTCACCATTTCGCCTGAAATTTCCGCCATTTTCACGGAAAACGTTCCGCCAAAACCACAGCAAGTCTGTTGATTATGAATTGGCAGTAACTGTAAACCTTTAACGTTTTGTAATAATGTTAAAGGCTCTTGAACAATACCTAATTTGCGAGTGAGACTACAAGATGGATGGTAGACGGCTTTACCAGTTAAACGTGCGCCGACATTTTCCACTTTAAGGACATTGACGATAAAGTCAGTAAGATCATGAAAGCGATCGGCAACTTTTTGAGCACGCTCTGCCCATTGTGGTTCACCAAAGCGTTCAAAGTATTCAGGATAATTTTTTATGGCGTAAACGCAAGAGCCTGCCGGGGCTACGATAGGATAATCATTCACTTCAAAAGTTTCGACAAGGCTTTTCATCCCAGGGATGGCTTGTTTTGCATAGCCGCTATTGATAGCCGGTTGACCACAACAGCCCTGTTTTTCAAGGAACACGACATTACAACCGAGCTTTTCGAGCAGTAATACCGTATTTTTTGCTACACCGCCTTTTACGATGTCAGCGATACAAGTAACGTAAAAATTAACGTTCATAGTCACTCCAAATGAGAAAAGAGATCCGCACCTTAAGTCAACTAAGCGTGCGGAAATAATCTTATACGTTAAAGAATAACGGAATAATAAATAGTGCAACAAGTGCCGCAATTATGCCATACACAAACATTGGTAATACAGTTTGCTTGATGATATTGCCTTCTTGGTTATTAGTACCAAGTACAGAAGAGACGGCCACGATATTATTGATACAGACCATATTCCCCATAGCGCCGCCTACAGATTGTAAAGCAAGTACAAGTGCGGTCGATAATCCTGTAATTTCTGCAGTAGATAATTGCACACTACCAAACGTTAAATTTGAAACAGTATTTGAACCAGAGAAAAATGCTCCCACTGCACCGAGATAAGATGAGAACCATGTCCAATGTTCACCAGTGGTTTCAGCAAAAGTTTTACCGATAGTTTTTACCATTGATGCGTCTCCACCAACAAGCATGAGATTTACCATGATAAGTGCACCGACTAAAGCAATAAATGGATTTTTAGTGCGACGTAAACTGTCACCAAAAATTTCTCTTGTTTGCTTGAAGGTCATACTGAATAGTGGAATCACAATGAGTACTGTGATAACAAATGGAATAAATGCTGGTACATAAAGTAATTTATAACTCGCATTCACATGGGTATCAAAAATATTTTTCAAACTGAATACTAAACCATGACTGATTTCAAAATCGCCCAATGAACCAATACGTGTTGTAAACCATGTCGTTGTATCATTCATCCAAGCTTTGAATGGTAATTGTTGAATACGTGTGATGATTAAAATAGAAATCAACATACCTGTTGGTAGTAATGCTTTTATAACTTGGGATGTTGTGACTGCATTGCTATCCAAATGATTTTCCATTTTTACTAAGCCAATATTGCGGTTCGCTGCGAAAACTGAAATGAGTAAACCAATTGCCCCACCGACTAATGCTGGAAATTCATAGTTAAACTGAGCAATTATTAAATAAGGAACAACACAGCCAAAAACACTAATGTAAATAAACATAAGATTTTGGCGAATTTCTTTCCAACTTACGATAACGCGTAATGCCATGAGCGGGATAATAAAGGCCGCGATACTATGGATTAAGGCAGTCATTGAACCTATCGTTAGAATTTCATTTTCACCTAATTTCAGTGGACCAAAACCGAACCAAGTTGGTGTACCTACTGCACCAAATGAAACAGGCACTGAGTTCATAATTAATGCGAGAATGGCGACTTTAATTGGGTTAAAGCCTAAACCAACTAAAATAGGGGCAGCAATTGCAGCTGGTGTACCGAAACCACTTGCACCTTCAATCATAAAGGCAAATGCCCAACCGATAATCATAAGCTGTGCGACAGGGTTCGGGTTAATATTCCCTAGCCAGCGACGTAATACATTGGTTACACCAGACATTTCTGAGAATTTGTTAAATAAAATTGCCCCAAAAATAACAGTAATTGGCGTTTGTACCGCCACAATACTTGCAGTAACGTTTGCGCTAATTGTTGCGATATCTGTGCCGAAATAGGCTAGATGGATCATCAAAACAACAACAGCAATCCAAGGTAATGCAACATAAGAAGGTAAGGCATTACGTTTTACCATAAGGTAAATTAAAAGAATAATTGGAAAAATACTAAGTGCAAAAGCCATAAAAAATTCCTAGTGGTTGTAAAATTACTATGTATTGTATTTAAAATTTGTTAAAAAAATACAAAAATATTGTAAATATTTGAATTTGATCACAAAAAATATGAATTTTACTTGACCAGGTTATTAACTTATTTGAAAGATTATAATATTTGTTGAGATATATGGTGAAAAGGCATAGAAAGAATAAAGTAAAATGAGAGTTTTACATTAGTGTAGCGAGGGAAATGTTAATTTAGTGTAAAAAGAACGGCGAAATTTCACCGCACTTTTCACATTTACGTTTTAGAGTTTAATTACGCCATCATAAATATGAGTCGCATCACCTGTCATATACAACGGTTGTCCTTCTCCAGCCCATTCAATAGTGAGAGAGCCACCAGGTAAATCCACTTGAACTGTGTTATCAAGCAATCCTTGCATAATACCAACAGCCGCAGCAGCACAAGCTCCGCTTCCGCAGGCTTGTGTTTCACCAGCACCACGTTCATAAACTCGTAGTTTGATGTGATTACGGTTAATAATCTGCATAAAGCCTGCATTTACTCGTTCTGGGAAACGTTCGTGATTTTCAAGTAATGGTCCAAGTTCTTCTACGTTGGCGGTGTCAATATTATCTACTTGCACGACACAATGCGGATTGCCCATAGAAACTGCGCCGCAAAGGACGGTTTGAATGTCAGTGCGAAGAATGTAATTTTTTTCAAATTTATTGGCAATAAAAGGGATTTTACTCGGTTCCCAAATGGGTTCGCCCATATTGACACGGATCATGCCGTCATCTTTAACCGTTAAAATCATACGGCCTTTAGCGGTGCTTACTGCGATGTCTTTTTTATTGGTTAAGCCTTTCATGGTAACGAAACGGGCGAAACAACGTGCGCCGTTGCCACATTGGGAAACTTCGCTACCATCAGCATTAAATATGCGGTAGTGAAAATCGAGATCAGGATCGTAGGGTGGTTCAACGATGAGTAATTGGTCGAAGCCAATACCACGATGGCGATCGGCGAGTTTTTTGATGACCTCTTCAGGGAAGAATAAATTTTGGGTTACTGCATCAACCACGACAAAATCGTTGCCTAATCCGTGCATTTTGGAAAACTGCATTTTTCCGTCCTATATCAAAGAAAAGTATTTGGGCATTATAGTGTGCTATTTAAGATGAGTAAATAAGCGGATCATCGTAAAAGACAATGACAGTAATCGGGGCTTATGCTATATTTCTGCTCATTACTGGCCGCCAATAAGTGCGGTTGATTTTTGACTGTTTTGAGAAAAAATGAACGAACTCAATCCAAATAATATTCCGAAGCATGTTGCCATTATTATGGATGGCAATGGTCGCTGGGCAAAACAACAAGGGAAAATGCGTGTTTTTGGTCATACCAATGGTGTGAAAGCAGTGCGTAGATCCGTGTCTTATGCCCGCCAAATTGGGGTGCAATCCTTAACCTTATATGCCTTTAGTAGCGAAAACTGGAACCGCCCTGAAGCGGAAGTTTCCGCCTTAATGACATTATTTATGCAAGCCTTAGATCGTGAAGTGAAGAAGTTGCATAAAAATAATATTAAGTTATTGATTTTAGGTGATAAATCGAAGTTTAGCGATAAGCTGCAAGAGAAAATCGCCAAAGCAGAAAAATTAACGGAAAATAACACCGCACTGACGGTGAATATCGCGGCAAACTATGGTGGTTGTTGGGATATTTTGCAGGCTACTCAAAAATTGGCCGGGCAAGTTAAAGCCGGTGAGTTAGCACCGGAACAAATTAATGAAGAACTTTTTCAACAGATGTTGGTCACAAAAGCGCAACCCCCCGTGGATTTATTAATTCGTACCAGTGGTGAACAACGGATTAGTAATTTTTTGCTTTGGCAAATTGCCTATGCCGAGCTGTATTTCACCGATGTGCTATGGCCTGATTTTAACGAAGAAGAATTTAACCGAGCAGTTTTTGCTTTCCAACAACGTGAGCGCCGTTTTGGCGGTTCTGAATAAGGAGTTACTTTTGCTTAAAGAACGAGTTTTATCTGCCATTGTATTAATTGCAATCGTTTGTGCGGCTTTATTTTTATTTTCGCCATTCTATTTCGCTTTGGCGATAGGCGCGGTGGCAACATTGGGTGTTTGGGAATGGACACAATTTGCGCGTGTTAAAGCCTTCTTTTGGCGCGCTGTAATCACCGTTGTTGCGGCGGCATTTCTATTTTTATGGATTTTCAGCGAAGCGGATTATTTAAATGCCGGGCGTGTCTTCCAATCTCATGCCGAGCCGATTTTATTAGGTGCTGTGGTTTGGTGGGGCGTGGCATTTTTGCTGGTGGTGAGCTATCCGACATCGGCGAAATTATGGGGTAAATCCCCGATCTTGCAGGCGATTTTTGCCTTTCACACTCTCATTCCTTTTGTAATTGGTGTGTTAAGTTTGCGTTTGGATAATTATGTGTCAGATGCGTTGCATGGTGTACAACTCTTGCTTTATGTCTTTATTTTAGTTTGGGCGGCAGATAGTGGTGCGTATTTTGCCGGCCGCGCATTAGGTAAACACAAACTGGCGCCGAAAGTATCGCCGGGGAAAACGTGGGAAGGCGTGATCGGTGGTGTTTTAACCGCAGCAGTATTAGCGTTTTTATTTATTCATTTTGCGGGAGACAGCTTATTTACGCGCGGAAATATTCAAAGTTTAACCGCACTTTCTGCGGCAACGGTGGCTATTTCGGTGTTGGGCGATTTAACGGAAAGTATGTTCAAACGCGAAGCGGGGATTAAAGACAGCAGCAATTTAATTCCGGGACACGGCGGTGTGTTAGATCGCGTTGATAGCCTTACCGCGGCAGTTCCATTTTTCAGCTATTTCTATTTCTTTGTGTTATAAGGAAAAATAATGTCCTTTTTGTGGTCGCTTGTTTCATTTATTGTTGTTATTGGCGTATTGGTTTCTGTGCATGAGTTCGGACACTTTTGGGCGGCGCGAAAGTGCGGTGTAAAAGTGCATCGTTTTTCTATTGGCTTTGGGAAAGTGTTATGGAAACGCACGGATAAACAGGGAACGGAATTTGCCTTATCGGTGATTCCCTTGGGCGGTTATGTCAAAATGCTTGATGAACGCACGGAAGAAGTGCCGCTTGAGTTGAAATCCCAATCTTTTAACAGCAAAACCGTGTTGCAACGCGCTTTTATTATTGCTGCAGGTCCATTAGCGAATTTTATTTTTGCGATTTTTGCCTATTGGGTGATTTTCGTGGTGGGGATGCCGAGTGTTAAACCGGTGATTGGGGAAGTAAAACCTCATTCTATCGCCGCCATGGCAGAGCTTGCACCCAACAGTCAAATCCTGGCGGTTGATGGCACGCAAACCGATGATTGGGAAAGTATTAATTTGTTGCTCGCCAGCAAGTTAGGGAATGAGCGAGTGACCTTAACGGTTGCGCCATTTGGTGAACATCGTATCCAAGAAAAAACGCTATCTTTGAGCAATTGGACTTTTAACCCTGAAAAAGAATCGGCTTTCGGTTCTTTGGGGATTAAACCGGTTTCATCTAAAGTGACGAATACCTTGGCTTCCGTGGTGAAAGATTCCCCGGCAGCACGTGCAGATTTGCAAGTCGGTGATGTGCTGTTGCGTTTAAATGGGCAACCTGTGGATTGGCAGGCGTTGGTTGATCGTATTCAACAAGGTGGAACCTTGGATTTACAGGTGTTGCGACAAGGGGAAGAGCTGACTGTCGCGTTAACGCCTGAAATGAAAGACGGACGCTATTTTGCCGGCATTGCTCCTGTGGTTGAGCCAATAAATGAAATCTATCGAACTGAATTAAAATATGATATTCTTGACGCCTTGTGGAAAGGGGTAGAGAAAACGTGGCAGCTTTCTGCGTTGACGGTCAAAGTCATCGGCAAGTTATTTACAGGGGATTTATCGCTCAGTAATTTGAGTGGCCCTATTTCTATCGCGAAGGGCGCGGGTGTTTCATCCAGTTTTGGTTTGATTGCATTCTTAAGCTTTATGGCATTAATTAGTGTCAATTTGGGTATGATGAATTTATTTCCATTGCCGGTGCTAGATGGCGGTCATTTAGTCTTTTTGGCGGTGGAAGGGATAAAAGGCAAACCTGTTTCAGAACGGGTGCAAGAATTATGTTATCGAGTTGGCGCGGCTTTGTTGTTAGCGTTAACTGCCTTTGCTTTATTCAATGATTTTTTGCGTTTGTAAAACGCAGCAAAAACTAACCGCACTTTTATAGGTGATTTAAAAATGAAAAAACTCTTAATTGCTAGTTTATTATTGGGTTCAACCAGTGTTTATGCGGCACCGTTCGTTGTTCAAGATATTCGAGTGGATGGCGTGGAATCCGGGGCTGAAGGTAAAGTATTAGCCGGTTTACCTGTTCAGTTGGGTAAGCGTATAACTGATGAAGAAATTGCGACTATTGTCCGTACACTTTATCATCGTGGCTATCAGGATGTGCAAGTTATTCGTGATGGTAATGTGTTAACGATTTCTGTGGTGCAATTGCCTATTATTGCGGATGTGGTTATTTCGGGTAATGACACCATTCCAACAGAAGCGTTAAAAGAAAATCTGGATAATAATGGTTTTAAAGTAGGAAGTGTGCTTGACCGTGCGAAGTTAACGGCTTTTGCTGAAAGTTTAGAATCACATTATGCGTCAACCGGTCGTTATAATGCTAAAGTTGAGCCTGTGGTGAATACCTTACCGAATAATCGCGCAGAAGTTAAAATTAATATTAAAGAAAATGATGTTGCTAAATTAAAAGAATTAACATTTGAAGGTAACGAAGCCTTTTCAGGTTCGCGCTTAGCCGATCAAATGGAGCTTTCGGAAGATGCTTGGTGGAAATTGTTCGGTGCTAAATTTTCTCAAGAACAATTTGGTAAAGATTTAGAAACCATCACCAATTACTACCAAGATCGTGGTTATCCTAAAGCGCAAATTACTGCGACAGATGTTCAACTTAATGATGAGAAAACCGAAGCGCGTGTTAAAATTACGGTTAATGAAGGCGAATTATATACGGTCAATAGTGTGCGTATCGTGGGGAATGTGGGCGGTATGCAGAATGAGTTGCAATCATTATTAGACGGTATTCGTTTGAATGATACTTTCCGTCGTGTGGAAATTAGTTCTGTTGAAAACGGCATCAAAGCGAAATTAGCTGAGCAAGGTTATGCTACGGCACAAGTTAATGTGGTGCCTGATTTTGACGATGTGAATAAAACCGTAGGAATTACGTATGTTGTAGATGCAGGTCGCCGTTATTCTGTGCGTCAAATTCGCTTTGAAGGCAATACCGTGAGCGCGGATAGCACATTGCGTCAAGAAATGCGCCAACAAGAAGGGGCTTGGTTATCCTCTCAACTTGTTGAGTTAGGTAAAACACGTTTAGACCGTACAGGTTTCTTTGAAACGGTAGAATATCGTAATGAGCCGGTCAAAGGAACGGATGACGAAGTTGATGTGATTTATAAAGTCAAAGAGCGTAATACGGGAAGTATCAACTTTGGTATCGGTTACGGTACAGAAAGTGGTTTTAGCTATCAAACGAGTGTAAAACAAGATAACTTCTTGGGGATGGGATCGTCAATTAGTGTATCAGGAACACGTAACGACTATGGGACAAGTGTTGATTTAGGCTATAACGAACCATACTTTACCAAAGATGGAGTCAGTCTTGGTGGTAATGTATTCTATCAAACCTATGATAATACAGGCACAGACGATAACGTGGCCTCTTATAAACGTACGACTTACGGCTTAAATTTAACCTTAGGATTCCCGGTGAATGAAAATAACTCCTACTATATTGGTGCGGGTTATACTTATAATAAATTAAAAGACATTAGCCCGGAATACACGCGTGATCTTTACCGTGAGTCTATGGAATTTGATGACTGGACGTTTAAAACCCACGATTATACGATTTCTGCCGGTTGGATTTATAATAACTTAAACCGTGGTTATTTCCCAACTAAAGGGGTAAAAGTTAATGTGGGCGGCGTAGTTACTGCACCGGGTTCAGACAACCGCTACTATAAATTAAGCACAGATATTCAAGGTTATTATCCATTAGATCGTGAGCATAAATGGGTTATTTCCGGTAAATTTAGTGCCGCTTATACGGATGGTCTAAATGGTAAACGCGTGCCGTTCTACCAACTCTATAACTTAGGTGGTATCGGAACCATTCGTGGTTTCTCTTACGGTGGTTTCGGACCAAATGCTATTTATATGGGACAAAGCGGTGACTATGATCAAGTAAGTCGAGATGTAATTGGTGGTAATGCGATGGCAACCGCCAGTGCAGAATTTATTATTCCAACCCCATTTGTGGCGGATAAAAACCAAAACAGCGTGCGTACATCATTATTCGTTGATGCCGCAAGTTTATGGAATACAAAATGGTCTAATGTAGAAAAATCACGCTACCCGATGTTGCCGGATTATGGTGATCCAAGTCGTATCCGTTCTTCCGCAGGTGTGGCGTTCCAATGGCAATCCCCAATTGGTCCTTTGGTATTCTCATACGCTAAACCACTCAAAAAATATGAAGAAGATGATATTGAACAATTCCAATTTAGCATTGGTGGTTCATTCTAATCGGAACTTATTAAAGACTTTGTAGTCGAAAAATCACTCGTATTACAAATTGAGTTTGTAATACGAAACAATCAACAACTAATAAGGAAATTTAAACAATGAAAAACTTTGTAAAAGCAACTGCACTTTCTTTAGCATTAGGTTTTGCTTCAGCTTCAGCTATGGCAGAGGAAAATATCGCATTTGTTAATGCCGCAGTCGTATTCCAAAACCATCCGGAGCGTGAAGCGATTGGTCAGAGCTTAGAAAAACAATTCAAAGCGGAAGCGGATAAACTTGCTGCAAGCAAAAAATCCATTGATGGCAAAATTGCCGCATTACAAAAAGACGCCAAAAATTTACGTAGCGCAGACATCAAAAAACGTGAAGATGAGATCAATAAATTAATGCGTGCACATGATGAAAAAGCTCGTCAATTCCAACAAGAAACAGCAAATGCTGAACGTGAAGAAACCGCTAAATTGTTAGAATCAATCCAAGTTGCAACCAACAAATTAGCGAAAGAAAAAGGCTATACTTACGTGATTGACGCAAATTCTGTTGTTTATGCTGTTGATGGCAAAGATATTACTGAAGATGTGTTAAAAGCCGTCGGTGGTAAATTACCGGAAGCGCCTAAAGCTGAAGAGAAAAAAGCGCAATAATCTAAGGTAAATTAAACTTATGCGTTCTTATACTTTAAAAGAATTAGCAGAGCAAGTCGGCGGTGCCATTCGTGGCAACGCCGATGTTGTAGTGAGCAGTATTGCACCATTAGATCGCGCGAGCACAAATCAACTTACCTTTATCTCTAACGTCAAATATCGTCCCTATCTTTCACAAGCACAAGCGAGTGTTTTAGTCGTATCTGAGGCAGATGTAGAATTTTGTGCAGAGAATGCCAATTTATTGATTGTACAAAATCCTTATGTGGCTTATGCAATCTTGGCTCAATATATGGATACTACGCCAAAAGCTGCTTCTGATATTGCCCCAAGTGCGGTAATTTCTGAACGCGCTTCTTTAGGTGAAAACGTATCGATTGGAGCCAATGCGGTGATCGAAGATGGCGCAGTGATTGGGGATAATGCGGTGATTGGTGCCGGTTGCTTTATTGGTAAAAATGCGAAAATCGGTAAAAACACTCAACTTTGGGCAAATGTGAGTATTTATCACGAAGTACAGATCGGCGATGATTGTTTAATTCAATCAGGTGCGGTGATTGGTAGTGATGGTTTTGGCTATGCTAATGAACGTGGTAAATGGATTAAAATTCCACAAACCGGTCGCGTAGTGATTGGTAACCGAGTAGAAATTGGCGCCTGTACTTGTATTGATCGCGGTGCGTTAGATGATACGGTTATCGAAGATAACGTGATTATCGATAACCTTTGCCAAATCGCTCATAACGTGCATATTGGTACAGGAACAGCAATCGCAGGTGGCGTGATTTTAGCCGGTAGTCTAAAAGTCGGACGCTATTGCCAAATTGGTGGCGCGAGTGTGATTAATGGTCACATGGAAATTTGCGACCAAGCCATTATCACAGGCATGAGTATGATTATGCAGCCAATTACGGAAAAAGGTATTTACTCCTCAGGTATTCCTGCTCAACCAAACAAAGAATGGCGAAAAACGGCAGCACTCACCATGGGCATTGATAAGATGAATAAACGTCTTAAAGCCCTTGAGAAAAAGCTGGCTTAAATTAAAATGTTTTAATATGTTAACCGCACTTTTGATGATGAAATCATTGTGCGGTTTTATTTTTCTATTTTTAATGAGATTCTACGTTGAATTGATGAAAATTAAAACTAGCCACCACCCGCCTAAACTTGTAAAATACCCGACCAAATTTTTAAAGAATTTTTATTTAACCGATTAAGATTATGACGCAAAAATTACATATCACCACTTGGGGCTGCCAAATGAATGAATATGATTCATCAAAAATGGCGGATCTATTATTATCAACCCACGGCTTAGAATTAACGGATAAACCTGAAGATGCAGATGTTTTATTGCTCAATACCTGTTCAATTCGTGAAAAAGCACAAGAAAAAGTGTTCTCACAATTAGGCCGTTGGAAAACTTGGAAAAAAGAAAAACCACATTTAATTATTGGCGTGGGCGGTTGTGTGGCCTCACAAGAAGGTGAACACATTCGTGAACGTGCGCCTTTTGTGGATATTATTTTCGGGCCACAAACCTTGCACCGTTTACCTGAAATGATCAATCAGATTCGTGGCGGTAAAAGCAATGTGGTGGACATTAGCTTCCCTGAAATTGAAAAATTTGACTGCTTACCTGAACCAAAAGCGGAAGGGCCAACCGCATTCGTTTCCATTATGGAAGGCTGTAACAAGTATTGTACTTACTGCGTTGTGCCTTATACCCGTGGTGAAGAAGTGAGCCGTCCGTTAGATGACGTATTATTTGAAATTGCGCAATTAGCGGAGCAGGGTGTACGTGAAATTAACTTATTAGGGCAAAATGTTAATGCTTATCGCGGTGCAACACATGATGGTGGTATCTGCACCTTTGCAGAATTATTACGTTTAGTGGCAGCGATTGACGGCATTGACCGTTTACGTTTCACCACGAGCCATCCAATCGAATTTACCGATGATATTATCGATGTATATGCAGATACGCCTGAATTAGTCAGCTTCTTGCACTTACCGGTTCAAGCCGGCTCAGATCGCATTTTAACCATGATGAAACGAGGTCATACCGCATTAGAATATAAATCGATTATTCGTAAATTGCGCAGAGTACGTCCAAACATTCAAATCAGCTCAGACTTTATCGTAGGTTTTCCGGGGGAAACGAATGCTGAGTTTGAAGAAACGATGAATTTAATTGCGGACGTGAATTTTGATATGAGTTACAGCTTTGTTTATTCAGCACGTCCAGGCACACCTGCAGCCGATATGCCGGATGATGTCACTGAAGAAGAGAAAAAACAACGCTTAGCTTTATTACAACAACGCATTAACAACCAAGCTTTGCAATTTAGTCGTGCCATGCTGGGGACAGAGCAGCGTGTTTTAGTGGAAGGCCCCTCTAAGAAAGATATTATGGAATTAACAGGGCGCACGGAAAATAACCGTATCGTCAATTTCAAAGGTACGCCTGATATGATTGGTAAATTCGTGGATATTAAAATCACCGATGTTTACACCAACTCACTGCGCGGTGATGTCGTTCGTACAGAAGATGAAATGGGTTTGCGTGTCGTGCAATCACCACAAGCGGTTATCCAACGTACACGTAAAGAAGATGAATTAGGTGTAGGGAAATTCACCTTATAACCCTGAAAATATTGACCGCACTTTTTCAAAGCGCGGTCATTTTTTATGGGATTTTGTTATTAAACATAACCATAAGATCTTTAAATTTTGCTTACACCGGTGCCTATAATAAGCTATTTTATTCTTTTCCATCACAAGAACTATGAATTGGCAATATATATTAGACGCGATTCCTCGATTTATTGATGCAACCTTACTTACGCTGCAGTTATCCCTTTGGAGTATTATTTTATCAATCATCATCGGTGTGCTTTGTGCCGTGGTATTAGTTTATAAAGTGCGCGGACTACAATGGATCGTAAAAATCTATATTGAACTTTCGCGTAATACGCCCTTACTCATTCAAGTCTTCTTCTTATATTTCGGTTTGTCGAAAGTGGGGATTAAATTAGATAGTTTCACGTGCGGTATTATCGGGTTAGCTTTTCTCGGTGGCAGTTATATGGCAGAAGCTGTCCGAGCCGGCTTGGAAGCCGTATCGAAAGGGCAAATTGAAAGCGCGCTGAGTATTGGGTTAACGCCAATTCAGGCATTTCGCTATGTCATTTTTCCACAAGCTTTTGCCATTTCAACCCCGGCCATTGGCGCAAACTGCTTATTCTTAATGAAAGAAACATCCGTCATCAGTGCTGTAGCTGTAGCAGAACTTATGTTCTTAGCCAAAGATATTATCGGTATGGATTATAAAACGAACGAAGCCTTATTTTTATTGGTTGTATTCTATTTAATTATTTTATTACCGGTATCTATTTACATTCGCGTCCTTGAACGCCGCCTGCGCCAAGCAAAATATGGAGCTTAAAATGGGATTAACAATACTTTTTCAGGGTTCAAACTTAGAGCGCTTACTGGGTGGCTTAGCCGTGACTGCGCAAATCGCCTTTATCTCCGTTTTTTTCGCCTGTATTTTGGGCGTGATCATGGGCGTCATCATGACAAGTAAAAATAAAGCTGTCCATTTTTTATGTCAGCTCTATTTAGAAATTGTGCGCATTATCCCGCTATTGGTCATTTTATTTTTAGTGTATTTCGGTTTTGCAAAATGGTTTGGTGCACATCTTGATGGTGTCTGGGTTTGCATTATGGTGTTTATCTTCTGGGGCACCGCTGAAATGGGGGATTTAGTTCGTGGTGCATTAACTTCCATTGAAAAACATCAAGTGGAAGCGGCTTATGCCCTCGGTTTAACCAAAACACAAACGTTTATCTATATTTTATTACCCCAAAGCTTAAAACGCGTGACCCCCGGTGCCATTAATCTCTTTACGAGAATGGTAAAAACCAGCTCTTTAGCCATGTTAATCGGCGTACTGGAGGTCATTAAAATTGGGCAACAGATTATCGAAACCTCGTTATTTACCGATCCATCTGCGGCACTTTGGATTTACGGCGTGATTTTCGCACTTTATTTCGCGATTTGTTATCCACTGTCTTTATTCTCAAAATATTTAGAAAATCGTTGGGACAACTAAATTATGGCATTATTAGAAATTAAAAAATTGGTTAAAAACTACGGAAATGTGACCGCACTTCACGGCATTGATTTATCGGTTAAAAAAGGTGAAGTCGTCGTCATTCTTGGACCTTCAGGCTGCGGTAAAAGCACCTTATTACGCTGTATTAACGGATTGGAAGAAATTAAAAGCGGTGAATTAATACTAGAAGGGAAAGGACAATTAGGTAAGGATATTTCCTGGGTTAATGCACGCCAACATATCGGTATGGTGTTCCAAAGCTATGAGCTTTTTTCCCATATGTCTGTTATTGACAATATTTTACTCGGCCCCTTAAAAGTACAGAAACGCAAACGGGAAGAAGTAGAAAAACAAGCAGATGAGCTCTTAAAACGTGTGGGGTTATATGAACGTAAAAACGCGTTTCCAAGAGAATTGTCAGGTGGGCAAAAACAACGTATCGCCATTGTGCGTTCACTTTGCATGAACCCCGAAATTATGTTATTTGATGAGGTCACCGCGGCACTTGATCCGGAGATGGTCCGTGAAGTATTAGATGTCGTATTGGGTTTAGCCAAAGACGGCATGACAATGTTAATTGTCACCCACGAAATGGGCTTCGCACGCCAAGTGGCCGACCGTATTGTGTTTATGGACAAAGGTGAAATTATAGAACAATCTAAACCTGAAGATTTCTTTGTTAACCCAACCACCGACCGCGCCAAAACATTTTTGAATATTTTAAATTATGAATCTCGCGGTACAGATTTTCTCGAGAATATTTAATTCTATCAATCCCACTTAGTGTTCACGCTACGCCCAAATAAAAAGGCAGGACTTTCATCCTGCTTAGACCGTTGACAAACCCTATACGAGCCGTATAGGGTTAATTAATCTGAGCCGCTCTGCGGCTCTTTTTTCAGCCCCAGCGGGGCTGGGCTTAATGAACCTAGCACGGCTCGTGCTAGGTGGTTTCCCAAAGATGAGCTTTGTCAGCAATCTAAGCAGGATTTTCATCCTGCTTTTGTTCTATTTATTCAGCAATCACGGATTACCATTGGTAACCATAAGCTGCACCGACCATCATGTCTTTCTTACCAGACATATTTGATGAACCGCTGAATTTAATAATGTGCTTGCTGTTATCTGAGATACGAGAGTAACCCACAGCCAGCGCTTGTTCACCGCGGTAGCTTGTGGTTGCTGCGCCCACCATTGAACGCCCCGACATATGTGGTTGTGGGATCATACCAATCGCCCCCGCAATAGCAGCACCACGTCTGCCGGCACGATCCACATCATCAATACGTTTATTCACATCACCAAGACGATTATTGATATTTTGTGCCACATTATATAATTGTGAACCGTTTACGGCATCTTTTGATGTTGGTGAAATTTCGCCATCTGCCACATGGGTGATTTTCTTGTCGCCGGCATCAATACCGCTTGCCGTGATGCTTGGACCATTCTTAATGGTTAAACCACCTTCGTTAAGCACCGTATCACCCACTTTCACTTCGGTAAATGCTACTTTATCTTTCGTTGCAAAAGTGACTTTACCATCCGCTTCTTGTTTCACCGTTAAGTTTTTACCTGCAACCATTTCAACTGCATCGCCTGGATTAATTAACTCATCTGAGCCTGATACTTTTTCACCTTCCGCCGTAGCAGACGTTTTCAAGTTAAAGCCGGATTTGTTAATCGTATCCACCACATTTTGCACCGTCGCCACTTTATTTTGCGCTTTTTCTAAGGCTTTTTCTGCAGCAAGCGCATCGTTTGCGGCTTTAATTAATTGCTCAGGTGTTGTCTGTTCATCAGCTTTCAAGGTTTTTAATGCCTCTTGAGCCGTTTTTAAGTCAGCTTCCGCTTTAACAACATCTTCACCTTTAGTTTTCAGATCATCCAACAATTTCTGTGCATCAATCACTTTTTGAGCCGCCTCAACTAAATCTTCTGCAGTCGTATTTGGATCGGCTTTCAAGTCTGTTAAGGCTTTTTCCGCTTGAGTTAAGGCATCTTTGGCGGTTTCAGTGGCTTTATCAACCAACTTACCGTCTTCCACTTCCATTGTACCTTGGTCAATATCCACTTTCACCACAGTAGTGGTCGATACTTCACCTTTGTCATCTAATTGTTTCACAGTACCAAGATTTACCGTTGTTCCTGTGCCATCAGCAAATTTCAATTTGTCATCAGGGTTAATTTTTTCTTCTTTGTTATTAAAATCCACCGCACTTACGTCAGTTTCTTTACTCACATAGAAACCTGATTTTTGAATTGCATCCGCCACTTGATTACCATCAACAAAGCCGTTACCTTTATTTTCTACTTCAGTATTAGTATCAGGTGTTAATGCTTTTGTGGTATCTGTTGGTTTGCCTGTTGTTGGGTCAATGTTGTCTTTCTCATAGTAAGTTTTGTTACCTTCATCATCGGTCACTTCAACTACATCTTTTTTCTCGCCACCAACGGTAATGGTTTTTTCATTCGATTTCGCCACTTCGCCTTTCTCTAACGAAATCGTAATCTCACGCACTCCCGCTGCTGTCGTTTCGCCTGTTACTTTAATGCCATCTTTACCGACAAAATCCACACGGTTTGCATTACGCACATCATCCGCATAATCATTACCACTGGCTGAAACCACCCAACCTAATTTTTTCGCATCGGCAACAGTTAGGACATTAGTTGCATTAGAGCCATTTAAATCGGCTAATCCATTATAAGCATTAGATACATTTTCCGTAGGTTGTGTTGCAACCGGTTTCGCATCTGCAGACTTCACTGAGCCATCTTCATTTAACTCCGTGCCGGCAGGATAATATTTATTATCCTTATCTTTTACTAATTGGTTACCGTCTTTATCCACAGGATTGCTCAAGGTTTCAGTACCTGCTGCCACATTACCTAACTGAGTGGCATCCCCTTTGGTATTATTAGGCGCGCTTGGATTAATCACGTTCACTTGCGTATCTGACGTATCAACAGGCTTAGCATCATTTTTTGGCTTACCATTGATAAAATTCACGGTATCATAAGGTTTCACAAAATCGACCGCACTTCCGTTGCCTTGCAAGTTCCAACCTGCGTTTAACACATCACCAACGGTTGCCGCGTTGTTAAGCACTCCTTTATTAAAGTTTGAGGAAGTTGGGTCAAATTTTTCAGGTAGCGAAGCTTCTGTTGTTGGCTTTATTTCATTACCATCAATGTCTTTTTTACCGCTATAGGTATTGTCTAAATTCCCTTTCACATTCGTGATGTTTTCAGGGTTAGTGCCTTTCGCTTTAATTACCACGCTGTCTTGGTCTGCAACAGGTTGTACAGCATTGCCGTCTTTATCCACAATGTTGCCGTTAGCATCAGTTGTTGTACCTGCCGGATAGTATTTATCCCCAATTTTTACTACAGGATTGCCGTCTTTATCCACATATTGGAATGGGGCATTGTCAGTAATATGACTTGCCACTAAATAAAGTTGTGAGCCATTAATGGCATCGGTAGAGGTTTTTGAAATTTCCCCTGCCGCTACGTTCATAATACGACGTTCTTCGCCTGCTGACCCCACAGTGACCGCACCTTTTGCGGTATCACCGGCAAAACCGCCATAAATAATGCTACTCACATTGGCTGTTTTAACCGTACCCTCATCGCCGGCGGTGGTGGTTGTGCCTGCAACATCCTCTTTTGTGAGGTTTTTCGTGCCCACTGTCGCACCTTTCGCAATGGTGCTGTCGTTGCCTAAATAAACGGAGTTTTCGACAGTTTTTGAAGTAAATAACGAACCATCATCTTTCACACCCACACTGCTACCTAAGACATAAGTATTGCTTGAGGTGATGTAGTTGTTGTTACCGACAACGCGAGAGTTTTCAACGGCAACTTCATTGGCTAAACCGCTTGCTGTTTGTAGTTTGCCATTTGCATAAGTCGCTGTTGCGCCAATTTGGTTGTTATTACCAAACGCGCCCACGTTGCTTGATTGTGAACCAACCGCATTATCATTACCTTGGGTATATGAGCCTGCCCCTGCTACAATTGATGGGTCACCAAATGCGCCGGCACCATCTCCGCTAACCACGTTGCCCACACCAATAGCGATAGATGAGTTACCTGTTACGTTAGAATCCGGACCAATACTGATTGAGTTTGAGCCTGAAACAGTTGATAAGTTACCCATAGCAATTGAGTTTGTTGCTGTAGCAACAGTTACGTTTGCGTTGTTACCTATAGCAATAGAATAGTCTGCTTCTGTATTTGCAGATTGACCCATTGCGGTAGAACGAAGCCCCCTAGCCCAAGTAGAACGACCTAGAGCAACGGCACGTGTGCCTGAAGCCAATGAGCTACGACCAATAGCGATAGAAGAATCCCCACTTGATGCTCCAACACCAGGAAGAATTCCTGCACTTGTACCAATTGCAATAGCATCTGCAGCATTAGTTGCAGCGAGCTGGCCAATCGATGTACTGTTCGCCCCTGTTGCACGAGCTTGCATACCGATGGCGACAGCCTGATTGCCATCAGAAATAGCACTTCGACCAACCGCAACAGTTCCAACTCCATTTTTTGCTTCTGACAGATAACCGATTGAGACAGCTGTTTCAGAAGAAGCATTCGCTCCCTTACCAATAGCAACAGCATATATTGCTGAAGATTTTGCCCCCTCACCGATTGCAACATCATTGCTACCTGTTGCTGCAGCACCAGAACCAATTGCCATAGACCAGTCACCCGTTGCTACAGAACCTCGACCAATTGCAGTTGTTGCGTTACCTGATGCCTTAGCATTTGCACCAATTGCTAATGATAATGTAGCGTCTGTATTAGCCGGGTTATTTGCATAAGCATTTTTACCAAATGCTGTATTTCCATCTGCATCACTTGCAATATAAATATCATTTCCTGAAATAGAAATAGGGGTATTCGCTGCCGCTGCTGCCATTGCATTTGTAGAACCTAATAATGCAGCACTCGCAACACTTAATGCCACTAATGTTTTAGTTGGTTCAATACGGTTATCTGTACTTGATGATTTACCATTCGATTTTGTTAATTCTGACGTCACCACAAAACGCTGGGCTGTATGATTCCAAATGACTTTAAAAATTTTATTCATGTTTTAAATTCCTATTTAATTAAACTCATCCATTTCCTAAATAAGTGCTAGCCTTATAAACCTTTTGATTTTGGGAAGTTTTGGGCTACATAGGCCATTTAAAGGCTCAAATAGAATCGGATTCTACCCCCCCCCTCTGCCATTAAGTCAATGAATTTAATAGGAAATTTACAATAATTTACATTCTTTACAATAACCCGATGAAACACCGTGGGCTGTACTGGCGTTTGTGTTGACTTAGAGCTCGGATAACCCCTATTGGCGTGGTATTCAAGAAACTTCAGGTGATTTTTTTTGGGGGATGATTTCGTCTTTTTTGTTTAATTCAAAATTTGCATATTAAATAGCAAATCGTTCTTTCCTTTTGGTCAAGGCTTCTTTTTATAATGCTTTCAAATTCAACAACACAACATCATTAACCATAAAAGGAAATGTTATGAAAGCATTGAAAAAAATTACCACATTAGCCGTGACCTTACTTCTTGCTTTAGGCGTCACCGCGTGTAACGACAAAGAGAATAGCGCAGCCAATAATGATGCGCCAAAAGCCGGTGCGATTGAACGCATTAAACAAGCAGACAAAATTCGTATTGGTGTATTCAGTGATAAACCGCCATTTGGTTATGTGGATAAAGACGGCAAGAACCAAGGATTTGACGTTGAAATTGCTAAGGCCTTAACAAAAGATTTATTAGGCGATGAAAACAAAGTGGAATTTGTGTTAGTCGAGGCAGCAAACCGCGCGGAATATTTGCTCTCAAATAAAGTAGATATTACGTTAGCGAACTTCACCGTTACACCTGCTCGTCAAGAAGTGGTAGATTTTGCCAAACCTTATATGAAAGTGGCTTTAGGTGTGGTGTCTAAAGATGGTACAATCACCGACGTGAAACAATTAGAAGGCAAAACGCTGTTAGTGAACAAAGGAACCACCGCGGATGCGTATTTCACTAAAAACTTCCCGAATGTTAATTTGTTAAAGTTTGAACAAAACACAGAAACCTTTGAAGCCTTACGTGATGGACGTGGCGATGCATTGGCTCATGATAACGCCTTATTATTCGCATGGGCAAAAGAAAACCCTGGTTTTGTTGTGGGTGTAAAAGAGTTAGGCGATATTGACTTTATCGCAGGTGCGGTACGCAAAGAAGATAAAGATCTTTTAGCGTGGTTAAGTGCTGAAATGGAAAAATTAAGTAAAGATGGTGTATTAAATGCCGCTTATGAAAAAACCTTAAAACCAATTTATGGCGACACCATCAAAGCGGAAGATATTGTAGTGGAATATAAATAATCCATTTTTCAACCTAAAGTGCGGTCGAATTTGGCCGCACTTTTTTTATTGTCGATGCATAAATCGTTGATGTAGGGGCGAAACATCTTTCGCCCCATTGTTCTCTCTATATGTTATTAGGGCGAAAAATATTTTGCCCCTGTAGTTGGACGATGGGTACCAATATCACATTATTGCCGATTACTATCAAACAATGATAAAGTAAGGCTATTTTCAACAGCAGCCTTTGATAAGGAAGTTAACCATGAAATTACAACAAATTATTAAAAATAACCGCCTTGGTTTATTATTCCAACAAGGCTCATTTGGGATTGAAAAAGAAAGCCAACGTGTTCATCAAGAGGGTTCTGTGGTGACTACAGCGCACCCCAAAGTGTTTGGCAACCGTTCTTTTCATCCTTATATCCAAACGGATTTTGCGGAAAGCCAGTTAGAATTAATTACGCCGCCAAATAAAACACTTGAAGATACACTACGTTGGTTGCAGACCATTCACGAAGTCGTGTTGCGTAGCTTACCTGAAGATGAATATATTTTCCCTATGAGTATGCCTGCAGGATTACCGCCTGAAAAAGATATTAAAGTGGCGCAGTTAGACAATCCTGAAGATGTGGCTTATCGTGAGCATTTAGTCGCATCTTATGGTGCGTACAAACAGATGGTAAGCGGTATTCATTATAATTTCCAATTTGCTCCTGAGTTTGTCCAAGCTCTATTTAATACACAAGATAAATATCAAAGCGCGGTAGAATTTCAGAATGCGTTATATCTGAAATTAGCGAAAAATTTCCTGCGTTATCAATGGGTGCTGTTATATCTTTTAGCGGCAACGCCAACGGTCGATGCGAATTATTTTAAAGACGGTTCGCCATTAAAACCGAATCAATATGTGCGTAGTTTGCGTTCGAGCCAATATGGTTATGTAAATGCGCCTGAAATTAAGGTCTCTTTCGACAGTATTCCACAATATGTGGAAACCCTGGAACATTGGGTCAATTCAGGCAAATTAATTGCAGAAAAAGAATTTTATTCAAACGTGCGTTTGCGTGGTGCGAAAAAAGCCCGTGAATTTTTGGAAACAGGGATTCAATATTTGGAATTCCGTTTATTTGATCTTAACCCATTTGAACCGAACGGTATTGCATTAGATGATGCGAAATTTATCCATTATTTCATTATGTTAATGATTTGGATTGATGAAACGGCGGATAGCGATGGGGTGGAAATCGGAAAAGCGCGTTTAGCGGAAGTGGCATGGGAAGATCCACGTCAACCTACTCAATATGCTGTTGAGGGGGAAATGTTGCTTTCTGAGATGATGAATATGCTCGAAACGATTGGTGCCGGCGAAAGTGCGGTGGAAATTGCGGAAGATAAATTTGCTGCATTTGCTGAACCACAATTGACCCTTGGCGCGCGCGTAGTGGACGAAATTGAAAAAGCCGGTGGATACCAAGCGTTTGGCGCAAATTTAGCGCGAGTTTACAAACAAAATGTCCTTGATACTTTCTATATGTTGACGGCGTTTAATAATATGGAATTATCTACCCAAGCCTTAATGTTTGATGTGATCCAAAAAGGCTTGAAAATGGAGATTTTAGATGAAAACGATCAATTTCTACGTTTGCAATTCGGCGACCACGTTGAATATGTGAAAAACGGTAATATGACCAGCCACGACAGCTATATTTCACCGTTGATTATGGAAAATAAAGTGGTCACCAAAAAAGTGCTGGCAGAAGCCGAGTTTAATGTGCCGCAAAGTCGCGAATTTACCAGCCTTGAGCAAGCTGTTGCCAATTACGCTTTATTTGAAGGTAAAGCTGTGGTGATTAAACCAAAATCCACCAACTTTGGTTTAGGCATTACCATTTTCCAACAAGGCGTCACCAACCGCGAAGATTTTGCCAAAGCCGTTGAAATCGCTTTCCGTGAAGATAAAGAAATTATGGTGGAAGATTACCTTGTGGGAACAGAATACCGTTTCTTTGTGTTAGGCGATCAAACGTTGGCTGTGTTATTGCGCGTGCCAGCTAATGTAACGGGTGACGGAAAATCTACCGTGGCAGAATTAGTGGCAGCGAAAAATGCTCATCCATTACGTGGGGATGGCAGCCGCACGCCATTGAAAAAAATTGCTTTAGGCGACATTGAACAGCTACAACTGAAAGAACAAGGCTTAACCGTGGACAGCGTACCTGCAGCAGGACAGCTTGTACAATTACGTGCCAACTCCAATATCAGCACAGGCGGCGACAGTATTGACATGACAGAGGAAATGCACGACAGCTACAAACAACTTGCTGTTGGTATCACCAAAGCCATGGGCGCGGCGGTTTGTGGTGTGGACTTAATTATCCCTGATTTGAAAAAGCCGGCTGAGCCGAATTTGCAATCTTGGGGCGTGATTGAAGCCAATTTTAACCCAATGATGATGATGCATATTTTCCCTTATGCAGGAAAATCCCGCAGATTAACGTTGGATGTGGTGAAAATGTTGTTCCCTGAGTTGCCGGCTTAATTGGATTAACATATGGAAAAACTGGATATTACACCATTAAAAAATGCCGTTTTGCGTTTAGATGAGGGGCTTGTTCGTTATGAATTGGATACTTCAGATTTGCAAATCCGCGATGGTTTAATTCAACGTTTTGAATTCACTTATGAATTAAGCTATAAAATGCTGAAACGTTATTTGGAGCAGACATCACCCAATCCGGCCGAGTTTGATGGTATGTCATTTCAGGATTTAATCCGCACAGGAAATGAAAAAGGGCTTCTGCTTGGAAACTGGACGGATTGGCGACGTTATCGAGAAATGCGTAGCCGAACAAGCCATACTTATGATGAAAATACGGCAATTCAAGTGGTTTCCAGTATTCCTCAATTTTTAGAAGAAGCTAAATATCTTGTTCAATCTTTGCAAAAACGTATTTAAAAATGACCGCACTTTTAGTGACAGATAATGAATTAGCCATTGTGCGAGAGGTTTTACAGAAATATGTCCCTACTTATGAAGTTTGGGCATTTGGTTCACGTGTGAATGGTAATGTTAAACCTTATTCAGATTTAGATTTAGCCGTGATCACAGCTGAACCGCTGGATTTACAAACTTACGCGGATTTAGTTGATGCCTTTTCTGAATCAAACTTACCTTGGAAAGTGGATGTCGTGGATTGGGCAACAACGAGTGACAATTTCCGTCAAATTATTTTACAAAAATACTTAGTTATTCAGGCAAACTGATATTTATGAACAACGATTTTTCTCAACATTTTACCCTAGAACCTGGCGATAATCAGCGTTTACAATCACTTTGTGGCGCATTTGATGATCATTTGAAACTGATTGAAAAAGAGTTTAACTTATCGATTTCTCGCCGTAATTTTGATTTTACAGTAGAAACAAATGATGAGAAACCAAAACCGCACCACGAAAAATTAATTAAAAGTGCGGTGAAATTAATTCAAGATTTGTATGTGGAAACCGCGCCGATTAAAGGTAAAATTAAAGAATTGGATTTAGAAGACGTGCATCTTGCTATTCAAGAAAGCCGTATGTTGGCGCAAGGAGAAGCAGACGAACCTGCTGAAAGCAAAGTTTACACTACGACCATTAAAACCAAACGCGGCTTGATTAAGCCACGTGGGAAAAATCAAATTGAATATTTGCATAACATTTTGACTCACGATATTAGTTTTGGTATTGGCCCTGCCGGAACCGGTAAAACCTTTTTAGCGGTGGCTGCAGCGGTGGAAGCCCTTGAACGGCAAGAAATTCGCCGCATTTTACTCACGCGCCCTGCGGTAGAAGCAGGAGAAAAACTCGGTTTTTTACCGGGAGATTTGGGATCTAAAATCGAACCCTATTTACGCCCTTTATACGATGCCTTGTACGAAATGTTAGGCTTTGAGCGCGTGGAAAAACTGATGGAACGTAATGTGATTGAAATTGCACCATTGGCGTATATGCGCGGTCGAACGCTTAATGACAGTTTTATTATTTTAGACGAAAGCCAAAATACGACCGTGGAACAAATGAAAATGTTCTTAACTCGAATTGGCTTTAATTCCAAAGCAGTGATTACAGGCGATGTTACCCAAGTGGATTTGCCGCGTAGCCAGAAATCAGGCTTAAAACACGCCATGGAAGTGTTATCTGAAGTCAAAGAGTTGAGCTTTAATTACTTCGACAGCCAAGATATTGTCCGCCATCCTGTGGTCGCCAAAGTCGTCCAAGCCTATGAAAAATGGGAAGCGGAAGATGAAATACGCAAACAAAAATTAGCAGAACAAAAACGATTGGAAAAAGAAGAAAAAGCCATACACGAACCCGAATAAAGAAAATGAGCCGAATAACTGAATTATTCGGCTCATTTTTGTTTTGAATTTGAGCTGAATATTTTTTATAATCGGCTCATTCTAGGGGAACAAAGGTGAGTGAATATGCAATTTGAGCATGGCTTATGGATTTGGCAACAAGAAAATTGGACGGATTTTCGTTGGGATGAGCAACAAATTTCCCCTAAATTACGCCAATGTTGGAAATTGCTTGGGGAATTATTGGGTTCAACGCAGGGGCAAGTGCTTGCTCCTCAATCCGGTTTAAATGTGTTATTAGAAAATATCTTGAGTTCATCTGCCATTGAAGGGGAAAGTTTAAACGCTTTTTCCCTACGTTCCTCCCTTGCTAAACGCTTAGGCGTTAGCCTTGAGAATCCTTATCCCATCACAGATCGTAGCGAAGGTGTCAGCAATATTATGTTAGATGTCTTAGAAAATTGGCAACAAGAATTGACTTTAGAACGTTTGTTGCAATGGCATCAGTGGTTATTTCCCGAAAAATCGGTTTTGGGGCGAATTTCGGTTGGGCAGTTGCGTGGTGATGAACCTATGCAAGTGGTGTCAGGTCGTTTAGATCGTCCTAGAGTGCATTTTGAAGCACCGCCACGTTCTGATTTGGAACAAGAACTCACCCATTTTTTAACTTGGTTTAACCAAAGTCGTTATCAAACTCACCTGGATCCTTTGCTACGTGCCGGTATTTGCCATTTGTGGCTATTGACCTTACATCCTTTTGATGACGGCAATGGGCGAATTACAAGGGCATTAACGGATCTGGCTTTGGCGCAAGCGGATCAACAAACGGTGCGCTTATACGCCATTTCTACGGTGATTTTGCAAAAACGCAATGCCTATTATGAGGTTTTGGAGCAAACCCAAAAAGGCATATCAGATATCACGGCTTGGTTAGATTGGTTTTTAGATGTGCTACAACAAGCTTTGCAACAAAACCTCACCAAAATTCACCGCACTTTAGCCAAAAGTCGTTTTTGGCAAATTCATGCACAAGATGAATTATTGGACGCACAAAAGAAAGTGCTAAATCGACTGCTAGACGGCGGCGAAATGGGCTTTGAAAATGGCATTAACGCCAGCCAATATCAAAAAGTCGCTAAGGTCAGTAAAGCCACCGCAACAAGACATTTAACTGAATTAGTGGAAAAAGGCTTACTACAAAAAACAGCGGCAGGTGGACGAAGTACGAGATATGTGGTGTGTTTGAGTTGATTTGCCCATAGTGAATAGTGAATGAGCCGAATAATTGAATTATTCGGCTCGTTATAGTCATCAGTTTACTTGCAATGCTAAATTACTCAACAACATCTGCTAAATAATCAAAAGGAAGATGGATGATATTTGATATTTCAGTGTTAGCCGACAGTCCTGAATTTGGCGTTATATTGTCATCTTTGATATGATGTTGATCATATCTTTTTGAAAAATCAAATGTTACAAGCTGTTTTTCTTTATCGACTTCTAATATTTCAACTGTAGAGCTGTCAGAAAATTGCCATACATTGTTATTTGAATGGTATATCTTAGCTTTATAGCCTTGTCTGATTGAGCTTAAATCCCAGTTTACTTTTCTAGGTTTATTAAAATATGTCATAAATTTTCCTTTTTAGTTTTGTCTCCATTGTTGGGTTTCGGGATCAAATTCAATTGATATTGGACAAAATCCTTGTATTACAATAGCAAACTCAAATCCCATCATAGTTTTATAGTAGCAACGTGTATAGCGGAAATCTCCAGTTTCTGATTGTCCTGTATTGGAAGCATATTCCCAATCAGCCGAAACTAGACCAGACGTTCCCAATCCAACCGCTAGGAATATTAATTTTCCTAATTTACACATAATGTTCTCCTAGTTATCTAATATGTAGTACAACTAACTACCAGTATAGTTTGAAATTTTAGTCTTCAATATCCATAAATTTATCAATAAAAAGCCCCAAACAAATACATAAATATATCCCCATAAATTTTAGTGTATTCCAAAAACCAAAGCTTATATTTTGAGTGAAAATCCAAATTAGTAAGCCAATTAAAATAAACAACAAAATAGTTTTTGCAATATTAAGTACCATTTTTGTATGGCTTGGAGCTAAATAAATAATTGGAAGTACAAAACCTGCACCAAAGATAAAAGCCTGTATGCAACTAAACCAATAAACATCAAAGCCACCTACTTCATAATATCCTCGCCCATCAGAAATAAGCTGTCCTTCATATGGCATAAATAATAATCCATATATTATCGATAGGATGAATGGGCATAGAATACAGACGATAGGAAGCAGTAACCAACGAATAATCGGAGACCATGACGTTAATAATTTTTCAGACATTTGATTGTTTCCCAAAATTTACCTATTTATTTTTTGACCTGCATTTTTAATAGGACATACAACTGAAACCACCATTATAATTAGGGTTACAGTTTGTTTGTCTGAATATCGGCCCTTGCTGTTGCATATGAATTTGGGCCGGTGTTTTACCTAATCCTTGCCCTATATGTCTTGTCATTGTATTCCAGCGTGCTTGTTCAAACGCTGCTTGTTGTCGAGCGGCTGCTTCTTGTGCTTGACGAGTTTCTATTTCATCGCGTTTAGCCAATTGAGCTGATTGAGCAAAAGTAATCTTACCTTGTTTAACTAATTCAAAACGTCTATAAGCTTTCATAAAACTATTTTCAAGGGGATAATTTCGAATATCTTGTTTAGCTTCCATGATGGCATCTCGTATTAATAATTGACCAAGATGAATTAATTTTTTCTCTTCAGGTGTAGCATAAGTATTAGTTGCATATAATTCTTCACTTGCTTTTAATAATGTATCCATTATCTTCCCATTATATATTCGATCTTGCTCTTCCATAGCTTGATAGTATTTATCCTGAATAGGTTGCCAATGTGGTTGATTTGAGCAAGCTGTCAAAAATAAGCTTATAACAAATAAAGAAAGCAGTTTTTTCATAAAGTATTCCTTAGATGTAATGGTTAAAATATGCGACTAAAGTAATGTAATTTAAATTATATGCCTAGTAAGTTATTCAGTCAACGCATAAGATCAAAAAGAATATGCCTTCAATGATAAGTAATTTAAAGGCAAAATATGGCGCAACCATTGGCAAGTGAAATTGATCGTCTTGTAGGACAGCGAATTCAAAAGAGACGCAGAGAATTAGGTTTTACTGCAGAAAGGCTATCAGAATATGTGAATTTAACTCAACCTCAATTATCCCGCTACGAACGCGGTACAAACAAAATCAATGTGGCACATTTAGTGGCGATTGCCACTTTTTTGAAAACGCCGATTAGTTATTTTTTTGTGGATTGTATGGATGACTTTGAATGGAATGGTGATGAAGTTGATCAAGTTTGGGCAAGTTTAACCCCATCGCAGAAAAGCCATTTTGTGGCATTTTTAAAGGAACTTCAGAAAAACTAGTCAGAGTGAAAAACTGTGGTAATATCAACCGCACTTGAGATAGAAAAGAGTGAGTAACATGAACATTGCGTTAGTTGCAGGTGGGGATTTCTCGCCGATTGAGCAAGGTTACGATTATTATGTTGGGATTGATCGCGGTTGTTTGGCGCTGTTAGATAATGGTTTGCCACTGGATTTTGCTGTGGGTGATTTTGACAGCGTGACAGAAAATGAGCTGATGAAGATTCGAGCAAGTGCGAAAGAAATAGTGAGTGCGCCAACCGTGAAAAATGATACTGATACTGAATTGGCGTTGAAAGGCGTGTTTGCACGATTTCCTACGGCGTTGGTCACGGTTTATGGTGCATTTGGCGGACGGTTAGATCATTTATTTTCCAATGTTTTCTTACCTTCTGAACCTGCCTTGGCGCCATTTATGCAGCAAATTTCCCTTGTTAATACACAAAATCATATTAGCTATGCGCCAGCAGGTAAGCACCAAATTTTTCCTGTTCAGGGAATGAAATATGTCTCTTTTATGTCTGATGACAAATTGACGATTACTGGGGCAAAATATGAATTAAATGCACAGAATTTTTTTAGTAAGAAAATTTATTCGAGCAATGAATTTATTGGAAAACCCATTGAAGTTAGCCTGAATTCGGGCTATGTTTTGATTATTCAAAGTCGAGATAGAGAATAATAAATGCAAAACGTCATTATTGATTTACAAATTGCGAGCGAAGATCAAACGCATTTGCCAACACTTGAACAATTTACCCATTGGGCAACGCAAGCAGTACGCGCGGAGAGTATCGAACCTGAAATTACGATACGCATTGTAGATGAAGCGGAAAGCCACGAATTGAATTTAACTTATCGTGGCAAAGATCGCCCAACGAATGTGTTATCTTTTCCTTTTGAATGTCCGGAAGAAGTGGATTTGCCTTTGTTAGGGGATTTGATTATTTGCCGTCAAGTGGTGGAACGTGAAGCGCAAGAACAAGGCAAACCGTTATTAGCACATTGGGCGCATATGGTGGTGCATGGCAGTTTGCATTTGTTGGGTTATGACCATATTGAAGATGATGAAGCGGAAGAAATGGAAAGCCTTGAAACGGAAATTATGACAGGGCTTGGCTTTGAAGATCCTTATTCCTACGATGAAGAATAGGGTCTGTTTATCTTTCAATAAAAAGCTGCGTTGTCGCCTAAAAAAGCCATCGGCTAGGCGTAAAACGCAGTTAATAGCAGGACTATTTACAAGTTTTACAACAACGACGATGGCTTTTTTAGGCACAACCCGAAGGGGCGGGCTTCTTTTTTGCCCACTCTGTGTTAAAAAAACTTTGTTTAGAATGACTAAACGGCAGTTTTTTTGCCTTGATTGGGCAAAAAATAAGCTCCGCCGCAGCCTTTTATTGAAAGATAAACAGACCCTAATGTTAGCTGAACGCTGTTTAACCTTAAAATATGACCAAAATCCACCGCACTTTCCCTCGCATTTAAAGGAAAGTGCGGTGATTTTATCGCCTGAAAATTTTAGCCAAGCCAAAAATCTGCTTGGGCAGGAATTTGATTGGATTTTGTATGATGGGCGAACCACATTGAATTTGGATGCCTTGGCGATTGCCGTCGGTACGCTACGCGCCGGTGGTGAATTGGTGTTGTGGCTAGATGAAAATCAGCAAAGGGATTTGGATAGCTTGCGTTGGTCAGGCGTTGAGCAAGGAATTGAAACCCCGAATTTTAACGCGTATTTCGAGAATTTGATTGAAAAATATCGTAGGGACACACTGCCTGTGTCCGATAAATTTGTGGCAAATGCCTCGACGGACACCGGCACTGTGTCTCTACAGGCGACAGCAGAACAATCACAAATCATCAGTAAAATCCTCAAACAACAATCGGATCTTTATATTATTACGGCAAAACGAGGACGTGGAAAATCAGCCTTGGCAGGTATGCTGATTAAACAGTTAAGATCACGTTGTTATGTCACCGCACCCAATAAAAGCGCGGTGAAAACTTTACAAGATTTTGCCGCGATTCCCTTGAATTTTGTTGCGCCTGATGAATTGGTGGCTCAAATCAAGCAGGATCCTGAACCATTTCGTGAAGATTGGCTGTTTATTGATGAAGCCGCCATGTTGCCCTTGCCCTTATTGTTTCAGCTGATTTCTACCTTTAAACATATTGTGATCACCACGACGATTCATAGCTATGAAGGTACGGGGCGAGGTTTTTTGCTGAAATTTCTTGCCAATTTAGACCGCACTTTCCAACATCTTGAACTCACCAAACCATTACGCTGGGCGGAAGGCGATAGATTGGAGCAATTTATTGATGAATTGTTGTTGATTGATTGCGAAGATCGTTTAATTCAACCTGCCTTTAACCCGCAAAGTGCGGTCATTTTTCGCCAAGTTTCACAATCTCATATTGTGCAACGCATCCAAGATTTTTATGGGCTGTTAACATTGGCTCACTATCGTACTTCGCCGTTGGATTTGCGCCGTTTATTGGATGCCCCTAAGCAGCAATTTTATGTAGCGGAAAGTGCGTCGAATTTACTCGGTGGTGTATGGCTAATGGAAGAAGGGGGAATGCAGGATAACGTGTTAATTGAACAAATTTGTCGTGGCCAACGCCGCCCCAAAGGCAATTTGGCGGCACAATCTTTGGCATTTTTTTATCATTTTCCGTTGGCCTGTACATTGCGTTCCTTGCGTATTTCGCGTATTGCACTACAACCGAATTGGCAGAAGCAGGGGTTGGGGCAAAAGCTGATTGAGCGGATTGCTAAAGATGCAGAGGTGGATTTTCTTTCGGTGAGCTTTGGTTATACGGATGAATTAATGTATTTTTGGCAAAAGTGCGGTTTTGTTTTGGTGCAAATCTGTGAGCATAAAGAAGCGAGTAGTGGTTGTTATTCAGCCCTAGCTGTACGCGGTATTTCCCCTGCCGGACAACATGTTGCGCAACAACTTTCGGGTTATTTTGCACGAGATTTTGTCTTAACAGCCCATCCGTTAGCGTTGAAATTAGGGGCGAGAGAAATCGATTGGGACTTAAACGTACAAGATAGGTGTTTATTGCAGAACTTTGCAGATTTTCACCGCACTTTATTTTCAACCCTTGCGCCCATTCGGCGATTAGTGGCACAATCTAACCAAGGCGATTGTCCTACCTTAGCGGCCTATTGTGCCCGGGGGATGAGGGACAATGCGTCATATGGCGGTAAGAAATCTTGGTTATCCTGTTGTCGCCAAGAAGTTAAAACTTTGTTAGAAAATGGGGACTAAAAGAACATGGCTGAACAAAAACAATCTGAAGGATTTTTCAAAAAATTACTCAATAAATATCATGAATTTTGTCAAGATTTGGGTGTGGATAATGGGGCTTGCCGCAGCTGTACACCTATTGTAAAAGCAGATGAGCAAGGTAATCTTATTAAGGATGAGCCTAAGGATAAAAAGTAATGTGATCTTGGTCACATTTCCGGAAAGAAAACAGATTGTCGGGGATTTACAACTTATTAACAGCTCTTTAAAATATCCGCGGTGTTATTTTATTAACGTTAATTAAGGAAAATCCCATGTTGTGGTTTTTAATTTGTGTCGCAATTTTACTGCTTGGTTACTTTTTGTATAGTAAAGTTGTGGAAAAAATCTTTGTTATCAATCCAAAACGTGAAACGCCGGCTTATGCCTTAAATGATGGCGTGGACTATGTGCCCATGTCGAAGAAGAAAATTTGGTTAATCCAACTTTTAAATATCGCCGGTACAGGTCCGATTTTCGGTCCGATCTTAGGGGCGTTATATGGGCCGGTGGCCATGCTTTGGATTGTGTTCGGTTGCGTATTTGCAGGTGCGGTACATGATTATTTCAGCGGTATGCTGAGTATTCGTAACGGTGGGGCGAGTATTCCTTATATGTCGGGTAAATACTTAGGTCGTCCTGCAAAACATGTGATGAATATCTTCGCTATTTTATTGCTATTGTTAGTTGGTGTGGTGTTTGTGGCAAGTCCGGCATCATTATTGACTAATATTACTAGCGATTTAATGAATTCAGGCTCTGTTGGTGCGGCAGCGGTGAATGATGAAGCGGGTGCAGCCAAAGGAACCATTTTAGCTATTTGGACCGCGGTTATTTTTGTTTACTACATTATCGCAACCTTAGTGCCGGTAGATAAAATTATCGGTCGAATCTATCCATTGTTTGGTGCATTGTTAATGTTTATGACATTAGGCATGTTATTTGGTTTATTCTTTGAAGGGATTCCATTATTCCAAACCGTAACGGCTAAATTAGGCCATGAAGTGGAATTAGCGGATTTCTTCGCCAACTTACATCCAAAAGAAGGGACGCCAATTTGGCCACTCTTATTCGTGACCATTGCTTGTGGTGCGATTTCCGGCTTCCATGCAACACAATCACCATTAATGGCACGTTGTACGGAAAATGAAAAAGAAGGCCGTTTTATTTTCTACGGTGCGATGATTGGCGAAGGGGTGATTGCCTTAATTTGGTGTATGGTGGGGTTAAGTTTCTACGATGATCAAGCCTCATTTATGGAAGCCTTGAAAGGTACGCCATCTAAAGTCGTTTATGACTCTGCTATCGGGATGCTTGGTTTATTTGGTGGTATCTTAGCCGTATTAGGTGTGGTGGTATTGCCTATTACTTCAGGCGATACGGCATTCCGTGCAGCACGTTTGTTAATTGCCGATTACTTAAAAATCGACCAACGCAATATTGCAAAACGTTTGAGTATTGCAATTCCATTATTTGCTATTGGTTATTGGGTTTCAACCGTTGACTTCCAAGTATTATGGCGTTACTTCGGTTGGGCAAACCAAACGACCGCAATGGTGATGTTATGGACCGCTTCAGCCTATTTATTCCGTCATCAAAAATTCCATTGGATTACCACTATCCCGGCAATTTTTATGACCATGGTCTGTACAAGCTATATTGCTAACGCGCCAATTGGCTTCAACCTCTCTTATGATGCCTCACTTTGGGTCGGCGTAGCGACAACAGCGGTTGCCGTGATGGCGTTCTTTGTGTTTTTAAAACCATTAACACCTGAAGAACAAACGCAAGACTAAAATCGACGCTAATTTAAACGCACTTTGAATTTTCAAGGTGCGTTTTTATTTTTGGGCGAAAAATTTTTATTACTAGGATGGATTGCCTGTCGTTTTGTATAGAAATGTAAAGATTTGTAAGCAAACGTTTAATCTGCTTGCATATTAAGCGTTCAGATTATAAAATTCTCACCAAAGTGGTGAAAAGTGGTAATTTGTGGGAAATTTTAGAAATTCTTATCATATTGACCGCACTTTTCAGGGTTCAATTCTCATTTTGGAAGAGTGGCATGTTTCGAGGGGCTTCAGCGGTAAATTTAGATGCGAAAGGTCGTCTTGCGATCCCAACGCGTTATCGCCCTGAAATTCTGGAACAAAATCAAGGGATGATGATTTGCACGGTCGATGCGCGCCAGCCTTGTTTATTGCTTTATCCCTTAAAAGAATGGGAAGAAATTGAACAAAAATTATTGGGACTGTCAAGTTTAGATCCTGTTCAAAATGCCTTAAAACGCGTGATGATGGGATTTGCGACAGAATGCGAATTAGATAACGCCGGTCGTATTCTGTTAAGTCAGCCATTACGCCAGCATGCAAAATTAGAAAAATCTATTATGTTGGTGGGGCAACTCAATAAGTTTGAGATTTGGTCTGAAGCACAGTGGAATACACAAATTGAGCAAGATATTGCCCGCGGTGTAAATGGTGAATTTGCCTTATCTGAAGCATTAAAAACGCTGTCATTATAGCTATTATAAGAACAGCGGCACTAGCAAAACTAGCATAACGCTAGATTATAAAAATGATAAGCGGTGAATTCCACCGCCTTATCTAAAGATTATCTTATTTCTTTTAGCCTTTTATTTTGTCTATTTCGGTTTATTAATATGAACGCCCAAAATACATTTTCACATCCTGAGCATATTACGGTTTTATTACACGAAACTGTTGATGGGTTAGCTTTGGTTGATGGTCGTGAAAATGGTATTTATATTGATGGCACCTTTGGTCGTGGTGGGCATTCTCGTTTAATCCTTTCTAAACTCAGCGAAAACGGTCGTTTAATTGCCATTGATCGTGATCCAAGAGCTATTGCTGAAGCACAAACTATTCAAGATCCGCGTTTTCATATTGAACATAACAGCTTTTCTCGTCTTCCTGAAATTTGTGAAAAATTAGGTTTGATTGGCAAAGTGGATGGTATTTTGCTTGATCTTGGTGTTTCATCACCGCAATTGGATGATGCAGAACGTGGTTTTAGTTTTATGAAAGACGGCCCGTTAGATATGCGCATGGATACGACCAAAGGGCAATCCGCTGCGGAATGGCTGGCGCAGGTTTCTATTGATGATTTAGCTTGGGTATTGAAAACCTTTGGGGAAGAACGTTTTGCAAAACGCATTGCTACTGCGATTGTGAATTACAACAAAAGTGCGGTAGAAAAAAACGAAGAACCGATTAACCGCACTTTACAACTAGCGGAAATCATTGCGAATGCGGTACCGTTTAAAGATAAGCATAAGCACCCGGCTACACGTTCATTTCAGGCTATCCGAATTTTTATTAATGCTGAGTTAGATGAATTAGAAACAGTATTAAATTCCGCTATTTCCGTGTTAGCACCACAAGGTCGTTTGTCGATTATCAGTTTCCATTCTCTTGAAGACCGTATGGTCAAACATTTTATGCGCAAGCAAAGCAAAGGTGAGGATGTGCCAAAAGGATTGCCATTACGTGAAGATCAAATTAAGCGTCATTGCACTTTAAAAACCATTGGCAAAGCGATTCAAGCAAGTGAGGCGGAAGTAGCGGCGAACCCACGTTCACGTAGTGCGGTATTGCGAATTGCGGAGAAATTATAATGGCTGAACCTTTATCAAATAGTGAACGTTATCCGCTGCAATATGTGGTTATTCAAGACTTATTTGAAATGAATAAAACGGTAGCGGTTTTAATTTTTCTTATTGCGGTAACGGCAGTAAGTACCGTTTGGGTGACCTACCAAACACGTATGCTGGTGGCGGAAAAAGGCGAATTGGTGTTTGAAAAACAAGCTCTGGAAAATGAATACGTGAATTTAAAATTAGAAGAAACCACATTAAGTGATAATACACGGATTGAAGGCATTGCCAGAGCTAACTTGGGTATGGTGTCAGTGACACCTGAACAAGAAGTGGTGATTGTGGAGTAAGGGATTATGGTGAAATTAAATTCCGAGCGCAATCCGGCGCCTAAGAAACCCCGTAAGCCAATGACTTCTGCGCCAAATAGCGGGGTGAAACTGAATAAGCCTAAAATCACCTTTGAAACGAGCTTTTTAAAGGGACGCTATCGTTGGGCATTAGGTTTTGTTTTTCTGAGCTTATTTGCTTTAATTGCGCGTGCGGCTTATGTGCAAATTGTGAATGTAGAAGAACTGACCAATGAAGCGGATAAGCGTTCATTGCGCGTGCAAGAAATTAAATCCGCGCGTGGTTCTATTTTAGATCGCAACGGTCAAATGCTTTCGATTAGCGTGCCGATGTTCCAGTTGAAAGTCGATCCTAAAGTGATTTTGGAAAATGACGGCATTGCTAAAAATAAAGAAAAATGGAAAGCCTTAGCTGAAGTTTTGGGCATGTCTTACAAGGATTTAGTCTCTAAAATCGAAAGCAAGCCTAAATTACGTGAAATTGTCTTGGCGCGTCAAATTTCAGAGCAAATTAAAAATTATGCCCAAGATTTAAAATTGCCAACCATGATCATTTCGAGCGACTATCGCCGTTTTTATCCGCGTGCTGAAGAAACCGCACATTTGCTCGGGTTTACGGATGTGGATAACAATGGAATTGAGGGAATTGAAAAAAGTTTTAACTCGTTGCTTGTAGGTAAATCAGGTTCTCGTACTTATCGTAAAGATAAATATGGCAACATTGTGGAAGATATTGCGAATATTAAGAAATACGATGCACACAATGTGACCCTGAGTATTGATAAAGATTTGCAAGCGATGGTTTATCTCGAAATTAAAAAAGCGGTAGCAGAAAATAATGCCAGCTCGGGGACGGCGGTGTTAGTGGATGTGCGTACGGGTGAGATTTTAGCCATGGTGAATGCGCCTTCTTATAACCCGAATAAGCGCACAGGGGTTTCTGAAGATTTAATGCGGAATAAAGCCGTAACCGATACTTTTGAACCGGGTTCAACGGTAAAACCTTTTGTGGTTTTGACCGCACTTCAAAATAAAGTGGTGCGCCGCGATGAAGTCATTAATACCGGGCCACTTGTTTTAACCGGCAAAGAAGTGAAAGACGTGGCACCACGAGATCGCCAAACTCTTGATGAAATTTTGATTAATTCATCCAACCGTGGGGTGAGCCGTTTAGCCTTGCGTATGCCTCCTTCCGCCTTAATGGATACTTATCAAGCGGCAGGTTTAGGTAAACCAACGGATTTAGGGTTAGGCGGTGAACAAATTGGTTATTTAAACGCGAACCGTAAACGTTGGTCTGATATTGAGCGCGCGACCGTTTCTTATGGTTATGGGATCAATGCGACCCCGGTTCAAATTGCACGTGCTTATTTGACCTTAGGCAGCTTTGGGATTTACCGCCCACTTTCTATTACCAAAGTGGATCCGCCTGTAATCGGTAATCGCGTATTTTCCGAGAAAATCACCCGAGATGTGGTGAATATCATGGAAAAAGTCGCGATTAAGAATAAACGTGCGTTGGTTGAAGGTTATCGTGTTGCGATTAAAACAGGTACCGCGAAAAAAATCGAAAAAGGTCGTTATGTAGATAAATATATGTCCTATACCGCCGGTATTGCGCCGGTGACGGATCCGCGCTTTGCGTTGGTGATTTTGATCGATGAACCTAAAGCGGGTCAATATTATGGTGGTGCGGTTTCTGCACCGGTGTTTTCTGCCATTATGGGCGCGGCATTGCGTGCTTATAATATCACGCCGGATGGTGTGCCGGTGGAGAATACGAAAACCACGAAGCGTATTGTTCGGCGCAATGAACAGCCTAACCCGAATCAACTGAACTAATGCGGTAAAATAGAATATAGGAAAAACAATGAAAAAACTAACCGCACTTTTGGGGCTTGCTCAGCCCCAACTTGAGCAAATTGAGTTGAGCAAAATGAGTTTAGACAGCCGCGAAATCACGCCTGGCTGTCTTTTCGTTGCGGTCAAAGGCCATTCAGTAGATGGTCGAAAATTTATTTCAAATGCCATTGCACAAGGTGCGGTAGCGGTATTGGCGGAATGTGATGAACCCGCGCAACATTTACAGATTGAATTTCAGCAAAATATCCCGGTGATTTCCTACTTTGCTTTGTCTGCACATTTGTCTGACATTGCAGGTCGTTTTTATGATAATCCTTCTCAGCGTTTGATCTTAGTGGGCGTGACAGGTACCAATGGCAAAACCACCATTGCCCAGCTTTTAGCGCAATGGACGCAGATTTTAGGTAAAACGCCGGCAGTGATGGGAACCATCGGTAATGGTTTGTTTGGGCAAGTAAAACCTGCGGCAAATACCACAGGTTCTGCCATTGAAATACAGGCGTCATTAGCTGATTTTGTGGAGCAAGGCGCGGATTTTGCAGCAATTGAAGTGTCTTCTCATGGGTTGGTGCAAAAACGTGTTGAAGCCTTACATTTTGCTGCGACAGTATTCACTAACTTAAGTCGTGATCATCTTGATTATCACGGCACCATGGAAGAATACGCCAAAGCGAAGAAACGGTTATTTACCGAATTATCCGGTCAATATCAAATTTTGAATGCCGATGACGAAATCGGGGCGCAATGGTTGAGCGAGTTACCTAACGCGATTGCCGTGAGTTGTCAGCCAAATTATCAGCCGACTCATAAAACTTGGTTAAAATTAACCGCACTTTCCTTTACCAACAAAGGGGCGAATATTGCGTTTGCTTCAAGTTGGGGAAACGGGCAGTTGGAAAGCCGCTTAATCGGCGCCTTTAATGTGAGTAATTTATTGGCGGTTACTGTCACATTGTTAGCCTTAGGTTATTCGCTTGAGCAACTCACTTCCACGGTTTCACAGCTCACAGGGGTTTGCGGTCGAATGGAAATGATGACGGCAGAAAATCAACCCACCGTCATTGTGGATTATGCACACACCCCGGACGCCTTGGAAAAAGCCTTAAATGCCGCGCGTATTCATTGCCATGGCAAACTTTGGTGTTTGTTTGGTTGTGGGGGCGATCGCGATCGTGGTAAGCGTCCGCTTATGGCAGAAATGGCAGAGAAAATCGCCGACAAAGTGATTGCCACCGATGATAATCCACGTACGGAAGATCCCGCTCAAATTATGGCGGACATCAAAGCCGGTTTTGCTCATCCTGAACATGTACAATTTATTCACAACCGTGAAGACGCGATTAAAACTGCCATTCAAAGTGCGGATAAAAATGACGTAATTTTAGTGGCGGGCAAAGGGCACGAAGATTATCAAATTATTGGTACAGAAAAACACCATTTTTCTGATCAAGAAACAGCGAAGAAATATTTGTCATGATAACAATAACAACAAAAAAACTTGCCGAAATCTTAGACGGGCAATTATTGGGTGATGAAAATATCACCGTAGAGAACGTAAGTACCGATACACGCCGGCAAACGCAAAATGGATTATTTTTTGCCTTAAAAGGCGAGAAATTTGACGCCCATCATTATTTAAATGCAGCGGTAGAACAAGGTTGTATCGCGCTAGTCGTGGAGCATCCTTGTGATATTCCTGTGCCGCAAATTGTGGTGGCGGATACGCGTATCGCTTTGGGACAACTTGGTGCTTGGGTGAAAGCGGAAATTAATCCCTTAACCGTTGCGATGACAGGTTCTTCCGGTAAAACTACCGTGAAAGAAATGACGGCTTCCATTTTGCAACAAACCGCAAAAAATCCTGAAAGCGTGTTATTTACCCAAGGGAATTTTAATAACGACATTGGTGTCCCTTTGACCTTGTTACGTTTAGAAGCTAAACATCAATTTGCCGTTATCGAATTAGGTGCAAATCATCAAAATGAAATTGCTTATACCACGAATTTAGTGCATCCCAATGTTGCCCTTGTTAATAATGTAGCACCAGCTCACTTGGAAGGGTTTGGTTCTATTGAAGGGGTGGCGCAAGCGAAAGGCGAGATTTATCGTGGTTTGACTGAAGACGGTGTAGCGATTCTCAATTTAGACTGTTGTTATCCTTCATTTTGGGCAGCGGAGATTGATGAGAGAAAAGTCCAAACTTTTTCCAGTACGCAACCGGCCGATTATTGGGCGGAGAATGTGCGGTTGAGTGAACAAGGGGCAGAGTTTTTGTTGCATAGTCCGACCGGTAGCATTGAAATTCATTTACCTTATCTTGGGGCACACAATGTGAGCAATGCTTTGGCAGCAACGGCGTTAGCCATGAATGTGGGTGCAACCCTTGAACAAGTTAAAGCCGGGTTAGAACATCGTTCCCAAGTAAAAGGCCGTTTATTTCCGATTCAAGTGAAGGAAAATTTATTGTTGTTGGATGATACTTATAACGCCAATGTAGATTCCTTGAAATCAGCGATTAATGTGTTGAAAAGCTATGGGGCATTTCGAATTTTAGCCGTTGGCGATATGGGCGAATTGGGGGAAGATACGGCATTCTGTCATCAGCAAGTGGCGGATCACGCTAAAGCTGCGAATTTGGATTGCATTGCAAGTTTCGGTCAGTTTTCCAGTGTGATTAGCAATGGCAACCATTTTACTGATAAAGAAAAAATGGCCGCATTTTTAATCGCACTTATCGAAGAAAAATTAAAAGAAAATCAACGTGTTGTTTTATTGGCAAAAGGTTCTCGTAGCCAAAAAATGGAACAAGTTATTGAGTTGTTAACTGTTCACTTTAAGGGGGAATAATAATGTTAGTTTGGTTAGCATCTTATTTAGAGCAATATTTAAGTAGTTTTCATGTTATTTCCTATTTAACCGTTCGAGCGGTACTTTCTCTAATGACCGCGTTGTTATTGTCATTATGGATTGGCCCGAAAATGATCAAACGTTTGCAGATTTTTAAGTTTGGTCAAGAAGTGCGTAATGACGGTCCTGAAAGCCATTTTCAAAAACGTGGTACACCGACCATGGGCGGTATTATGATTTTGGCGACCATTACGATCAGTACCTTGCTTTGGGGCGATTTAACGAATTCTTATATTTGGTTTAGTTTATTTGTCTTATTAGGTTATGGTGCGGTAGGTTTTGTGGATGATTACCGCAAAATTAAATATAAAAATACGGATGGTTTAATTGCCCGTTGGAAATATTTCTGGTTGTCTGTGGTTGCATTAATTGCTGTAGTAGGCATGTATGTTGTAGGAAAAGATACGGATGCGACGCGCTTGGTCGTGCCTTTCTTTAAAGATGTCATGCCACAATTAGGCTTATTCTATATTGTGTTGGCTTATTTCGTGATTGTGGGAACCAGTAACGCAGTGAACTTAACCGATGGCTTAGATGGTTTGGCGATTATGCCAACGGTGTTTGTGGCGGGGGCATTTGCGATTATTGCTTGGGCAACAGGGAATGTGGAAATTTCAAAATACTTGTACATTCCGTATATTAGTTTGACTTCAGAGTTAGTCATTTTCTGTACAGCGATTGTGGGCGCAGGTTTAGGTTTTCTTTGGTTTAATACCTATCCGGCACAGGTGTTTATGGGGGATGTGGGTTCCCTTGCGTTAGGTGGCGCATTAGGTACATTAGCGGTATTAGTTCGCCAAGAATTTTTACTGGTGATTATGGGCGGTGTGTTTGTGATGGAAACTATTTCCGTTATTTTACAAGTAGGCTCTTACAAACTACGTAAAAAGCGCATTTTCCGAATGGCACCGATTCATCACCATTACGAATTAAAAGGTTGGCCGGAGCCACGGGTAATTATCCGATTTTGGATTATTTCTTTGATGCTCGTATTATTCGGCTTAGTGACCCTCAAACTCCGTTAATTTTGTAGGTGGGAAGATTCCCACCCTTTTGCATATCTACAGGTTGAAAAAATGGCAAGCTATAAAGATAAAAATATCCTTGTGATTGGTTTAGGTAAAACAGGTTTATCTGTGGTGGATTTCCTTGTGAAAAAACAAGCGAAAGTTAAAGTGATTGATACGCGTGTTAATCCTGCCGGTGCGGAACAATTGGATGAAAATATTCCGCTTCATACGGGTGGTTTAAACCAAGAATGGCTCAATGGGGCGGATACTATTGTGATTAGCCCGGGTCTTGCTGTTAAAACCCCTGAAATTCAGACCGCACTTGCGCAAGGCGTGGAAGTGATTGGGGATATTGAGCTGTTTGTTCGAGAAGCCAATGCACAAGATAAACCGGTCATTGCGATTACGGGTTCAAATGGCAAAAGTACGGTGACGACCTTGACCACGGAAATGGCAAAAGCAGATGGGCTACGTGTCGGCATGGGGGGGAATATCGGTATTCCGGCTTTGTCCTTGTTGGATGAAGCGTTTGACTTGTATGTGCTTGAGTTATCCAGTTTTCAGTTAGAAACCACTTACAGCCTAAAAGCGGCTGCTGCAACGGTGTTGAATGTGACAGAAGATCATATGAATCGTTATGTAGATTTGGAGGATTATCGTCAAGCGAAACTCAATATTTATATCAATGCTAAAACGGCGATTGTAAATGCAGAAGATCCTTTAACGCTTGAAGACGATAAACAAAGTGCGCAGATACAGTTGAGTTTTGGTGAACATGATGCGGATTACTGGTTAAAAACGGAGAATGGCAAACAGTTTCTCATGGCAAAAGAGGAGATGATTTTGCCTGTGGATGATATGTTGATTACAGGTCGTCATAATTATATGAATGCCTTGGCTTCGATTGCACTGGTTCAAGCGGTAGGCGTAAAAACCCCGGCTATTCAAGTCGCACTTCGTACATTTGGTGGTTTAGATCATCGTTTCCAAGTGGCACATTTTGACAAGGGTGTGCGTTGGATTAATGACAGTAAAGCAACGAATGTAGGGAGTACCGTTGCGGCATTAACCGGCTTGCAAGTCGAGGGGAATCTTCATCTATTATTAGGTGGAGACGGTAAAGGGGCGGATTTTAGCGAGTTAGCTAAGCTTATTAACAAACCGAATTATTTCTGTTATTGCTTTGGACAAGATGGGGCGGCGTTGGCGAAATTATCACCACAAAGCCAATTATTTGACACCATGGAACAAGGGATTAATGCCTTACGTCCAACATTAAAATCAGGGGATATGGTGTTGCTTTCACCCGCTTGTGCCAGTTTGGATCAATTTACTTCTTTTGAAAAGCGCGGTGAAGAATTTACGCGTTTAGCGAAATTAGGATAAGTCATGCGATTATTTGAAGAATTTAAAGCGAGTTGGCAGCGTTGGACAACGGTCACACCCAGTAATCTGTTGTATGATCGTTGGTTATTTTGGTTGTATGTGATTTTGCTCTTTATTGGCTTTATTATGGTGACATCGGCGTCTATTCCTGTGGGAACGCGCCTGTATAATGATCCTTTCTATTTTGCCACAAGGGATGCGGTCTATTTGGTGTTATCCTTTGTTACTTTGTATTTCTTCTTAAAAATTCCTATGGCTCGTTGGGAAAAACGCTACGCATGGGTGTTTGGTATCGCCTTATTTTTTCTTTTGTTGGTGTTGATTCCCGGTGTGGGAAAAACCATTAATGGGGCACGCCGTTGGATTCCAATGGGGCTATTTAATTTTCAGCCGGCAGAATTTGCCAAATTCGCGTTAATTTGTTTTTTATCTAGTTATTTTACGCGCCGTTACGATGAAGTGCGGTCCAAAAAACTGAGTGCATTCAAGCCTTTAATGGTCATGGGTTTCTTCGGTATTTTCTTGATCTTGCAACCTGATTTAGGGAGTACGGTTGTATTATTTGTGATTACCTTTGGCTTACTTTTTGTGGCTGGGGCACATATTATGCAGTTCGTGGGCTTAATTGGCGTGGGGGCCTTTTTATTTGTGGTACTCGTTTTATCTTCAGCCTATCGAATGAAGCGGATTACAGGTTTTATGGATCCCTTCAAAGACCCTTATGGTACAGGTTTCCAGTTATCTAACTCATTAATGGCATTTGGTCGCGGTGAGTTTACCGGAGAAGGGCTGGGAAACTCTATCCAAAAACTGGAGTATTTGCCTGAAGCACACACTGACTTTGTAATGGCAGTGATTGGCGAAGAATTTGGTTTTGTTGGTGTGCTGGTCATGGTGTTTTTGCTGGGGGCATTGGTTTTGCGTGCGATGAAAATTGGGCGTGAAAGTTTACTGTTAGAACAACGTTTTAAAGGCTTTTTTGCTTTTGGAATTAGCTTTTGGATTATTTTCCAAGGCTTTGTTAATTTAGGTATGGCATTAGGCTTATTACCAACCAAAGGTTTAACCTTTCCATTGGTGAGTTACGGTGGGTCGAGTCTGGTGATTATGACCATTAGCATTGCGGTGTTATTACGTATTGACCATGAAAATCGCCTCAGTCGTGGTGGACATGCACATTTGCGTGATGATTAATGATATAGATGAGAATAAGTAGAAAATGAGCAAGAAATTATTAGTCATGGCAGGTGGCACAGGGGGGCATGTATTCCCTGCCATTGCCGTTTCTCAATATCTTCAACAACAGGGTTGGGAAATTCAGTGGTTAGGTACAGCGGATCGTATGGAAGCCCAGCTTGTACCAAAACATGGGATTAAAATTAATTTTATTCAAATTTCCGGGTTGCGTGGAAAAGGTTTAGGAGCGTTATTGAAAGCACCTTTTGCTATTTTTCGTGCTGTCATGCAAGCCCGTAAAATTATTAAAACTTATCGACCTGATGCTGTTTTGGGAATGGGGGGCTATGTGTCGGGGCCGGGCGGTATTGCTGCGAAATTATGTGGCGTGCCTGTGATTTTACATGAGCAAAATGCGGTGGCCGGTTTAACCAATGTTTGGCTGTCGAAAATTGCGAAGCGTACGTTACAAGCCTTTCCAACAGCATTCCCTCATGGGGAAGTGGTAGGGAATCCTGTTCGTGCAGATTTATTTCAAATGCCAGCCCCTGAAATACGCTTTGCCGAACGTCAGGGTAAATTGCGTATTCTTGTGGTGGGCGGTAGTCAAGGGGCGCGCGTATTAAATCAGAACGTACCTCCAATGGTCGCGCAACTGGCGGATAAATTAGAAGTACGTCATCAAGTGGGGGCCGGAAGTGTGGAAAACGTCACCGCACTTTATCGTGAGTTAGGGGTGAATGTTGAAAGCGCGGTTAACATTACGGAATTTATTGATGATATGGCTGAAGCTTATGCTTGGGCTGATTTGGTGATTTGTCGTTCGGGCGCATTGACAGTGTGTGAATTAGCGGCGGTCGGTACGCCGGCGATTTTTGTGCCTTTCCAACATAAAGATCGTCAGCAATATTTAAATGCCACTTATTTGGCCAATGCCGGCGCTGCAAAAATTGTGGAACAAGCTGAACTTAACCCTGAAATTTTGGTAAACTTAGTGGCCGGTTTAAACCGTGAAAAATTACTGGAAATGGCAGTAAAAGCGAAAGCGATGTCCACGCCATTATCCGCTCAACGTGTGGCGGAAGTGATTATTGAAAATGCGAAATAATTGATTTTTTGGGCGTGTGATTTGCGCTCAATTTAAGAGAATAAAACAATGAAACAAAAACAAGAAAAAATTAGACAGGTTGTGCCAAGTATGCGCCGTATTCAGCAAATTCACTTTGTGGGAATTGGCGGTGCCGGTATGGGCGGTATTGCGGAAGTGTTGCTGAACGAAGGGTATAAAGTAACGGGATCGGATATTGCTGAAAATGCCGTGACGGCGCGTTTGAGCTCTTTGGGTGCAGATATTTTTATTGGGCATTCTGCTGAGCATGTTCAAAATGCAAGTGTCGTGGTCGTTTCGAGTGCCATTAAATCGGATAATGTTGAAGTTGTTGAAGCCCATACTAAACGTATTCCGGTGATTCAACGTGCGCAAATGTTGGCAGAATTAATGCGTTTCCGTCATGGGATTGCCATTGCAGGTACACACGGAAAAACAACGACTACTGCGATGATTTCAATGATTTATACTCAAGCGAACCTTGATCCAACCTTTGTGAATGGCGGATTGGTGAAATCAGCCGGAACCAATGCCTATTTAGGGGCGAGTCGTTATTTTATCGCGGAAGCAGATGAAAGTGATGCATCATTCTTACATTTACAACCGATGGTATCGGTGGTCACGAATATTGAACCGGATCATATGGATACCTATCACGGCGATTTTGAGGAGATGAAACGTACTTACGTGAATTTCTTACATAATTTGCCGTTTTATGGGTTGGCAGTGATGTGTGCGGATGATCCGGTGTTAATGGAATTAGTGCCACAAGTTGGTCGTCAAGTAATAACTTATGGTTTTAGTGAAAAGGCGGATTATCGTATTGAAAACTATGAGCAAACAGGTTTTCAGGGGCATTATGATGTGATTACCCCAACAGGTGAACGTATCCATGTGTTGTTAAATGTACCGGGGAAACATAATGCACTTAATGCAACAGCGGCTTTGGCGGTAGCGAAGGAAGAGGGCATTGAAAATGATCCGATTTTGACCGCACTTGCGGACTTCCAAGGGGCAGGTCGCCGTTTCGACCAACTAGGCGAGTTTATTCGTCCAAGCGGTAAGGTGATGCTGGTGGATGACTATGGACATCACCCAACAGAAGTGGGTGTCACCATTCAAGCGGCGCGTTCCGGTTGGGAAAATAAACGTATTGTCATGGTATTCCAACCGCATCGTTATTCACGTACACGTGATTTGTTCGATGATTTTGTACAAGTCCTTTCCCAAGTGGATGTGTTGATTTTGTTGGATGTTTATGCAGCAGGTGAAGCACCGATTGCTGGGGCAGATAGTCGCTCTTTAGCACGTTCAATTCGCAATTTGGGGAAAGTGGATCCGATTTTTGTGGCTGATCATAGTCAATTGCCTGAGATTATGGATCAGGTGTTACAGGATGGCGACTTAATTTTGGCGCAAGGTGCGGGCAATGTCAGTCGTTTGTCTCGTCATCTTGTAGAGCTTTGGACAAAAGAATAATTGTAGGCTGTGTTACCAATATCACAGTATTTGATTTATTTTGCATTTTACGTATTGAAAAATACAGTTTACGGAATATAAAAATGAAACCATTAAAACAACAAAAAATTGCCGTATTATTAGGCGGTACATCAGCAGAGCGTGAAGTCTCATTAAATTCTGGGGCGGCAGTATTAGCCGCATTACGTCACCAAGGTTATGACGCCCATCCTATTGATCCGAAAGAAACCTCCGTAGCGACCCTAAAAGAGCAAGGATTTGACCGCGCTTTTAATATTTTACATGGTCGCGGTGGGGAAGATGGTGTGGTACAAGGCATGCTTGAACAAATTGGTTTACCTTATACAGGTTGTGGTGTGATGACGTCAGCATTAACCATGGATAAAATGCGCACTAAAATGTTGTGGAAAGGTTTTGGATTGCCTATCGCAGAGATGGAAATTGTGACAAAAACCACGGTTGTTGATTTGGATCCGCAGGCGATAGTTGCACGTCTTGGCTTACCGTTAATGGTCAAACCATCACGTGAAGGTTCAAGTGTGGGGTTAACTAAGGTGAATAAGGTAGAAGAGTTGCAAGCTGCAGTAGAATTAGCTTTAACTCATGATGATACCGTATTAATCGAAGAGTGGTTAGCGGGTGATGAATTGACTGTGCCTGTATTAGGTGGGGAAGTATTACCAGCGGTGCAAATTATTCCGGATGGCGAGTTTTATGATTACAATGCAAAATATATTTCGGATAATACTCAGTATGTCTGTCCAATGCCAATGGCTGAATCTCGTTGGGAAGAATTGAAGAAATTAGTCAAAACAGCTTATGAAGTCGTGGGTTGTCGCGGTTGGAGTCGTATTGATGTGATGACGGATAGTCAAGGCAATTTCCGTTTGGTTGAAGTGAATACCACCCCGGGCATGACTAGCCATAGTTTATTCCCGAAATCAGCGGCAACAGTGGGGATTAGCTTTGAGCAACTGGTTGCTAAAATTTTGGAGTTGAGTGTTTAATGGCGGTAATTAAGCACAATAGTTCGCAGAAAAAATCGAAATCCTTTGATTTTAATGCCAAAAGCCTCATTCAGATTAAGCCTATACTTGTGTTATTATGTGTAGGTATAATGTATTTTGCTTATGCAAATTGGCAGTCTTGGCTAGAAAAGCTTGATGATAAACCGATTAGTTCCTTTGCTTTATTAGGTACGCCATCGTACACCACCAATGCGGATATTCGCGAAATGATTTTGAAAATGGGGGAGCTAAAAGGTTTTTTCGGTCAAGATGTGAATATGATTCGCGAGCAAATTCAATCCATGCCTTGGATTAAAGGGGCGGTGGTGCGAAAAATCTGGCCTAATCGTTTGAGTATTGTGGTATCAGAATATCAACCCATTGCTTATTGGAATGGTGATCAGTTTTTATCGAGCGATGGCGTGGTATTTAAATTACCTGCTGATAAGCTGAAAAATACGACTATGCCACGTTTATTTGGACCTGATTATAAAAGTTCAGAAGTCCTTGAAGCATGGTATAAAATTTATAAAGAACTTGAGTCGAGAAAGTTGGCTTTAAAATCTGTATCGATTGATGAACGTGGAGCGTGGGAAATTACGCTTGATAATGATATTCGTCTAAAACTGGGCCGTGGGGAATGGAAAACAAAAATTGATAATTTCGTGACGATTTATCCACAAATTGAAATTCCTGAAAACAAACGTATCGATTATGTGGATTTACGTTATAAAGTCGGGGCATCAGTGGGTTTTATTGATAAATAAAAATAATTAAGTTAACGGTGAAGTGAACAAAATGGCAAAAATGGTGGAATCAAAAACGATTGTTGGGTTAGAAGTTGGTACATCCAAGGTTGTCGCGGTAGTCGGCGAAGTCTTGCCTGATGGGGTGGTCAATGTTATGGGCGTAGGAAGTAGCCCGTCTAAAGGAATTGATAAAGGGAATATTACTGACCTTTCTGCAGTGGTGAATTCAATTCAACGTGCCATTGAAAATGCAGAGTCGGTAGCGGATTGCACCATTATGTCGGTGACTTTGGCGATTACAGGGGAGCATATTCACAGTATTAATGAGAGTGGATTTGTGCCGATTATCAGCGGTGAAGTGACACAAGATGATATTGATAATGCAATGAATACCGCAAAATCAGTAAAATTGCCGGATGGACTAAACTTACAACATGTGATTCCACAAGAATATGCCGTTGATAAACAGCAAAATATCAAAAGTCCATTAGGGCTTCAGGGCGTGCGTTTGAAAGCGCAGGTTCATTTAATCGGTTGTCATCAGTCTTGGGTGAATAATTTACAAAAAGCAGTAGAAAGCTGTGGTTTAAAAGTCGATAAAGTGGTGTTTTCCGGACTTGCCTCAACTTATTCCGTGTTAACCGAAGACGAAAAAGAATTAGGCGTTTGCATGATTGATTTTGGCGGCGGTTCAATGGATATCATGGTTTACACTAATGGCGCGCTACGTTATAGCAAGGTGATTCCTTATGGTGGTAATGATATTACTGATTTCGTTGCGCAAAGTTTAACAACCTCTCGTCATGAAGCAGAAAGTATTAAAATTAATTATGGGAGTGCGGTTAGTCCAAGTGAAGAATTAGCGGAACATTTTGCGAAGAAAAAAGTCGAAGTAGCAGGTTTAGGTGGGACTTCACCAAGAATGTTCACTAAAAAACAAATTATGGAAGTGACATCGCAATGTTATGCTGATTTGTTACGTGTGGTTCAGCACGAATTGGTTGCTTTACGGGCAGAGTTAGCCTCGAAAGGCATCAAAAATGATTTAATCGCAGGTATTGTGTTAACAGGCGGTGGCGCGCAAATGGAAGATATTGCGAAATGCGCTACAGAAATTTTTGGTTCTCATGTTCGTGTTGGTAGCCCACTCAATATTACGGGGTTAACGGATTATGTGAGTAAACCACAATATGCAACAGTGCTTGGATTGTTACAATATACCCATCATAATGATGAAGAAAATACGCCGTTATTAGCTCAAGTTGCGAATGGTGAAGGTGTTTTGGGTTCAATTTGGAAAAAATTGAAAAAAATTGGCAATAAAGTGCGGTCAGAATTTTGATAAATTTTGATTTTTAATCTACAATAGAAAGAATTTAGAAATATTTAGCGTTAGGAAATCTAACTCCACGGAGAATACGAATGTTTGAACCTGTACAATATGATTATGATGATGAAGTCGGTCGCACGCTGATTAAGGTGGTTGGTGTTGGCGGTGGTGGCGGTAATGCCGTTAACCATATGGTTGAGCAATTACAAAACCATGGTGCAGAATTAGGTATTGATTCATTAACAAATGATGAACATGGTGAAATCATTTTCTATGCAGTAAATACAGATGCTCAAGCGTTGCGTAAAAGTAAAGTGCAACAAACGGTTCAGATTGGTGCAGAGGTGACACGTGGGTTAGGTGCAGGAGCCAATCCAAATGTCGGACAAAAAGCGGCAGAAGAAGATCGTGATGCTATCCGCGCTATGTTAGAAGGTGCCAATATGGTCTTTATCGCAACAGGTATGGGCGGTGGTACAGGTACAGGTGCCGCACCAATTGTTGCGCAAGTGGCAAAAGAATTAGGTATTCTCACGGTTGCTGTTGTAACTAAACCGTTCTCATTTGAGGGTAAAAAACGCATGTCTTTTGCAGAGCAAGGGATTAAGGCGTTATCACAATATGTTGATTCATTAATTGTTATTCCAAATGATAAATTAAAGAAAGTATTACCAAAAGGTGCCTCATTAATTGATGCCTTTGCTGCCGTTAATAACGTGTTACGTAATGCAGTAACAGGTATTTCAGATATGATTACAACTCCGGGCATGATCAACGTGGACTTTGCGGACGTAAGTACCGTTATGTCAGAAATGGGACGTGCTATGATGGGGACAGGTATTGCACAAGGGGAAACTGATGATGGCCGCGCGGAAAAAGCGGCAAATGAAGCGGTAGCAAGTCCATTATTGGAAGATGTGGATTTAAGCGGTGCGCGAGGCGTTATTGTTAATATTTTATCAGGTTTGGATTTAAGCTTAGATGAATACGAAATTATTGGTAATACCATTAAATCTTTTGCTTCCGAAGAAGCGACTGTTGTGGTGGGAACCAGTTTAAATCCTGAAATGCAAGGTGAGATTCGCGTCACGCTAGTTGCAACAGGAATTGGTGCAAACGAAGAATTAGCTCAACTTCCACCGAGAACGCTTCGTTCAGATACGATGCATGTGGATTCTACTTTAGAAGCACCGCGTTCTCCTGTTCAACCTGAGCAAGTTCAATCTACGGCGCCGACTTCGTTGAACAAAGATAATCGTTTTACTCCGGCATTTTTGCGTGGCAATAATCAGTAATATATGTTCATAATCTTTCATGATTATGTAAGAGATAAATTATGATTAAACAAAGAACATTAAAACAAAGTATTAAAGTAACCGGCGTTGGTTTACATAGCGGTAACAAAGTGACTTTAAATCTGCGTCCTGCACCTGCCAATAGCGGTGTGGTTTATTGTCGTACTGATCTCAATCCTCCGGTGTATTTCCCGGCAGATGCCAAAGCAGTACGTGATACTATGCTTTGTACTGCACTGGTTAATGACGAAGGTGTTCGTATTTCAACAGTTGAACATTTAAATGCGGCTTTAGCCGGTTTAGGTATTGATAATGTCATTATCGAAGTCGATGCGCCTGAAATTCCGATTATGGATGGTAGCGCGAGTCCTTTTGTTTATTTGTTATTAGACGCAGGAATTGAAGAGCAAAATGCAGCGAAGAAATTTGTTCGCGTGAAAAAAACAGTCCGTGTAGAAGATGGAGATAAATGGGCAGAAATTAAGCCATATAACGGTTTCCGTTTAAATTTTGTGATTGATTTTAACCATCCGGCTATTCCAAAATCATTAAGCAAATACACATTGGATTTTTCAGCACAAAAATTTGTGCAACAAATCAGTCGCGCACGCACCTTTGCGTTTATGAAAGATATTGAATATCTTCAATCTCAAGGTTTAGCTTTAGGCGGAAGTTTGGATAATGCTATCGTATTGGATAACTACCGTGTGCTCAATGAAGATGGTTTACGTTTCAAAGATGAACTTGTCCGTCACAAAATGCTAGACTCAATCGGCGATCTATATATGTGCGGTTTCAACATTATTGGTGATTTTAGTGCATATAAATCAGGTCACGGCTTAAATAATAAATTGCTTCGTGCATTATTAGAAAACCAAGAAGCTTGGGAATTTGTTACTTTTGAAGACAAAGAAGAAGTGCCACAAGGTTATGTGGCAGCAGCTCAAGTGCTTATCTAATTGATAAAACAATAAAAAGCTATACCATGTTGGTATGGCTTTTTTATTTTTTACCGACATATGCAGTTACCCCGAGATGCTAAGGATATTATATGATTAGTAATTTCAGTTTTTACCTTCCAACGAAGGCCTATTTTGGTAAAGGACAAATCGCAACATTAACCACTGCTATTCCTAAAACAGCACGTATTTTATTAACTTATGGTGGTGGCAGTATTAAGAAGAATGGTGTATTTGATCAAGTACAACAGGCACTTAACGCGCATTTTTACATTGAATTTGGTGGAATCGAAGCGAATCCGGAATATGAAACCCTCATGAAAGCGGTTGAGTTGGTACGCAAAGAAAAATTAGATTTTATCCTTGCCGTGGGTGGCGGTTCCGTTTTAGATGGTAGTAAATTTATTGCAGCCGCCGTGCCTTTTGATGGTGAACCCTGGGATATTCCTTACAAAAAAGCCCCAATTTCGACCGCACTTCCTATTGGCTGTGTTTTGACTTTGCCGGCAACAGGCTCAGAAATGAATCATCGAGCCGTGGTAAGTCGTCGAGCAACACAAGATAAGGTTTCACTTTATTCTGATTTGATACGCCCACAATTTGCGATACTTGATCCAACAACAACATTTTCATTACCGGCGCGCCAAACGGCAAATGGGGTTGTGGATGCCTTTGTGCATACCTTAGAGCAATATGCGACTTACCCGGTGAACGGCAAAATTCAAGATCGTTTTGCGGAAGGGGTACTATTAACTCTGTTAGAAGATGGGTCTAAATTATTGGATAACCCAATAGATTATGATGCACGAGCCAACGTGATGTGGGCAGCAACGCAAGGATTAAATGATATTCTGAGTGTTGGGGTGCCTGGCGACTGGTCATCGCATGCAATCGGGCATGAATTGACAGCGGTTTATGGTTTGGATCATGCTCAAACCTTAGCTATCATTGTTCCGGCATTGTTTACTCATCAAATTGAACACAAACGAGAGAAACTCACCCAAATGGCTCAGCGTGTTTTCAATTATCAAGGTGACAACGCGCAAGGCGCAGAATTTGCCATTCAAAAGACACGAGAATTTTTTGAACAAATGGGCTTAAAAACGCGTTTTAGCGACTTAGGTATTGATGACAGTCAATTTTCTCTGGTGCTACAAAAACTCGCCGAACATCGTCCACAGCCTTTAGGGGAGCATAAGAATATTGATAATACCGTAGCGAAACAAATTTTATATATGGCACTCTAGGGGGCTGTTTATCTTTCAATAAAAGACCCTAATATACATCAAATTTTCGATAGTGTTTAAAGGAGAAAACATGAAAACACAACTCAAACTCACCGCACTTTCTTTCGCGTTAATGGCGGCCACAGCGCAAGCCTATGAAAAAGATAAAACCTATCATTTCACCGTGCTGCATAATAATGATATTCACGGTCATTTCTGGGCGAATGATAAAGGTGAATATGGTTTTGCCGCGCAGAAAACATTGATTGATCGCATTAAGAAAGAAGTAGAAGCCAAAGGTGGCTCAGTGATTTTATTGAATGCGGGGGATTTTAATACGGGTGTACCTGAATCAGATATGCAAAATGCACGTCCTGATATTGAAGCGATGAATGAAATTGGTTATGAAGCGGTAACCTTAGGAAATCATGAGTTTGATAATCCGTTACAACTACTTGATATGCAAGAAAAATGGGCGAAGTTTCCATTATTGTCGGCGAATGTATTTAACGCCAAAACAGGGAAACCTTTAGTAAAACCTTATACGATTTTAAATAAAAATGGTTTGAAAGTGGCTGTAGTGGGATTAACTACGGAAGATACGGCAAAATTGGGTAATCCTGAATATATGAACCAAGTGCGTTTTGATGATCCAACAGAAACCGCACGTAAGGTTTTGGCTGACTTAAATAAATCGGAAAAGCCTGATGTCAAAATCGCGTTGACCCATATGGGCTATTATTATGATGGGAATTTTGGTTCAAATGCACCTGGCGATGTGTCAATGGCACGTAAATTAGATAAAGGTGCCTTTGATATGATCGTTGGTGCCCATAGTCATGATGCGGTTTGTGTAGATGAGAAAGGGGTATGGATTAAAGATTATAAACCGGGTCAGCCTTGTCGCCCTGATTTCCAAAATGGTACTTGGATTATGCAAGCGTGGGAATGGGGAAAATTCTTAGGTCGGGCTGATTTTGAGTTTAAAAATGGTGAAACCAAATTGGTGAATTATCAATTAATTCCGGTGAACTTAAAACAGAAAATTAAAACGGCGGACGGTAAAACAGAATATCGTTACTACACGGAAGAAATCCCACAAGATGAAGCATTGCTCGCAAAATTAAAACATTATCAAGATGAGGGCGGTAAACTGCTTAATGTTAAAGTGGGCGAAACGAAAGGCAAGTTGGAAGGCGATCGTAATATAGTGCGTTTCCAACAAACGAACTTAGGCCGTTTAATTGCCGAATCACAACGTTCACGTGTGAATGCCGATGTGGGGATTGTGAATTCCGGCGTGGTTCGTGCCTCTATTGAAAATGGCGATATTACTTATCGCAATGTGTTAACCGTTATGCCATTTGGTAATGCGGTAAGCTATGTGGATTTCAATGGCAAAGAATTACAGGATTATTTGAATGTGGTGGCGTTGAAAGAAGTTGATTCAGGCGGTTATCCGCAATTTACAGGCGATATTAGCATGATCATTGACTTCAAAAATAAAACGGTTACTGATGTCAAAATTAAAGGCGAACCCTTAAGTACGGACAAAAAATACCGTATTTCTGTGCCAAACTATAGCGCGTCAGGTGGTGATGGTTATCCGAATATTAAATCGCACCCAACCTATGTGGATTCAGGCTTTATTGATGCGGATGTATTAAAAGATTTCTTCGAGAAAAACTCACCAATTGATGCGTCGAAGTTTGAACCGAAAGGGGAAATTATTTATAAATAACCCGGCTAACCGAACCGAAAGGTTCGGTTTTTTGCGCCAACTTTAAAAAATATCTGCTAAAATGACCGCACTTATTTTTCCTAAGGAATTCTTATGGCATTAGATTTAACTGAAATTCGTCAGCAGATTACGCGTATTGATCGTAGTTTGTTGAAATTATTATCAGAACGTCATCGTTTAGCTTATGATGTTGTGCGTAGTAAGGAAATCACGCAAAAAGCTTTACGTGATGAAGTGCGTGAGCAGCAATTGTTACAAGAGCTAGTGAAATTTGCGGAAAGTGAAAATTATCAACTTGATGCACAATATGTGACCCAGATTTTCCAACGCATTATCGAAGATTCGGTTCTAACACAGCAGGCTTACTTGCAGAATAAGCTTAATGAGCAACGTGAGAATAGTGTACATATTGCATTTCTTGGTAAACGCGGCTCCTATTCTAATTTAGCCGCACGAGCTTATGCTAATCGCTATCAAAAACAATTTATTGAGTTAAGTTGCGCTTCCTTTGATCAGGTTTTTGACAAAGTCCGGTCAGGTGAGGCAGATCTTGGTGTGTTGCCACTGGAGAATACGACTTCAGGATCGATCAATGAGGTTTATGACTTATTGCAACATACCGACTTATCTTTAGTTGGCGAGTTAGCTTATCCGATTAAGCATTGTGTATTGGTCAATGATCAAGATGATTTAAGCCAAATTGATACACTTTATAGCCATCCGCAAGTGATTCAACAATGTAGTCAATTTATTCGACGTTTAGATCGCGTGCATATTGAATATTGCGAAAGCAGCTCCCATGCGATGGAGTTGGTTTCAAGCCTCAATAAACCGAATATTGCCGCATTGGGTAATGAAGATGGTGGACATTTATATGGCTTAAAAGTGCTGAAAACTGATATTGCTAATCAGCCAAATAATATTACACGTTTTATTGTAATCGCTCGTGAGCCTTTAACGGTTTCCCCCCAAATTACCAGCAAAACTTTGTTGTTAATGACAACCGGGCAAAAAGCCGGGGCGTTAGTAGATGCGTTATTGGTGTTCAAAAAGCACCAAATTAAAATGACCAAATTGGAATCTCGTCCGATTTATGGAAAACCTTGGGAAGAAATGTTCTATTTGGAAATTGAGGCAAATATTCATAATGAAGCGACACAGCAGGCGTTGAATGAGTTAAAAGAATATAGCTCGTTTTTGAAAGTGCTAGGTTGTTACCCAAGTGAAATTGTGAAACCGGTTGAGATTGTGTAGAGCAAAAAAGTGCGGTGAAATGATCTGCACCCCAAAAGTTGGACTAAACAACCAACTAATTAAGGTGCAGAT